>NZ_JBWKDW010000001.1:0-23139 GCF_056435735.1 Streptomyces sp. NPDC043878
GTACTCGGGTCTTCGGCTGGTGCGGCGAGTGGGGGCACCTCCCACGCCCTTACGGCAGTGGGGGAGCGTGCCGGGCGTCGCGACGGGGCGAACGTTGCCTGTCGCGGCACTAGGACAGATACGCCTCCACCTCACTGAACTGGGCTGCGGGCCAGCCGGTGTTGGCGGTGACGCCGAGCCGCAGGTGGCGCAGGGCACCGCCGGGCAGGGTGACGGTGACCGTGTTACCGGTCGCCGGGTCGAAGCGGTAGTCCTTCGAGGGGACGACCGTGGAGTAGGTTGAACCGTCCGTGCTGCCCTGGACGGACAGTGTCTGGGTGCGGGCCTGCCAGGCGGACGACGGTGGAAGCCTCAGCACCAGCCGGCGCACGGCCTGACTCGAACCGAGGTCGACCGTCCAGGACTGGGGGAAGGCGTTGTTGGCCGACTCCCAGTAGCTGTTCGCGTCACCGTCGGCCGCCTTCCCCGGCGTGTACACGTCCTGCGAGCCGGTCGCCGTGGCCGGACGCCCCTTGACGAGGTTGCGGCCCGGATCGGGGTCCGGGTTGCCCTGACCGGGCTGCGGCCAGGTCGAGCAGTCCGACCAGGTGCTGTTCCAGCCGGAGTTGCCGCCCGTGTCGGTGAGGGTGAACGTGCCGGAGCCGGACGGGTAGGGGCAGTTGTAGACGCCCGCCGCTCCCACACCGGTGGCCTGGACGTTGCCGAACCGCGCCGACCCCTGGGTCTCCGCCTGGACGACGACCGTGCCGGTGTTGCGCACGGTCGCGCCGCTGACGGTGACGTTGCTCGTGGGATGGCCGTGGCCGCCTCCCGACACGAACTCGAAGGCGCTGTAGGGGCTGTCGGTGATCGTCGTACCGGTGATGTTCACGGCGGCGTTGATGGCGCTGTCGTAGGAGTCGACGCGCAGCGCGCCCATCGGGTGGTTCCAGTTGGGGTTCAGCGCGCCGGTACGCACGAGGGTGTTGCCGTCGACGGTGATCGTGCCGGCGAGCGGGGAGAAGGGGTCCAGGAACTTCTGGTTGGAGATCGCGATGCCGCTGCCGAGGGCGTTGGTGTCGGCGACCAGGTTGTCGCGGACGGTGATGTCGGTGCCGCCGTAGATCGCGATGCCGTTCGCGAGGTTGGGCTGGCTGATCGTGTTGTTCTCGAAGCTGCTGCCGGTGTCCGGCGCGTAGAGGGACCACATGGCGAGGGAGTCGTCGCCCTGGTTGCGCAGGAAGTTGCCGCGGACGCGGACCCCGCGCGCGTTGCCGTTGAGGTTGAGGCCGTCGGCGGTGGTGTCGAGGACGCGGTTGTTCTCGACGACCAGGTTGTCGTTGTTGCCGGTAAGCCACAGGCCGACCTTGAGGTGCTGGAGCCACATGCCGGAGACGGTGGAGTTCGGGCCGAGCGACCCGTTGACGAAGTTGTCGGGGCTGGAGTCGACCCGCTCGGTCACCTCGCCGATCACCGCGAAGTCCTTGATGTGGACCGATCCGGCGGAGCTCGACTGGTCGATGAGGCGTGAGCTGTGCACGACCGAGTACCAACTGCCCGCGCCCTGGAGGGTGACGTTCTGGATGCCGTTGAGGGAGGACGTCAGCCGGTAGTCACCCGGCGGGATCCAGACGACTCCGCCCTGCGCGGCGGAGATCGCGTCCCGGAACGCCTGCGTGGAGTCGCCCTGGCCGCCGGGGTCGGCGCCCCTGTCGGTGACCGACACCGCTCCGGCGGGCTTGGTGGCCGGCGCGGCGACCTGTTCGAAGTCGGCCACGTCCACGGTGACCTGGACGCCCGCCGCCTCCACGGCGACCTTGTCCCCGGCCTGGACGTTCCGCCCGAGCAACAGCCTGGTGTTGTCGTAGAAGTGGTGGGTCTTGGCTCCGGCGATCCAACTGGTGTCGACGTAGGAGTACTTCGAGGTGACGGCGAGCGTCTTCGCGAGCTTCTGCCCGTTGACGTACACGTTCAGCGTGCCCGACTGGCCGTCGGGGACGCTGTAGGCGGCGTTCACGGCGTTGGCCGCCCGCGGCACGGTGAACTCCACGCGCTGCCCGGACGCCAGCCGCACGGCCTGACGGCCGGACGCCTCGGAGGCGAGCGTGCCCTGGGTGTAGTCGGGGCCGATCCTGGTGCCGCCCGTGGTGGTGGCGGCCTCCGCCTCGACGGAGGTGAAAGGCAGGGTGGCGCCCGCGGCCGCGTGGGCGGCGGTGGCGGTGGCGGTGGCGGTGGCGGTGAGCAGGCCGGCGGTCAGCGCGACCGCTACGGCCGGGGACAGGGCCGCCGACCTGGTGAATGTCATGATCCTGACAGGCACGTCGGTGGAGCCTTGGGGAGTCCTGGTTCTGCGCATGTGCTGATCCCTTCAGGGGTGGGGGTTGCGGGACAGCGGGACAACCAGCGCCGCGCGCCGCGGTCTCAGACGCGCAGCCAGACCGCGGTGTCCTTGGGCAGCCGGCCGGCGGTGTCCAGGGGACCGCTGCCGAGGAGGATCCGGGCGTGGGCAGGCAGGTCGACGGGAGTGTCGGCGAGGTTCACCACGCAGGTCACGCCCTCCGCGCGGGCGAAGGCCAGGACGCCGTCCGGGGCGGGCAGCCAGGTCAGGGGTGCGCGGCCGAAGGCCGGGCGGAGGCGGATCGCCTCGCGGTAGAGGGTGAGCATGGAGTCGGGAGCGTCCTGCTGCCGGTCGACTGCATACGAAGTCCAGTCGACCGGCTGCGGCAGCCATGGCGCCTCCCGCGAACCGAAGCCCGCGAACGGGGCCCCCGCCGACCAGGGCAGCGGCACCCGGCAGCCGTCGCGGCCGGGATCGGTGCCGCCTGACCGGAAGTACATCGGATCCTGTATGCGGTCGACGGGGATGTCCACCTCGGGCAGGCCGAGTTCCTCGCCCTGGTACACGTAGACGGCACCGGGCAGGGCCAGCGACAGCAGGGCGGCCGCCCGCGCGCGCCGGGTACCGAGGGCCAGGTCGGTCGGCGTGCCGAAGGACTTCGCGGCGAAGTCGAAGCCGGTGTCGTCACGGCCGTAGCGGGTCACCGTACGGGTGACGTCGTGGTTGCACAGCACCCAGGTCGCGGGCGCGCCGACCGGCGCGTGCTCGGCGAGCGTCTCGTCGATCGACCTGCGCAGGCTCGCCGCGTCCCAGGGGCAGGTCATGAAGGAGAAGTTGAAGGCAGTGTGGAGTTCGTCGGGGCGCAGATAGCGGGCGAAGCGCTCGGTGTCGGGGAGCCAGACCTCGCCGACGAAGACGGCGCCGTACTCGTCGGCGATCGCGCGCCAGGCACGGTAGACGGTGTGGAGTTCGTCGCGGTCGACGTACGGGTGCGGGTCGCGGCCCTCGACGAAGTCCGGCAGGCGCGGGTCCTTCACCAGGAGGGCGGCCGAGTCGACGCGGACGCCGGCGACGCCCCGCTCGAACCAGAAGCGCAGGATCTCCTCGTGCTCCCGCCGCACGGCCGGCTCGGCCCAGTTGAGGTCGGGCTGCTCGGGGGCGAAGAGGTGGAGATACCAGTCGCCGTCGCCGACGCGGGTCCAGGCCGGTCCGCCGAACTGCGACTGCCAGTCGTTGGGCGGGAGTTCGCCGTGCCGGCCGCGCCCCGGACGGAAGTGGAACAGTGCCCGCTCGGGGCCGCCGGCGAGGGCCGAGCGGAACCAGGGGTGCTGGTCGGAGACGTGGTTGGGGACGAGGTCGACGATCGTACGGATGCCGAGCTCAGCCGCCTCCGCGACCAGTTTCTCGGCCTCGGCGAGCGTGCCGAAGGCGGGGTCGATCGCACGGTAGTCGGCGACGTCGTAGCCGCCGTCCTTCATCGGGGACCGGTACCAGGGGGTGAACCACAGCGCGTCCACGCCGAGTTCGGCGAGGTACGGAAGCCGGGCGCGGACACCCGACAGGTCGCCGGTGCCGTCTCCGTCGCCGTCGGCGAAACTGCGGACGTACACCTGGTAGATGACGGCGTCGCGCCACCAGTCCTGGTCCGCGCGGGCATGACCGGTCTGTACCACGGTGCCTGCCTTTCTCTGGAGGGGGCGGCGTCAGCCCTTGGTGGCGCCCGCGCTGATCCCGGCGACGATGTGCCGCTGGAAGACCAGGAACATCGCGACCATGGGGATGCTCGCGATCACCATCGCGGCGATGAGCACGGTCAGTTGGATGTTCTGCGACAGCTGGACGAGTGCGACGCTGATCGGCTGCTTGCCGGTGTCGGAGAAGACCATCAGCGGCCACAGGAAGTCCTGCCACACGGCGACCAGGGCGAAGATCGACACGACGCCGAGGACCGGCCGTGACATCGGCAGCACGATCGACCACAGGGTGCGCAGCCTGCCGGCGCCGTCGATCCCGGCGGCCTCCAGCACGTCGCGCGGGAGCTGGTCGAAGAACCGCTTGAGCAGGTACAGGTTGAAGGCGTTCGCGACGGCCGGGAGCCAGATCGCGAGGGGGTCGTTGAGCAGGCTCACGTGGATCAGCGGAAGGTCGGCGACGGTCAGGTACTTCGGTACGACCAGGGCCTGCGCCGGGACCATCAGGGTGGCGAGGATGCCGCCGAGGACGACCCTGCCGAAGGCGGGGCGCAGCTGGGACAGCGCGTAGGCGGCGGCCGTGCACAGGACCAGCTGGAACAGCCAGGCGCCGGCGGCCTGGACCACCGTGTTCCACAGATGGGCCGGGAGCTGCATGAGTTCCCACGCGTCGGTGTAGCCGCTGAGGTGCCACCGCTCGGGGACGAGGGTCGGCGGGGTCCGCTCGATCTCGTCCGGTGACTTCGCCGCGCCGGTCACCATCCAGTACACGGGAAACAGGAAGGCGAGCGCGAAGAGCAGGACGACGCCGGTGAAGACGCTCCAGTAGGCGGCCTTCCCGCGCGGGCGGGCCAGCGCGGCCGGCGAGAGCAGGGTCCTGGTGTCGCTCACGTGTCCTCCCCGGAGCGGGTGAGCCGCAGGTAGGCGGCGGAGAAGACGCCGAGGAGGACCAGGAGCATGACGCTGAGGGCGCAGGCGCCGCCGAAGTCGTTGTAGAGGAAGGCGTACTTGTAGATCAGGTAGAGGACGGTGACCGTGGCGTTCTCCGGGCCGCCACCGGTGATCACGAACGGTTCCGTGAAGACCTGCATGGTCGCGATGATCTGAAGGAGCATCAGCATGAGGATCACGAACCGCGTCTGAGGGATCGTCACATGCCGGACGCGTTGCGGGAGGTTCGCGCCGTCGAGTTCGGCCGCCTCGTACAGCTCGCCCGGGATGGACTGGAGCGCGGCCAGGTAGATGAGGACGGTCCCGCCCATGTTGGCCCAGGTGGCGACGATCACCAGGGAGACCAGGGCGGTGTCGGCGCCGTTGGACCAGTTCGAGGTGGGCAGGTGCAGAAAGCGCAGCGCCTCGTTGGCGAGACCGGCTCCGGGGTCGTAGAACCACTTCCACAGCAGGGCGCTGACCACCGGCGGGATCATCACCGGGAGGTAGACGGCGACCCTGAAGAAGGCTCTGGCGTGCCGGAGTTCGTTGAGCACGAGGGCCAGCACGAACGGGACCGCGAAGCCGATGAGCAGGGCGAGCAGGGTGAAGGTCAGTGTGTTGCGCCAGGCGGCGGAGAACTCCGGATCGTGCAGGACGCGGGTGAAGTTGGCGGTGCCCACCCACTCGGGAGGCGATCCGGGGGTGTACTTCTGGAAGGAGATCACGACCGCGCGGATCGCCGGATACCAGGAGAACAGGGCGAAGCAGACGAGGCCGCCGAGGAGGAAGGCGTAGGCGCTTACCTGGTCGGCGAGGCGGCTCCGCCTCCGGTCCCCTGCCGGGGGCGGCGCCTGTACCGGGTGGACGGTGATCGCCTCGGCGGGCCGCCGCGGCGCGGTGGTCCTGTTCACGGACCCTCAGCTCCGGGCCAGGATGCCGTCGATCTTGCCGGAGGCGTCCTTGAGGAGCCGGTCGATGTCGGCGTCCTTCTTGGTGAGGACGGCGGAGACGGCGCCGTCGAGGACGGAGTAGATCTGCTGGGCGTCCGGCGGCTCGATCTTCATCGTCAGGCTCTGGTTGCCGTCGAGGAAGGCCCGGTAGTTCTCCACGGGGACGTTGGCGTTGGCCTTCTTGACGCGCTGGTCCTCGGCGTCGGCGGCGCCGGTGAACAGGCGGGGTTCGGGCAGGCCGACGGGGGCGTCGGTCTTCCTGGCCCGGGCGTAGTCGCCGAGGAAGCCCCTGCCCGGCCTGAGGAACATGTGGTCGAGCCACTTCAGCGCGGCCCTGATCTGCGCGGGGCTCGCCTTCTTGTTGATCATGTAGCCGTCGCCGCCGATGAGGGTGCCCTGCCCGCCGGGCATCGGGGCGAGGGCGAGGTCCTTGTAGTCGCCGCCCTTCTCCTTGACCAGGATCGGGATGTTGTCGGGGGCGGAGAGGTACATGCCGAGCTTGCCCGAACCCATCATCTGCTGGACGTCGTTGATGACCAGGAGCTGCTTGCTGCCCATGGAGTCGTCGCTCCAGCGCATGTCGTGCAGGTTCTGCAGGACGGCGTGGCCCTCGGGGGTGTCGACGGTGGCCTTCTTGCCGTCGGCGCTCACCACGTCGCCGCCCTGGGAGTACAGCTCGGCGGTGAAGTGCCAGCCGCCCTGGTTCTGGGCGCTGTAGTCGGCGTAGCCGACGGTGCCGTCGCCGAGCGCGGCGATCTTCCTGGCGGCGGCCCGGACTTCGGGCCAGGTGGCCGGGGGCCGGTCGGGGTCGAGGCCGGCCTTCGCGAAGAGGGCTCGGTTGTAGATCAGGCCCATGGAGTATCCGGTACGCGGTATGCCGTACACCTTCCCGTCGACGGTGTAGATGTCCCGCAGCTGCCGCTGGATGGTGCCGTAGCTCCTCAGGTCCTTCAGGTACGGCGTGAGGTCGGCGGCCTGGTGGATGTCGACGACGTGGCGGGCGTCGGTGAAGTACGTGTAGAAGACGTCCTCCATCTGTCCGCCGGCGAGCTTGGCGTCGAAGGTCTTCGGGTCCTGGCAGGGGAACGCGTCGTGGGCGACCACGTCGACGTCCGGGTTCTGTCGTTCGAAGGACGCGATGTCCTGCTCGAAGAACCGCCGGTCGACCTTGGCGCTCCTGGGCGGCATGCAGTTGACCGTGAGGCGGGTCTTGCCGCTCGCCGAGTCGTCGTTCGACCCGCAGGCGGTGAGGGCGAGACAGGAGACGCCGATCACGGCGAGGGTACGGCGGAACCCGGTGCTTCTCATCGGTGGACCCCTCTGGGCAGGAGCGGTGGGCGCCGCACACTCAAGCACCGCCGACAGGGGTCCGCAAGATGTCACGCAGAATTTGAAATTATTGGACAGTAGGTCGGAATGTTCCGGGACTCAGGGGCGCGGGGCTTGCGCCGTCGACCCGCGCACCACCAGCTCCGGCTCGAACAACAGCTCCTCGGCGGGTACGGAACCGCCCCCGACCTGCGCGTTCAGCAACTCCACCGCCGCCCTCCCCATGGCCTCGATGGGCTGGCGGACAGTGGTGAGCGGGGGGTCGGTGCAGTTCATCAGCGCGGAGTCGTCGTAACCGACCACCGAGATCTGTCCCGGCACGTCGAGCCCCTTGCGGCGGGCGGCCCTCACCACCCCGAGCGCCAGCGGGTCGCTGGCGCAGACGAAGCCGGTGACTCCCCGGTCGATCAGCCGGGCGGCGGCCGCGTGACCGCCCTCGATGGAGAACATGGCCCGCGCCACCCGCTCGTCAGGGAGGTCGCCGTACTCTCGCGCGGCGGCCAGTTTCCGCGCCGACGGCACATGGTCGCCGGGGCCGAGCAGCAGCCCGATCCGCTCGTGTCCCAGCGAGGCCAGATGCCGCCACGCCTGCTCCACGGCCACCGCGTCGTCGCAGGACACGCCCGGGAAGCCGAGGTGCGCTATGGAGGCGTTGACCAGGACGACCGGGATGTTGCGGTCGGCGAGCAGCCGGTAGTGGTCGTGCGGCGCGTCGGCCTGGGCGTACAGACCGCCGGCGAAGACGACGCCGGAGACCTGCTGCTGGAGCAGCAGCGTCACGTAGTCCGCCTCGGAGACGCCGCCCTTGGTCTGGGTGCACAGCACCGGGGTCAGGCCCCGCTGGGCGAGCGCCCCGCCGATCACCTCGGCGAACGCCGGGAAGATGGGGTTCTGCAGCTCGGGCAGGACGAGACCGACGAGCCGGGCGCGTTCGCCGCGCAGCTGGGTGGGCCGCTCGTAGCCGAGGACGTCGAGGGCGGACAGCACCGCCTGCCGGGTGGTCTCGGACACCCCCGGCTTGCCGTTGAGCACCCGGCTGACCGTGGCCTCGCTGACCCCGACCTTCTGCGCCACCTCGGCAAGTCGTCGCGTCATGTACGCAAGAATAGCGCAAGAAATGCAAATGGCTTGCGTCATCGGCGTAGGCGATCCGGGGTCGTGGACGGCCGGTGCCGTGGATCAGCGTGCGGCCCACATCCCCCGGACGTGGCCCAGGTGGCGGACCATCACCGCGCGCACCGCGTCGGTGTCCCGGGTCAGCAGCGCGTCGAGGAGTTCGAGGTGCTCCTCGGCGGACGCCTCCAGCCGGCCGGCCTCGACGAGCGCGGTCAGCCCGTACAGGCGGGAGCGGCGTCTCAGGTCACGGACGACCTCGACGAGGTGACCGTTTCCCGCGAGGGCCAGCAGCCCGAGATGGAAGCGCAGGTCGGCCTCGACGTAGGCGATGAGGTGGCCGTCCGCCGCGGAGGTGACGATCTCCCGCGCGAGGGGACGCAGCGCCTCCAGATCGGCCGGGTCCGCGGTGGCGGCGAGTCCGGCCGTCGTCGGGATCTCGATCAGCGAGCGGACGTGGGTGTACTCGTCGAGCTGCGCCTCCGAGACGGCGGTGACCCGGAACCCCTTGTTCGGGACCGTGTCGACCAGTCCCTCCTTCGCGAGATCGAGCATCGCCTCGCGCACCGGTGTCGCGGAGACACCGAAGCGGGCGGCCAGACCGGGCGCCGAGTACACCTCGCCGGGCCGCAGTTCACCGGCGATCAGCGCGGCCCGCAGCGCGTCCGCGACCCGCTCCCGGTAGCTGGGTGCCCTGCCGCCCAGTGCCGGCAGGGCGGGGCTGTGCTGCGGTGCCATCGTGTTCGTCCTTCTCCGGAGGTCATCGGCCATGGTCGACGCGCCCTACAGCACGAACCCGGCCGGGAAGGGGTCGTCGGGGTCCAGCAGGTACTGGGCGGTGCCGGTGATCCAGGCCCGGCCGGTGAAGACGGGCAGCACCGCCGGCCGGCCCGCGACCTCGGTGGTCCCGAGCAGGCGTCCGGTGAACCGGGTGCCGATGAAGGACTCGTTGACGAACTCGGTGTGCAGGGGGAGTTCGCCCCGCGCATGCAGTTGCGCCATGCGCGCACTCGTCCCGGTGCCGCAGGGCGAGCGGTCGAACCAGCCCGGGTGGATCGCCATCGCGTGCCGGGAGTGCCGGGCGTCGGCCCCGGGCGCGTACAGGTGGACGTGGTGGCAGCCGCGGATGGACGGGTCCAGCGGATGGACGGGTTCCTGCTCCGCGTTGACGGCGTCCATCAGCGCGAGCCCGGCCGCCAGGATGTCGTCCTTGCGGGAGCGGTCGAAGGGCAGCCCGAACTGGGCCAGCGGCAGGATGGCGTAGAAGTTGCCGCCGTAGGCGAGGTCGTAGGTCACCGTCCGCCCGTCGGGCAGCGTCGCCTTGCGGTCGAGCCCCACCGAGAACGACGGCACGTTGTGCAGGGTGACCGCCTTCGCCGCGCCGCCCTCCACGGCGACCTCGGCGACGACGACGCCCGCCGGGGTGTCGAGGCGGATGGTGGTGACCGGTTCCACGACCTCGACCATGCCGGTCTCCACCAGGACCGTCGCGACGCCGATGGTGCCGTGTCCGCACATGGGCAGGTAGCCGGAGACCTCGATGTAGAGGACGCCCCAGTCGCAGTCGGGCCGGGTCGGCGGCTGGAGGACCGCGCCGCTCATCGCGGAGTGCCCGCGCGGCTCGTTCATCAGCAACTGCCGTACGTTGTCCCGGTGTTCACGGAAGTACAGCCGCCGTTCGTTCATGGTGGCGCCGGGGACGGTGCCGATCCCGCCGGTGATCACGCGGGTGGGCATGCCCTCGGTGTGCGAGTCGACGGCGTGCAGGACGAGTGTGCTGCGCATGGGGCGGCCTCCCTGTGGTCCGCGCGGTGGATGACGCGGGCTACGCCAAGCCGGCGGCTACGGCCTTCTCGGTGGCGGCCCGGACCGCGGCCTCCTGATCGGGCAGCAGCGGCATACGGGGTGGCCGGACCGGTCCGCCATGCCGTCCGACGACGTCCATGGACAGCTTGATCGCCTGGACGAACTCGACCCGGGAGTCCCAGCGCAGCAGCGGATGCAGCTGCCGGTACAGCTGCTTGGCCGTGCCCAGGTCCCCGTCGACGGCCGCGTGGTACAGCTCGACGCTCGCGGCGGGCAGCGCGTTGGGGTAGCCGGCCACCCAGCCCTTGGCACCGGCGATCGCGAGTTCCAGCAGCACGTCGTCGGCGCCGATCAACAGGTCGAGTTCCGGGACCAGTTCGGCGATGTGGTAGGCGCGCCGGACGTCTCCGGAGAACTCCTTCACCGCCTTGATGTGGCCCTCGCCGTGGAGCTTCGCGAGGAGTTCCGGCACCAGGTCGACCTTGGTGTCGATCGGGTTGTTGTACGCCACGACCGGCAGGCCCGCCCGCGCCACCTCCGCGTAGTGGGCGAGCACCGAACGCTCGTCCGCACGGTAGGCGTTGGGCGGCAGCAGCATCACCGCGCGGCAGCCGGCGTCGCGGGCCTGCTCGGCCCAGCGGCGGCTCTCGGCCGAGCCGTAGGCGGCGACACCGGGCAGGACGCGCTGTCCGCCGACGGCGGAGACCGCCGTCGTGACGACCCTGGCGCGTTCCTCTGCGGTGAGCACCTGGTACTCGCCGAGCGAGCCGTTGGGGACGACGCCGTCGCACCCGTTGTCGACCAGCCAGGCGCAGTGCTCGGCGTACCTGTCGTAGTTCACGGAGAGGTCGTCGTTCAGGGGCAGGGCGGTGGCGACGAGGACGCCGTGCCAGGGACGATGGTCGGTCATGAGGGTCCTTCCTCGGTGGTGGGTGCGGGTTCCCGCGCGAGGACGCCGAGCGGCACGGGCCGGGCGAACGGCCTCCTGTCCGGCAGCGGTCGGCAGCCGGCGAGGCCGGCGACGGCCGGTGCGCACATGCGGCCCTGGCACCAGCCCATCCCGGCCCGGGTCAGGAGTTTCACGGTGCGCAGGTCGCCGGCCCCGAGCTCCTCGACGGCCTCGCGGACGGCCCCGCCGGTGACCTCCTCGCAGCGGCACACGACGGTGTCGTCGGTGATCCGCTCGGTCCAGCGGGCGGGCGGCGCGTACACGGTGTCGAGGGTGGCGGCGAAGGCGCGCAGCCGGGTGCGGGCCCTCGCCGCGGCGGCCCACACGCGCGGGTCCGGTTCGGCGCCGCACAGCCGGGCGGCGGCGGAGCGTCCGGCGATGTGGCCCTCGGCCAGCGCGAGGGCGGCGCCGCCGATCCCGGTGCTCTCACCGGCGGCCCACACGCCGGGCACGTCGGTGCGCTGTTCGCCGTCGACGCCGACGTGTGCCCCCTCCAGCCGGCAGCCGAGGCTCCCGGCGAGGTCGGTGTGCGGGAGCATGCCGTGGCCGACGGCGAGCGTGTCGCACGGGACGCGGCGCCGCGTGTCCGGCCGGACACGCCCGTCACGGTCGAGCGCGGCGACCGTCACCGCCTCCAGCCGGGTGGTGCCGTGTGCCTCGACGACGGTGTGTCCGAGGAGGGTGCGGACGCGGTGCCGGGCCAGCCGGAGGGCGTACCCGGCCCCTTCGGCGGCCTTGTCCGGGCGGGCCGACAGCGCGGCGGCCCGACGGAGGAACGCCCGGGGCCCGGCGGACTCGACGAGTGCGGCGATCTCGACCCCGGCGGCGGCGAGTCCGGTCGCCACGGGCAGCAGCAGCGGGCCGGTCCCGGCGACCACGGCGGTACGTCCGGAGACCGCGAGGGTGCCCTTGAGCATGGCCTGGGCGCCGCCCGCGGTGACGACACCGGGGAGGGTCCAGCCGGGAAACGGCAGCACCTTCTCGTAGCCCCCGGTGGCCAGGAGGACGGCGTCGGCCCGCACGCCGACGGAGTCCTCCTGCTCGGGGCCGAGCAGTGCGTGCACGGTGAAGTCCGCGCCGTGCGGCTCGACATGCCAGACGTGATGGTCCGTCAGCTGTCGGACCGATCCCGTCCGTTCGTGGGACCGGAGGGCGTCCCGGAGGCGGTCCCCGGTGCGCCGGTCGCGGTGCGGGGCCTCGGGGCGGCGGGCGCGCAGTGCGGCGGCGGGCTGCCGGTAGAACTGTCCGCCCGCCTCGACGGCCGAGTCGATCAGGGTGACGCGGACGCCGTGGGCGGCGGCGGCCACGGTCGCGGCGAGACCCGCCGGGCCGGCGCCGATCACCGCGAGGTGCGGTCGTTCAGTCACCGTGACCCGTCCCCTCCTGGGTGCGGATCGCGTCACCCGGGCGCAGCGGCACCAGACAAGCACGTTGGTTGGGGCGGTCGTTGACGGTCAGCAGACAGTCGAAGCAGACGCCGATCCCGCAGAGGACGCCGCGCGGACGGCCCTCGCGGCGGGTGGTGCGCCAGGCGGTGACACCCGCCGTCCAGAGCGCGGCCGCCACCGTCTGGCCGGGCAGCGCCTCGATGTCCCGGCCGTCCAGGGTGACCGTGAAGGGCGACCCCGGGGCGGCCCCGGTCAGGTCGAGGGGGTCCGTCACGCCGCCTCCTCGGTGAACCGGTCGGGCCGGAACGCCTTCAGGTCCAGGTCGGGTCGCGTCCCGGCGAGCAGCTGCGCGATCAGGTGCCCGGTGCCGGTGGCGAGTCCGATGCCGGCGCCCTCGTGCCCGCAGGCGTGCAGCAGTCCGGGGACGCGGGGGTCGGCTCCGACGGCCGGGAGGTGGTCGGGCAGGTAGGGGCGGAAGCCGAGGTAGGCGCGGAGGGCGCGGACCTCCGCCAGGAAGGGGAACAGGCGGGTCGCGCCCGCCGCCAGGGCCCGCACGGCGGGCACGGAGAACGACCGGTCGAAGCCGACCCGTTCGCGGCTCGCGCCGATCAGGACGGGGCCGGCGGCCGTGCCCTCGACGACCGGTGAGGTCTGGAGGGCGGCCGAGTCGCTGGCCACGTCGGCGACGTACTCGGCGGCGTACACCTTGTGGTGGATCCTTCGCGGCAGCGGTTCGGTGACCAGGACGAAGCCGCGGCGCGGGAGGACGGGCAGGGTGGTGCCCGCGAGCGCCGCGATCTCGGCGCCCCAGGTGCCGGCCGCGTTGACGACGGCCGGGGTGTGGAGGTCGCCGCGGTCGGTGCGGACCGCGCGCACCGTCCCGTCCGGTGTCCGCAGTACGTCCGTCACGGTGCGGCCGGTGAAGAGGCGGGCGCCGGAGGCCCGCAGCAGATGGGCGGCGGCGAGCGCGGGCATGACCTGCCCGTCCTGCGGATAGCGCACGGCACCGGGCAGGCCGGGGGCGAGCCGGGGTTCGAGGCCGTGCAGGGCGTCGGCGTCGACCGGTTCCGCGACCACTCCGGCGGCGCGCTGGCCGTCCGCGAAACGCTCCAGGGCGGTGAGCGATCCGGGCGAGGTGGCCACCACCAGGCCGCCCTTGGCCTCGTACTCGACGGCGGGCCCGAAGTCCCGCGCGAGTGCGCCCCACAGCCGGGCCGAGAGGAGCGCGAGGTCCAGTTCCGGGCCGGGTTCCTTGTCGGAGACGAGGAGGTTGCCCTCCCCCGCGCCGGTCGTGCCGCCGGCCACCGGGCCGCGGTCCACCACGACGACGTCCAGGCCGGCGCGGGCCGCGTAGAAGGCGCAGGCGGCGCCGACCATGCCGGCCCCGACCACCACGACATCGCAGGTCAGAGACTGACTCACGGCAGTACTATGTCACATACCCCGACTCGTGAACATGGTGCGCGGACGCCCGGACGGGGGGGCGGGTCCGCCCGGTGAGTCGCTGGCCGGTGGAAAGCGGACGGCCTGGACGGGGGTCGGGTCCGCCCGGTGAATGGCGGGACCGTGGAAAGCGGAGCCGGGATCGGTCGCCCACGCCGAGGATCGGCGCTGCCCCGGACCGCCGGAACAGAGGGGAACGGCTCCGGCGCCGTCGGCGACCTGAACGCCGACGGTGCCGGAAGCGCCGGGGCCGTTACGCGTCCGGCGAAGGTACGACGCTCAGATGGCCGGCGGCGCGTCGGGCGCGGCCGGGCCGGCGCGGGGCGGGGGACGGCCGGCGGGCCGACCGCAGGATCAGAGTCAGCCTCGTGTAGCCCATCTCGCCCAGGGTGCGGGGGGTCTCGTCGACCACCCGGCAGTCGGTGGCGCCCCAGCGCGGGTCGGGGTGCAGCACCGGGCGGACCGCGCCGTCCAGTTCCGCCGCCCGCTCGCCGACCGCGCGGATCCAGTGCGGAAGGCCCTGGCGGTAGGCGGCCTCCATGATCGGGTCCTGGGCGATGTCCCGGCGGATCGACTGGAGTCCGTGGTCGCCGGCGTTGCGCTCCACGGCGGCCGCGAAGTGGGCCAGCATCGGCAGACACCAGCGCGACTCGTGCTCGCCGAGCACGGAGCCGGCCTCGGGATGGAAGAGGACGAACCTGAGGAAGTTGTCGCCCGGCATGGCCGTCGGGTGCGGGCCCACGCCTCCGAAAAGTGACTCGAAAGCGGTGTTGGTCACCACCACGTCCCAGCGGTGGTCGAGCACCACGGACGGAAAGGGGACCGCCGCCAGGAGGGTGGTGTAGTCCTGGAGGTAGGCCTGGGCCTCGGGAGTGTCGGGGACGGGCCGCGGTGCGGACCGCTGCCCTCCTGCCTGATGCGCCATCGGGAGGTCACCCCTCTTGCCTATGCGGCCTTCACGCGGCGCCCTGATCCTGCTGCCCCGACGCGATCGGTGTCAACTATCGTGGCATTTCATGCCTGTTGACGGCTGAAATTGGCCACAGTTGTGGCGAGACCTGGATGTGAGTTCGAACGACCCGCTACTCTCCGGGAAGTTCACGGCAACTGCGTGTGTTGTGAGAAGCCTGTGAGAGACGTAGGAGATCTGTCGGTGTCGGATGGCTTCGAGGGTCCGGGCAACGCGGCGTCGGCTGTGCTGCCGGGCGTCGTCGCCCGTGTCGCCGCACTCGCCGACCGGCTCGGAGTACCGCAGGCAGAGATCTTCGACATCGGCCGGCTGTCCGTCGCCTCCGGCGTCCCGGACCCCGTCGTCAAGGCCCTGCTGAGCGGCCGCCCCGCCGGCGAACCCGATGTGCAGGCCCGCTTCCTCCAGCGCCTGGACCTGCTGCGCCGCACCCGGCTCAAGCCCAACCGGCGCAGGTACACGCAACAGGAGATAGCCGACGGCGCGGGCATGTCCCGGCAGCAGGCCGGCGCCCTCATCAACGGCGACCGGCGCCCCACCATGGAGCACTGCGACGCCATCCAGCGCTTCTTCCGCGTACACGCCGGGTTCCTCACGGCCGAGGACCCCGAGGCGCTGGCCGGGGCCCTCCAGCGCACCGAGCAGGAGTTGCTGCAGAAGCTCGCCGAGCGCGAGGCGGCCCAGCCCGCCGAGGACCCGCTGGAGCGGCTGTTGCAGGACCACGGCGTCCGCGGGATCGCCTGGCGGGCCGCACAGCTGCCCACCGACCAGCACCGCGACAAGGTCGCGGAGTGGCTGGACATGCTCTTGGAGAGCGTCAAGCGGCCAGAGTCGTGATCCGGGAGAGAACTGTGGGCATCGGCAAGGAAATGCGCCGCCTGTGCGGCGAGCTGGTAGCGGAGCTGACCCTGCCCGCGCCGGCCCCGCCCGCCGACCTGTACGGCGCGCTGTGCGCCGCGATGAGCAGACGCCGAGGCCGCCCCGTCCGCTTCCGTACGGCCGCCTTCCCGGCCGGGACCGCCAGCGGACTGTGGCTCGACATGGCCGACCAGGACCTCGTGGTGATCGAGGAACGCACCGCGCCCGACCACCAGTTGGTGATCCTCGGTCACGAGCTGTGGCACATGAAGGCCGGGCACTGCGGTCACCACGTCGCCGGGGCCGCGGTCGCCGCGCGCTTACTGGACGACGAGGCGGACCTGCAGGCGACCGTCCTCAGGGTCGCCGCACGCAGCCGCTTCGACCTCGCCGACGAGCGGGAGGCCGAGAGCTTCGGTCTCCTGCTCGCCAGCAAGTGCCGTACCTGGCTTGCCGGTTCCTCCCAGCGCGGCCCGGTCCAGCGCGACCACCTGGCGGGGCGCATCGAGGCGTCGCTGGGGTACCTGGGCCCGAAGGGCTGAGCGGCAGCGGACAGGCTCTCCTTCTCTTCCGCCACCTCGCCTGCCCTCACCTTCCCTCAGGTGGCGCTGCGTTCGCTCGCCTCCCGCAGACCACGCTCCGTCGGACGCCTGGTCCCCGCGCCCGAGCGGTCCGCCGGATCGCCGGGGCGGCCGTCGCGCAGGAGGTCGCGCCAGTGCTCGCGGCTCCAGTCGGCCGGCGCGGTCGTGCCGGTGAACTCCTCGACCAGCGCGACGAAACGGGCCGGGTCGCTGTGGAACGGGAAGTGGCCCGCGCCCTCGAAGATCTCCAGGCGGCTGCCCGGCATCGCGTCGCGCGCGCCGTACGCGTGCCGCACCGGCACCACGGAGTCCCGGTCGCCCCACAGCAGCATGGTCGGCATGCCCTCGGTGAGATAACAGCGGTCCAGCATCGTCACGACCTGACCGCGCCAGTCGACGACCGCGCGCAGGGTGCGGATGAACGCGTTGCGGGAGGTCTCGTCGGGCAGCGCGTCCACCAGGGTGAGCAACTCCGGGGCGTCCTGGCCGAGGTCGGTGTCCAGGAGCCTCAGCAGGCGCGCCACGAGCCCCACCTGGAACCGCATGCCCGGCAACCGCAGCGCGGACAGCATCAGATGGGCGCCGGGCAGCGACACCAGCCGCAGGACGGGGTTGACCTCCCGGCCCACACCGCCCGCGCTGACCAGGATGAGCCGCTCGGTGCGCTCGGGGAACTGGTAGGCGAACTGCATGGCCACGCCCCCGCCCAGCGAGTGCCCCACGAGAGTCGCCGACTCGATGCCGAGGGTGGTGAGCAGGTCGCGGACCCCGTTCGCGTACGCGGCCACGGAGTAGTCCGCGCGCGGCTTGCCGGAGGCGCCGTGGCCGAGCAGGTCGGGGGCGATCACGGTGTGGGTGCGGGCGAGGTCCGGGATCAACTCGGCCCAGGTGGCGGAGGAGTCGCCGATGCCGTGGATCAGCACGAGTGCGGGGCCGTGCCCGGCGATGCGGTAGGCGCGGCGGTAGCCGTGCACCACGCGGTGGCGCAGCTCGGTCTCGGTGCCGTACACCGGGCGCAGCCGTACGGTGTGCGCCGGGTGCCGGCGTGGGGCGTCGACCACGTGCTTCGCCTCCCGTTCCGTGGCCGCCAAAGCGGCCGAAAGCCCTTCACTCCAGCGTAGGGCCCCTGTCGGACGGCGGATTTCGGTGAGGTTTCACCTCCGCTAAGCGCCCGGAACGACGCGCGGGTCCCCTGGTCGGCGGACGTCGGACCGGATTGTCAGTGGTGGGCGGCAAGCTGGAGGTGCGCCACCGCTGTGCGGCGGCGTGCGCGCCGCCGGGCGCGTGACCGACGACGCCGACGCGGGGAGAGCCGACCGATGCAGACCGCCGTACTGACCGACCGCGAGCGCACCGCCGTCCAGGCCTATCTGCGGCTGCTGCACACGGTGCGCGCCGCCTTCGACGTGGACGGCCCCCCGGACGGCAGCCGACCACCCGTCGTCCCCCCGACGGTCCTGGCCGAGGCGGAACGCGCCCTGGCCGACGCGGGGCTGACCGGCAATGAGGAGGAGTTCTTCCGCCTCCTCCAGGCGTGCTGCCCCGAGGGCTGACGGGGCGGCGCCGCGACGGCCGGGCCGGGCGGCGGCCGCCGCGCTCAGTGGTGGGGCACCGCGACGGCCGTGGCCACCAGGCCGTGCCGTACGGTCCAGCGGCCGTCGAAGCAGCCGAGCCGCCGGCCGCCCACGAGCGGGCCGGGTACGAGGAGTTCGGCGCGGAACGTGCCGCCGGGCCGTTCGCCGGGGGTCACGGAGATCTCGATGTCGGCCTCCGTGAACTCCAGCCACAGCCCGGTCAGGGGGAACCACGCCTTGTAGACGGACTCCTTGGCACTGAACAGGAGCCGGTCGAAGTGGACGTGCGGATGCCGGCGGACGAGGCGGCGCAGCCGTGCCTCCTCAGCGGGCAGGGACACCGTGGGCAGCACGCCCTCGGGCAGCGGCAGATGGGGTTCGGCGTCGATGCCGAGCCCCGCGAGGTCGGCGGCCCGGACCAGGGCGGCGGCGCGGTAGCCGTCGCAGTGGGTCATGCTGCCGGCCAGGCCGGCCGGCCAGCGCGGGGCACCGCGTTCGCCGGGCAGCACGGGCTGCGGCGGCACGCCGAGCTTCTCCATCGCCTGACGGGCACACGCGCGTACGGCCGCGAACTCACGGCGGCGCTTGGGCACCGCCTGGGCGACGACGGCCGCCTCCTGCGGGTACAGAAAGGCTTCCCGGGAACCGTCGTCACCGTGGGCCTCCACGGTCACCACCGGGTCCGGCAGCAGTTCGTGGATCATGCGTCCGGGTCCTCGCTCGGCAGGATGCGGCGCAGCCGTCCCGGTGGCTGCGGGCGCTTGCGCCACTCGCGGGGGTATCCCACCGACACCTCCTCGAAGCGGACGCCCTCGTGCCAGGTGGTGCGCGGGATGTGGAGATGGCCGTACACCATCGTCTCGACGCGGAAGCGGCGGTGCCAGTCGGCGGTCTGCCGGGTGCCGCACCACATGGCGAACTCGGGATACCACAGGACGTCCGTCGGATGCCGGTCCAGCGGGTAGTGGTTGACGAGGACCGTGGGCAGGTCGCCGGGCAGCTCGGCGAGCCGGTCGGCGGTCGCCTCGACCCGGGCCCGGCACCAGGCCTCCCTGGTCGGGTAGGGGTCGGGGTGCAGCAGGTACTCGTCGTTGCAGACGACGCCCGTCCTGTGCGCGTACGCCAGCCCCTCCTCCTTGGTGGCGCAGCCGGCCGGCAGGAAGGAGTAGTCGTACAGGAGGAACAGCGGTGCTACGGCGACCGGGCCGCCGGGGCCGTCCCAGACCGGGTAGGGATCCTCGGGCGTGGTCACGCCGAGCTCGCGGCACAGCGCGACGAGGTGCTCGTAGCGGGCCAGGCCGCGCAGGGTGACGGGGTCCTTCGGATGGGTCCACAGCTCGTGGTTGCCGGGAACCCACAGCACCTTGCGGAAACGCCCCGCGAGCGTGTCCAGGGCCCAGCGGATGTCCGCCACGGTCTCCGCCACGTCACCGGCCACCAGCAGCCAGTCGTCGTCGGTGCCGGGGCGCATCTTCTCGACCAGGGCGCGGTTCTCCTCGTACCCGATGTGCAGGTCGCTGATGGCCAGCAGCTGTCCGGCACCACCGGCCGTCGACGTCACCTTCGCCCCCTCCGCGCGCACGAATGGGACCACGACAACACATCCGCGATGCTTGTACAAGGCGGCTCCCCGCCACCCGCGCGCGCACCGCCGCGCCCCTGCCCGGACCCGCCAGGCCGGAGGGACCGGACCGGTGACCGCCCTGAGAACCGGCCGGGGGCAGCCGTGCGGACCGGCCGGGGCAAGGGTGCGGACCGGCCGGGGAACGGCGGTGCGGACCGGCCCGGGAAAAGTCGTACGACCGACCGGGGCAGTCGTACGACCGGCCCGTGGACGGCGGTGCGGGCCGCCTGGATGATCACTACCGCGACACGGACGCCGGCCGGGGCTGGACATGATCGGGAAATCCGTAACACGCACGTTGCACGGGGCACCCCCGGGAAGCCGTATGATCGCCCCAACACCTCCGCCACGCATGCCCCTCGCACGGGGCGGTTCGGTGTCCCTCCACACAACCTGGCCGGGCACGGCCTGCTTCGCCGTGCCCGCGAACCTGAAGGGACGGCCTGAATGGTCTCTCGCGTACGCGTCTGGCTCAACCGCACGTACGCGGAGAACGTGTTCTTCATGGATCAGCTGCGGAGGAATCCCAGCGACCGGGCCGTCGAGATCCATGCCACGCACGGCGACGCGGACTCCCCCGTGCTGGCCGCCGCGGACACCGCCGACCTGGAGCCGGAGGGCCTGTCCCCGGCCGCGTACGTGGAGTACGCGCTGGACCAGTGCACCCGGCGCGGCATCGACGTGTTCGTGCCCCGGCTGCACCAGACGGCGATCGTGGCGCACCGCGCCGACTTCGCGGCGGCCGGCACGGCGCTGCTCGCGCCGCCGCCGGAGGCCGTGGCCGTCTTCCACGACAAGATCGTCGCCTACGAGGCCGTCAAGGCCATCGGCGGGCCCGTACCGCCCTGGTGGCGGGTGCGCACCGCCGACGAACTCGTGGCCGCCGTCGAGGAGTTGGAGGCGGACGGGCACAAGGCGTGCTTCAAGCCCGCGTCCGGCGCGGGCGGGGTGGGCTTCCGGATCATCACGCGTGCCCCGATCTCGCTCGCGCACTTCAACGGCTTCCCCGGTCCCTACGTCCCGCTGGACGTGGTCGTGGAGGCGCTGCGGCAGGCCGAGGAGCAGGTGGACTGGCTGGTGATGCCGCGGCTGGAGCAGCCGGAGGTGTCGGTGGACTGCCTCACCGGCCCCGACAACCGTGTCCGGCTGGCCGTGGGCCGTACGAAGAACGGCCGGCGCCGCGGGTTCACCCTGCACGAGCAGTGGCTGGAGCCGGCGCGGCGGATCGCGGAGGGTTTCGGGCTGCACTACCTGTCGAACATCCAGTTCCGGATGTTCGGCGAGACGCCCGTCCTGATGGACGTCAACACCCGCCCGGCCGGCGGTCTGCACCAGCTCGCGCTGTGCGGCATCAACGCCCCGTGGGCTGCGGTGCAGCTGGCGCTCGGTGACGATCCGGGCGAGATCACTCCGCCGTTCCTCGGCCAGGACTACACGGTGGTGTCCGGTGCCCGCCCGCTGCGGCCGGTGTCCGTCCCGCACCAGCGGCTGGACGAGTCGGAGCCCCTGCTGCCGGCCGTGCCGGCGCCTTCGCCCGCGGCCGCCGAACCGGCTCCGGTCGACTCCGTCGCCAAGACCGCGCAGGCTCTGCCCTTCTAGTGCCGCGACCGCGGGTCGCACGCGGCTGCTCGCACAGTTCCCCGCGCCCCTCCGGGGGCGCTTGCACTCACCGGTATGGACCAATTCGACGTCAACCCTTGACACCCGGATTGGTCCATACCAACTTGGTTGCGCATCGTTCTGCACTTCCCTGCACTCCCGAACACCCCCATTCTTCAGGGAGACCGCGTGCGCAACCCACTCAGACGTCCCGGACGTCGGCTTCTGGCCCTCCTCGGCTCCACCGCTCTCGCCCTCGCCGGAGCCATCGCCCTGCCCGGCACCGCCCAGGCGGCCAACGTGCTGCCCAACCCCGGCTTCGAGTCCGGGAGCCTCTCCCCCTGGTCCTGCACCGGCAACCTCGGCTCGATCGTCTCCTCACCCGTGCACGGCGGCTCCAAAGCCCTCGCGGGAGCGGTGAGTTCGAGCGACAACGCCCAGTGCGGCCAGACCGTCTCCGTGCAGCCGAACACGGCGTACAAGCTCACGGGCTGGGTGCGCGGCAGCTATGTCTACCTCGGTGTCGACGGCGGCGCCTCCACGTGGACGACCTCCCCCAGCGCCTACAGCCAGTTGAGCGTGTCCTTCACCACCGGCGCCTCCCAGACCAGCGCCACCGTCTACGTCCACGGCTGGTACGCGCAGGGCACCTACTACGCCGACGACATCAGCCTCGACGGCCCCGGCGGCGGGGGCGGCTCGGACAACCAGGCACCGACGGCCCCCGCGAGCCTCAGGTCCACCGCGAAGACCTCCTCCAGCGTGTCGCTCGCCTGGAACGCCTCCACCGACAACGTCTCAGTCACCGCGTACGACGTCTACAGCGGCTCGAACCGGGTGCTGAGCGTCTCCGGTACGACCGCCACGGTCAGCGGACTGTCGTCGAGCACCGCCTACTCCTTCACCGTGAAGGCGCGGGACGCCGCCGGGAACACGTCGGCCGCCTCCAACTCCGTGAGCGTCACCACGGACGCGGGCACCGGTGGCGGCACCGGCTTCAGGCAGGCCGCGCCGTACCTGTACCTCGGCTGGGGTGACCCGCCGAGCGCGAGCTCGGTGATGAGCTCGACCGGGATCAAGTGGTTCACGATGGCGTTCATGCTGGACGCGGGCGGCTGCAACCCGGCCTGGGACGGTGCCCGTCCCCTCACCGGCGGCACCGACCAGAGCGTCATCAACCAGATCCGCTCCGCGGGCGGCGACGTCGTGCCCTCGTTCGGCGGCTGGCAGGGCAGCAAGCTCGGCGCCAACTGCTCCTCGGCGAGCGCGCTCGCCGGGGCCCTGCAGAAGGTGATCGACGCCTACGGCCTGAAGGCCGTCGACATGGACATCGAGAACACCGACGAGTTCGAGAACGCCACCGTCCAGGACCGCATCCTGACCGCCCTGAAGACGGTCAAGGCCAACAACCCCGGCCTGCGGACGATCGTCACCTTCGGCACCACCACGACCGGCCCCAGCTACTGGGGCAACCGCCTCATCGAGCAGGCCCGGGCGCTGAACGCCGGCATCGACGTCTTCACGATCATGCCGTTCGACTTCGGCGGCGGCTCCGACATGTACGGCAACACCGTGAACGCGGCGGAGGGGCTGAAGACCAAGCTGAAGTCGGCCTTCGGCTGGGACGACGCGACCGCCTACGCGCACATCGGCATCTCCGGCATGAACGGCCTGTCCGACCAGCAGGAGAACACCACTCCGGCGATCTGGACCCAGATCCGCGACTGGTCCAACAGCCACCACATCGCCCGCCTCGCCTACTGGGCGGTCAACCGTGACCGGCCGTGCGCGGGCGGCGGAGTGGTGAGCAACTGCTCCGGCATCAACCAGAACACCTGGCAGTTCACGTCGATCACGGCCGGCTTCACCGGCTGAACCCGAACCGGCGGCGCGGGGGGGGGGGGGGGGGGGGAACGGGGGACCCACCCCCCCCCCCCGCCGGTCTCGGTCTTCCACCCCGCACCCAACCTTGGGCAAGTCCCCCCCCCCCTCCCCATCGACCCTTGCGACAGCTGGG
>NZ_JBWKDW010000001.1:23149-120229 GCF_056435735.1 Streptomyces sp. NPDC043878
GGGCGTTTTGGAGGGAGAGCGGGGGGGGGGGGTGGTCTTTTTTGCCCAGGGGCGGTTGGGGGGGGGGGGGGGGGGGGGGGGGGGGGGGGGGTTGGTCCCCCCCCCCCCCCCCCCCCCCCCCCCCTGCCCGCGGGTCTCGGCCTCAGAACCGGCCCGAGCCGCGGTACAGCTCCAGCTCCCCGTCCAGCTCGACCTTGAGCACGGTGGCGTGCGGGTCGAGGTCGGACCCGGCGGGCGGGTCGATGAACAGCACCCCGACGGCCTCGTGCAGCCCGCCGACGACCCGGTGGCCGAGCCGGGTGCCGGTGCCCAGCACGGTGACCCGGCCGACCGGCGTGACGAGACCGCGTACGCCGATCTCGGCGCGCGGGATGTCGAACAGGGTGAGGTAGAGGGTGCGGCCGTCGGCGGACAGCGTGCTCGGTCCGTAGTGGTGCCCGGCCGGAAGCCCGCGCACCGTGCCGTACACGGCCTCGGAGTGCTTGCGGATCCACTCCCCCAGACCTTCGAGGCGCTCGACCTGCGGCTGCGGGATGGTGCCGTCCTCCGTCGGGCCGACGTCGAGGAGCAGGTTGCCGCCCCCGCCGATCGTCTCGGTGAAGTAGCGGACCAGCTGGGCGAGCGACTTGTGGTTGTGGTCGGCGTGCTGGTAGCCCCACGAGTCGTTGATGGTCAGGCACAACTCCCAGGGCCCCGGCGGCGGTTCGATGGGGGCGCCCTGCTCGGGAGTGGCGTAGTCGCCCTCGCTGAGCATGCGGGCGTTGAAGACGACGTCGGGCGAGTACGAGCGGACGAGCGCGGCGAGTTCGGGTATCCGCCACTGCTCCTCGCTGCGGTCCCACTCGCCGTCGAACCACATCAGGTCGGGGCGGTATCGGGAGGCGAGTTCCCGGACCTGGCCGTCGCGGTAGGCGATGAACCGCTCCCAGGCGTCGAGGTCCTCGTCCTCGGCGGCGGCCTCGGAGTAGCGGTTGTCCGCCAGCTCCGGGGGCCGGCCCGGCTTGCGGGTGGAGGCGTAGTCCGGGTGGTTCCAGTCGGAGTGCGAGTAGTAGAGGCCGACCCTGAGGCCCTTCTCGCGCAGGGCCTCGGCGTAGCCGGTGAGGTAGTCCCGGCCCAGGTCGAGGTCGCCGTACGCGGTGTCCCACAGGGCGACACCGTCGTGGTGGCGGCTGGTGAGAACGGCGTACCTGGCGCCCGCCCGGGCGAAGAGGTCGGCCCAGGCACGCGGGTCGTACCGGGCGCCGGTGAAGCGGTCCAGCTGGGACATGTACTGCTCGTGCGGCACGACGTCGTCGTAGAACGACCAGGACTCCTGGACGCCGTCGACCGCGTAGATCCCCCAGTGGACGAAGATCCCCAACTTGGCGTCGGTGAACCACGGCTGTACGGGCATGGCTGAACTCCTCGACTGGGCCGGTCACTTCACTGGGTGTGGGGCATCCGGGGCGGGGAGGGCGCGACGCGCCGGCCCTCCCCGCCGGGGCCGGCCGCTACCGGCCGCCGGTCTCCCGCCGAAGCCGCAGCGTCAGGATCTGGAACGGCCGCAGTGAGAGCGTGACCGCGCCGTCCCCGTCGGTCACCGCCTCCGCCTCCGCCCCGTCGAGCGGTCGCTCCAGCAGGTCGGTGACCTGGGCGCCGGCGAGCGGGAAGCCGGTGCGCAGCACGCCGTGGGCGCGGCCGCCGCGCGACTCGTAGAGGCGGACGACGACGTCACCGGACGCGTCGTCGGCGAGCTTCACGGCCTCGACGGTCAGGCCCTCGCCGTCCACGGTGACGACCGGCTCCGGCTCTCCCGCTGAATCGGCCACCCGCAGCGGGAGGTTGAGGGCGTAGCCCTCGGCGACCGCGTCGCCGACGGTGGCGCCCGGCAGCAGGGAGTAGGTGAAGCGGTGCCGGCCCTGGTCGGCCTCCGGGTCGGGGATCCGCGGGGCGCGGACCAGGCTCAGGCCGACCGTGGTCGTCGTACCGCCGTCCTCGCGGACCGTGCGGGTGACGTCGTGGCCGTACGTCGAGTCGTTGATGACCGCGACGCCGTAACCGGGTTCGGCCAGGTGCACCCAGCGGTGGCCGGAGACCTCGAAACGGGCCGCCTCCCAGGTGGTGTTGGTGTGCGTGGGGCGCTGGACGTGGCCGAACTGGATCTCGGCCGAGGAGTGCGGGGCGCGGATGTCCACCGGGAAGGACGCCTTGAGGATCTTCTCCGCCTCGTGCCAGTCGATGTCGGTCTCGATGTCGACGCGGGCGCTGCCGGCCCGGAGGGTGACGGTCTGGGTGATCCGTGAGCCCTTGCCGAACGAGCGCGTGACGCGGACCGCGCCGAGCAGCGGGTCCTCCTCCACGACGGCCACCGCGTCCGCCTCCAGCAGATCCGTGGAGCGGTTGCGGTAGTGCTTGTCGATGTCCCAGGCGTCCCAGAAGTTGGGCAGGTCGGTGTGCAGGCGCAGCAGGTTGCCCGGTCCGGCGAGGACCTCGCGGTTCGCCCGCAGGTCGAGGACCGACGACAGCGTGCCGTCCTCGGCGACCTCCACCCGCACCAGGCCGTTGTCGAGGACCCGGCCGGAGACCGTCACCGGACGCGGCGGTTCGGCGGCGGCCAGCGGCGCGCTGCCGCTCGCGGGCACCTCCACGTAGGCGGGTGCGCCCGCCGACGTACGGACCACCTCGGCGCGGGCGTACGGGCTGGTGTTGAACACCCGGCTGCCGCCGTCCCCGAGGGCGGCGACCGCCTCGGCCGTCAGCTGTTCCAGTTCCCGGGCCACCCGCGCGTACTCGGCCTCCGCCTCCCGGTGCACCCAGGCGATCGAGGAGCCCGGCAGGATGTCGTGGAACTGGTGCAGCAGCACCGTCTTCCACAGCCGGTCCAGCTTCTCGTACGGGTAGGCGTAGCCGGGCGCGTGCAGCGCGGCCGTCGTCGCCCACAACTCGGCCTCGCGCAGCTTGTGTTCGCTGCGCCGGTTGCCCTGCTTGGTGCGGGCCTGGGAGGTGTAGGTGGCGCGGTGCAGCTCCAGGTACAGCTCGCCGACCCAGACCGGGGCGTCCGGATACTCCTCGCGGGCGGCCTTGAAGAACGCGTCGGGGTGTTCGACGACGACCTTCGGTGAGCCCTCCAGGTCGGCGAGCCGACGGGCGCGTTCCATGATCTCGCGGGTGGGGCCGCCGCCGCCGTCGCCCCAGCCGAAGGGCGCGAGCGAGCGCGTACCGCCGCCCTTCTCCGAGTAGTTGCGTACCGCTCGGTCCATCTCCTCGCCGCTGAAGCGGGCGTTGTAGGTGTCCACCGGCGGGAAGTGGGTGAAGATGCGGGTGCCGTCGATGCCCTCCCACCAGAAGGTGTGGTGGGGGAACTTGTTCGTCTGGTTCCAGGAGATCTTCTGGGTGAGGAACCAGTCGTTGCCGGCGAGCTTGGCGAGTTGCGGGTAGGCGGCGTTGTAGCCGAAGGAGTCGGGCAGCCAGACGCCCTTGGTCTCCACGCCGAAGTGCTCGATGAAGAACCGCTTGCCGTGGATGAACTGCCGGGCGACGGCCTCGCCGCCGGGCAGGTTGCCGTCCGCCTCGACCCACATGCCGCCGACGGGGGCCCACTGGCCCTTCTTCACCGACTCCTGGATGCGCGCCCACACCTGCGGGTAGTTGTCGCGGACCCATTCGTACTGCTGGGCCTGGGAGCAGGCGAAGACGAAGTCGTCGTACTCGTCGGCGAGCGAGGTGACGTTGGAGAAGGTACGGGACGTCTTGCGCTTGGTCTCGCGGATGGGCCACAGCCAGGCGGAGTCGATGTGCGCGTGCCCGACGCCCGAGATGGTGTGGGCGCTGGCGTGCGCGGGCCTGGCGAGGACGGGGGCGAGCACCTCGCGGACGGCCGCGGCGCTGCCGGAGACGTCGTCGAGGTCCAGGGTGTCCATGGCTCGGTCCAGGGCGTGCATGATCTCGTGGCGGCGCGGCTCGTGCTCGCCGAGGTGGACCATGAGCTCGCGCAGTACCTGGAGGTCCAGGTCGAGGTGCCAGACCTGCTCGTCGAGGACGGCGATGTCGGCCCGCCGGAAGGTGTACAGCGGCTTGTCGCCCGCGGTCAGGACGTCGCCGAGGTGGGTCGGGCGGGCGAAGTCGTCGGCGAGGATGTCGGGGTTGGAGGCCGCCTCGACCAGGTAGTCGACGCTCTCCCCGCCGGTGGCCGGGTTGCCGATCGGCACGTACTGGTTGAGCGGGTTGACCGCCTTGAGCGGGGTCCCGTCGGTGCGGTGGACCAGGGCCTCGGCCTGGTTGCCGGGCCAGTCGCCGACGAACCCGAGGTCGATGACCGCCTCCACGCGCCGGCCCGCCCACTCCGCGGGCACCCGGCCGCGCATCCGGAACCAGGTCGTGCCCCAGGGCGGCCCCCAGGGGGTGTCCATCGCGAAGGGCTCATAGGGGGCTGCGGCGGCCTCCTCGAACGGGACCGGCTCCCCCGGCGCCCGCCATGCCTCGACCTCGAGGGGGACGCCGGCCGCGTAGATCGCGGGCTTGACGCGCTGGGTGTGGACGCGCTCGACGCGCTCCTCGATCCGTCGCCGTTCGTCGTGCATGAGAGTCTCCAGGAAGGCAGGGAGCCAGCAGGGGGAGCCACAGGGCCGGAAAGCGCTTACTAACCGCGCTCACTTAAGGTACGCCAGTCCGGGATGGACGTCGGTGTAGCCCTCGACCAGCCTGCGGGCCACGTTCACGGAGTCGACGAGCGGGTGCAGGGCGAACGCCTTGACCGCCGTCGCGCGGGAGCCGGACCCGGCGGCCGCCAGCACCTCGCGCTCCACCGCCTTGACCGAGCACACCAGGCCGGTCGCGTGGTCGGGCAGCGGGTCGACCGAGACGGGATGCGCGCCGTTGGCGTCGACCAGGCACGGCACCTCGATGACGGCGTCCGCGTCGAGCACCGAGAGGGTGCCCTGGTTGCGGACGTTGAGGATCAGCGTGGTGCGTTCGTCGCGGGCGATGGCCCGCATCAGGGCGAGCGCCACCTTCTCGTAGCCGCCGGAGAGGTCGTCGGCGTCGCGCTCGCCGGCGCCGGCCGTCTCCCGGTTCTCGGCCATGTAGGTCGCCTCGCGTTCGGCGCGGGTACGGTCCCAGGCGGTGAGGGCGGCCGCGTCCGGGCGCCGCATCTCGTCGTAGAACCGCGCCTGCTGGTCGCGCAGGAAGGCACCGCGGGTCTTGTCGGCCTGCTGGTAGGCGCGGACGGCTTCCCGGTTGAAGTAGTAGTAGTGCAGGTACTCGTTGGGGATCGCGCCGAGCGACTGGAGCCACTCGACGCCGAAGAGTCTGCCCTCCTCGAAGGAGCCGAGCAGGTCGGGGTCGGCGAGCAGCCGCGGCAGTTCGTCGCGGCCGGCCACCCGCAGTCCGCGGACCCAGCCGAGGTGGTTGAGGCCGACGTAGTCGATCCACGCCTCCCGCGGGTTCGCGCCGAGCACGCGGGCGATACGGCGGCCGAGGCCGACCGGCGAGTCGCAGATGCCGATGACGCGGTCGCCGAGGTGGCGGGACATGGCCTCGGTGACCAGGCCCGCCGGGTTGGTGAAGTTGATGACCCAGGCGTCGGGGGCGAGGCGGGCCACGCGGCGGGCGATGTCGACGGCGACCGGCACGGTCCGCAGCCCGTAGGCGATGCCGCCCGCGCCGACCGTCTCCTGGCCCAGGACGCCTTCCGCGAGGGCCACCCGCTCGTCCTCGGCGCGGCCCTCCAGGCCGCCGACGCGGATCGCGGAGAACACGAAGTCGGCGCCGCGCAGGGCCTCGTCCAGGTCGGTGGTGGCGGTGACCCGGGGGGCGTCGGGGACGGTCGAGGCTTGTTCAGCCAATACACGGGCGACTGCATACAGTCGACTGTCGTCCAGATCGTGCAGAACGACGTCCGTGACCCGCCCCTCCCCCCGGTCCGTCAGCAGCGCGCCGTACACGAGCGGCACCCGGAACCCGCCGCCGCCCAGAATCGTCAGCTTCACGCCGCACCCGCCTTTCCCGGTTCCTGGGCCAGGACCACGTCGACGCCCGCCTCCTCGAGGGAGGACCGCGTCACCGGGTTCACCGGCCCGTTCGTCACCACCACGTCCAGGTCCTCGGGACCGCAGACCTTCGCCATCCCCGTACCCGGGAACTTCGCCGAGTCCGCGAGCAGGACGACCTTCTCGCTGCTCTTGATCATGGCCCGCTTGACCGGCACCTCGACCACCGTCGTGTCCATCACCTGCCCGCCCGGGCGCACTCCGCTGGTGCCGAGGAAGAGCCAGTCGGCGTGCAGCTGGCGCAGGTTGTCCTCGGTGAGGAAGCCGACCAGGGAGCGGTAGTCGCGGCGGACCACCCCGCCGAGGAGCACCAGCTCGATGCCCTCGTCGTCGGCGAGTTCCTCGTAGACGACCAAGTTGCTGGTGATCACGGTGAGCCGGCGGCCGTGCAGCTGCCTGGCCAGGCGGTAGGCGGTGGTGCCGATGTCGAGCAGCACCGAGTCGCCGTCCGCGACCATCCGGGCGGCGTGCGCGGCTATGGCGTCCTTCTCGCCCACGCGCACCTCGGCGACCTCGGCGAAGGGCTGGTCGCCCTCGTCGACCACGGCGCCGCCGTGCACCCGGGTGAGCAGCCCGTCCTCCTCGAGTTTCAGCAGGTCGCGCCTGACGGTGGCGGGGCTCACACCGAGCTGCTCGGAGAGGTCGGTCACGGCCGCGGGACCGCCCGAGCGCAGGGCCCGCAGGATGAGTTGGTGTCGTCGTTCTGCCAGCACGACGTGAACACTACTCGTCATCTTCAATCATTTCTATGCTCAGTTCTGCTCGGGTATTGACCAATCACGCGGAGCGGCGCACGATTCCGGACACGAAATGAAGAGTTTTGACGAGCTCTCCCGGCGAGAGGATGTGCGCGTGGTCGACGACCGGCCCGAGGTGCTGCTGACCGGCCTGCTCTTCTACGACCTCGTCCTCACGGGGCTGGGCAAGCCGCCCACACCGGGCGAGGAGATCTGGACGGGCGGCATGGGCTGCGGCCCGGGCGGCATCGCCAACCTGGCGGTGGCCGCCGCCCGCTTCGGCCTGAGCACCTCCCTGGCCACGGTCTTCGGTGACGACTTCTACGGCGCCCACTGCCAGGAGGTCCTCGCCTGCCAGGAGGGCGTCGACCTCTCGCTGTCCCGCGTCGCGGACGGCTGGCACACCCCCGTCACCGTCTCCCTCGCCCACGCCGGAGACCGGTCCCTGCTCACCCACGGCCAGGAACCGCCGTACTCGCAGGACGCCCTGATGGGCGATCCGCCCGAGGCGCGCACCGCCCTGGTGCACCTGGAGGCCGAGCCGCGCGCCTGGCTGGCCAAGGTGGCCGCGAACGGCACGCAGATCTACGCCGACGTCGGCTGGGACCCCACCCGGCGGTGGTCCGCCGGCCTGCTCGACCAGCTCTCCCTGTGCCACGCCTTCCTCCCCAACGAGACCGAGGCGATGGCCTACACCCGCACCGACAGCGCGGTCGCCGCGCTCGGCACGCTCTCCGAGCTGGTGCCGGTGGCCGTGGTGACCCGGGGCGGCGACGGCGCGGTCGCCGTCGACCAGACGACGGGCGAGTACGCGGAGGTACCGGCCCTCGACATCGACGTCCTCGACGCGACGGGCGCCGGCGACGTCTTCGGAGCGAGCTTCGTCGCCGCCTCGCTGGACGGCTGGCCGCTGGCGGAGCGGCTGCGGTTCGCCGTGCTGGCGGCCGGACTCTCCGTCGGGCACCACGGCGGGGCCCTGGCCGCCCCCGGCTGGTACGGCGTGGACCGCTGGTGGCGGTCGCTGACCGACCCCGGACTCCGGCGGACGTACGGCTTCCTGGCCGACCGCGTCCCGGCGGACCCCGGCCCGCCCGTGCGGTACGCCCCCGTCACCCCGCCCGCGCGGCCGTGCTGACCCCCCAGCCCGGCACACCGACCCCTCTCCCGCACGACCCGAACAGACCCGAAAGGCGGTGGGAGCTGTGCGGCTCTCACGAAGAAGCCTGCTGCGCGCCGGACTGGCCGGTTCGGCCGCCACGGCACTCGGCGGCCTGGCGTCCGGCTGCGCCGTCCCGACCGGCTCGACCGGCCGCGACATGGTCCTGTGGTACTGGAGCGGCGGCCTGAGCGACACGGTCGTCAAGAACGCGAAGGCGCGTTACCACGGCTCCGTGGACCTCCGGGCCATCCAGATCGGCGGCCAGTACCGGTCCAAGCTGATCACCACCATCACCGGCCGGGCCCACATCCCCGACATCGCGGGGCTCAAGGGCGAGGACATGGCGTCCTACCTGCCGAACGCCGAGCAGTTCGTCGATCTGCGGACCCTGGGCGCGGAGAAGTACAAGAGCCGCTACCTGTCCTGGAAATGGGACCAGGGCGTCGCCGACGACGGCACGATGATCGGCTTCCCGATCGACTGCGGCCCGGTCGCGCACTTCTACCAGTACGAGGTGTTCCGGAAGGCGGGACTGCCGTACGAGCCCGCCGACGTGTCGAAGGAGCTCGACACCTGGGAGAAGTTCTTCGCCGCGGGCGATCAACTGCGCAGGCGGATACCGGGCACCTCGCTGCTCACCGACGTCAACTCCGTCTACGACAACGTGGTCAACCAGGGCGGCAAGCGGTACGTCGACAAGGACCGCCACTTCATCGGCGACCAGGAACACGTGCGCGCCGCCTGGGCACTCGCCGTGGAGGCCAAGCGGCGGGGGATCGTCTCGGATCTCGTGACGGGCACCCCGGACCAGCTGTCGGCCGTGCAGGACGGCAAGCTGCCCAGCCAACTGGGCGCCTCCTGGGCCACCTTCGACCTGAAGAACGGTGTGCCGAAGACCAAGGGCCGGTGGCGGATCGCCGACATGCCGGTACGCCCCTCCAACAACGGCGGCTCGTTCCTGTCGATCACCAGGGCGTGCCGGGAGCCCGAGCGGGCCTTCGCGATCATCGCCTGGATGCTCGACGCGGCCAACCAGGCGCAGGGTTACGTGGACGCCGGCCTCTTCCCGTCCACGCCCGCCTCCTACGGCCTCGGCCAACTCCGGCAGCCCGACCCCTTCTTCGGGGGCCAGGTCACCACGGACGTCTTCGGGCCCGCCGCGCAGAAGATCGTGGTCGCCTACAACAGCCCGTTCGACATCGCTCTCGGGCAGCCGATCAAGGACGAGATCAAGAACGTCGGCGTCCTCGGCAAGGACCCGGAGAAGGCCTGGGGTGACGCCATGAGCAAGTGCCGGCGGATCGCGAAGCACCTGGGGGTGAGCTACTGATGGCCGCCGTTCCCGCACTGGCGAAGCCACCCGCCGCCCTCGCGGCCCCGCCCGCCGCGGCCCCGAAGAAGGGATGGCGCGACCACTGGCACCTGTACGCCGCGATCTCGCCCTTCTACCTGATCTTCCTCGGGTTCGGGCTGTTCCCGGTCGGCTTCTCGCTGTACCTGTCCTTCCACCGCTGGGACGGCCTCGGCTCGATGGAGTGGGCCGGGCTCTCGCAGTACCGCTACCTGCTGAGCGACGGCGACTTCTGGAACTCGATCGGCAACACGGTCGTCATCTGGGCGCTGGCCACCTTCCCCATGATCCTCCTGGCGATGGTCACGGCCGTGATGCTCAACTCGGCGGTCCGCCTCAAGAGCGTCTACCGCGTCGCGTACTTCCTGCCCAACGTCACCTCGGTCGTCGCGATCGCGATCGTCTTCGGCTCGATCTTCTCCACCAACTTCGGCCTGGTGAACTCCGTGCTGCAGGCGGTGGGTCTGGACCAGGTGGCCTGGCTGAACACGCCCTGGGGCATCAAGGTCACCATCGCGGCGCTGATGACCTGGCAGTGGACCGGCTACAACGCCATCATCTTCCTGGCCGGGCTGCAGACCATCCCCGGCGATCTGTACGAGGCCGCGCGGGTGGACGGCGCGGGCCCGGTCCAGACGTTCTTCCGGATCACGCTGCCGCTGCTGCGGCCCACGCTGCTGTTCGTGCTGGTCGTCTCGACGGTCACCGGCCTGCAGAGCTTCTCCGAACCGCAGGTCCTGCTCCAGACCTCGTCCAACGACTCGACGTTCGCGGGCGGTCCGGGCCACTCGGGCCAGACGATGGTCCTCTACTTCTTCCAGCAGACCTTCGACAACAACGACTTCGGGTACGGCGCCGCGGTGGCGTGGGGCGTCTTCCTCGTCGTCGTCCTCTTCTCGATCGTCAACTGGCGCCTCGTGCAGCGCCGGGGCGAAGACTAGGAAGGGCGCACCATGGCATCCATCAAGGGCTCCCGCCGCCGGGGCCTCGCGCTGCACGTCCCGCTGATCCTCGGCACCCTGCTCTCGGCCTTCCCGTTCTACTGGGCCGTGATCATGTCGACGCACAGCTCGTCGGAGATCTTCTCCTACCCGCCGAAGCTGCTGCCGGGCACGCATCTCCTTCACAACGTCCGCAACCTCTTCGACGCCGTCGACTTCTTCGGGTCGATGTGGAACTCGCTGCTGGTCGCGGTGTCGGTGACCTTCCTGGTCCTGTTCTTCGACTCGCTGGCGGCCTTCGTCTTCGCGAAGTTCGCCTTCCCCGGGAAGGGCCCGTTGTTCGGGCTGCTCATGGTGATCTTCATGGTGCCGGCGCAGCTGTCGGTCATCCCGCAGTTCGTGGTGATGGCGAGGATCGGCTGGATCGGCTCGATGACCTCGCTCATCGTGCCGGCCGCGGCCAACGCGTTCGGCATCTTCTGGATGCGCCAGTACATGCGCAGCGCCATCCCGGACGAACTCCTGGACGCCTCCCGGCTGGACGGGGCGAACTTCCTGCGCCAGTACTGGCACGTGGCGCTGCCGGTGGTCCGCCCCGGCCTCGCCTTCCTCGGCATCTTCACCTTCATGGGCCAGTGGAACGACTTCGCCTGGCCCCTGATCGCCCTCACCAACCCGGACAACGTGACGCTCCAGGTCGCGCTGTCCCAGCTCAACGGCACCCACGGCACCACCGACTACGGCATCGTGATGACCGGCGCGCTGCTCGCCCTGGTCCCGCTGCTGATCGTGTTCGCGGTCGGCGCCCGACAGATCATCGGTGACCTCGCGAAGGGAGCGGTCCGAGGATGACCGGCGATCCGCTGCTCGCCCTGCGGCCCTGGGAGACACCCGAGGTGACCTCCTGGGGCCGGCTGCCCATGAACGCGGTCGACCGGCGGGACGGGGCCCTGTGCCTGGACGGCGAGTGGCGCTTCCAGCTGCTGCCCGCTCCGGACGCGCCGGTCGGCGGCGTGTGGTCGTCGTCGTACGTGCCCGGCGTGTGGACCATGCAGGGGACGGACGACCTTCCGCAGTACACCAACGTCCGTATGCCGTATACAGAATTCCCGCCGCTGTCTCCCGCCGCCAACCCGACGGGGGTGTACGAGCGCGAGGTGGACGTGCCCGCCGAGTGGGCCGGGCGGCGGATCGTGCTCCAGGTGGGGGCGGCCGAGAGCGTGCTGCTGGTGCATGTGGACGGCCGGCCGGTGGGCATCTCCAAGGACTCCCACCTGGCCGCCGAGTTCGACCTGTCGGAAGCCGTACGGCCCGGGGCGCGGGCCACGGTCCGGCTCACCGTCGTGAAGTGGTCGGACGCCTCGCACATCGAGGACCAGGACCAGTGGTGGCACGGCGGCCTCCCGCGGTCGGTGCTGCTGTACGCGACCGACCCACTGCACCTGGCCGACGTGGCCGTCCGGGCGGCCCGCGACGGTGAGCTGCGGGTGGACTGCCTGGTGCGGGAGGCGGGCGGGGCGCTGCCGGCGGGCTGGTACGTCAGCGGTGAGCTGGACGGCCTTCTCCTCGGTCAGGACGGGGAGTTCGACCGTGCCAACGTCGCGGACGAGCGGGTCTCCGACTTCCTCGGCGAGGCGCGGCTGCGCGTCCGGGTCCCCGAGGTGCGCACCTGGAACGCCGAGACACCCGAGCTGTACGACCTGACCGTCCGCCTGCACCGGCCCGGGGGAACGGTCGCCGACACCTCGCACCACCGCGTCGGCTTCCGCGACGTCGAGACAAGCGGCCGGGACCTGCTGGTGAACGGCGAGCGGGTCTACATCCGGGGCGTCAACCGGCACGACTTCCATCCGCTGACCGGCCGTACCGTCTCCCGCGACGACCTGCGGGCCGACCTCGTCCTGCTCAAGCGCTTCGGCTTCAACGCGATCCGCACCGCGCACTACCCGAACGACCCGGCGCTGTACGACCTCGCCGACGAGCTCGGCTTCTACGTCGTCGACGAGGCGGACATCGAGTCGCACGACCACGCCCACGAGATCGCCGGGGACCCGCGCTACCTGAACGCCTTCGTGGACCGGGTCTCGCGGATGGTCCTGCGGGACAGGAACCACCCGTCGGTGATCATCTGGTCGCTGGGCAACGAGTCCGACTACGGAGCCAACCACGACGCGGCCGCGGCCTGGGCGCGCCGGCACGACCCGACCCGGCCGCTCCAGTACGAAGGGGCCGCCAGGCTCGACTGGGCGGCCACCGACGACGCCTCCGACATCGCCTGCCCCATGTACGCGCCGATCGAGGACTGTGTGGCGCACGCACTGTCGGGCCGGCAGACGCGGCCCCTCATCCAGTGCGAGTACTCGCACGCCATGGGCAACAGCAACGGCACCCTGGCCGAGCACTGGGCCGCCATCGAGTCCACCCCGGGTCTTCAGGGCGGCTTCATCTGGGAGTTCTGGGACCACGGGATCCTGCAGCGTGTGAGTGATGGAAGACCGGCCGGGCGCGCGGGCGCCGGGCTGTACGAGGGCGGCGTCGCCGCGCCCGGCCACCGCTGGGCGTACGGCGGTGACTTCGGGGAGACGGTGCACGACGGCGCGTTCATCGCGGACGGCGTGGTCTTCCCCGACCGCACGCCCAAGCCCGCGCTGTACGAGCACCGGGAGATCGCGGCACCCGTGCGGCTGGAGTGCTTCCGGCACGAGGGTGTCGTCATCGGCAACCACCAGCACTTCCGCGGCCTGGACTGGCTGTCCGCCGCGTGGGAACTGTCCCTGGCCGACGGCGGGGTGCTGACCGCGCCGGCCGAACTGCCCGATCTGCGCCCGGGGGAGACGGCGGCGGTGCCGGTGCCGTTCGCGCTGCCGCAGGACGGCGGCGAGGCCTGGCTGACGCTGCGGGTCACGACCGCGCGGGACGAGCCGTGGGCGCCGCGCGGCACGGTGGTCTGCCTGCCCCAGGTACGCCTGCGGGCGCCCGCGCCGCCGGCTCCAGCCCCGGTCGCGGCCCGCCCGGTGGAGGTCGACGCGGACGGTCTGCTGGTCCATCCCCTGCTCACCGCCGCTCCCACGCTGTCGCTGTGGCGGGCGCCCACCGACAACGACGAGCTCGGGCAGATCGCGGCACGCTGGCGCTCCTGGGGTCTGGACCGGCTGGTCCGCAAGGTCGTCGACGTACGGCGGTCGCGGGGCGGGGTCACGGTGCTCGCCGAGTACGCCGCCGAGGCGGGCGTCGTCCGCCATGTCCAGGTCCTCACCCCCGTCGAGGGCGGGCTGCGTGTCGAGGAGTCGGCCGAACTGCCGGACGGCCTCGACGACGTGGCCCGGGTCGGCTCCGTGTTCGAGACGGTGGCGGGCCTGGACCTGATGGAGTGGTTCGGGCAGGGCCCCTGGGAGTCGTACCCGGACCGCGGTGCGGGGGCTCCGGTGGGCCACCACCGGGTGCCCGTCGACGCGTTGTTCACCCCCTACCTGCGGCCGCAGGAGAGCGGCGGCCGGCACGGTGTACGGCACTTCACGCTGTCGGCGCCGGACGCGACCGGGCTCACGGTCACGCTCGACGAGCCCCGTCAGGTCTCCGTGACCCGCCACCGCGCCGAGGACCTCACCGCGGTGCGGCACCACGACGAACTGGTCCCGCGCCCGGGCTGCGTGGTCCACATCGACGCGGCGCACCGGGGCCTGGGCACGGCCTCCTGCGGCCCCGACACGTCCCCCTCCCATCTCGTCGCGCCGGGCGTCCACCGCTGGAGCTGGACCCTGAGCGTGCTGTGACCGGTCCCCCCGGCCGGTCCGGGGGCCCTTTTCCACCTCCCACGGCTTCCGGCCCCTGCTGTTCGCGGGCCCCCCACCCTTTCCTCCCTCGCTGTTTCACCTTCACGGAGCACACGTGTGCACTTCGCATGAGCACGATCAGGGCGAGGCCGCTCAGGCCGGCGCCGGACGACGCGGTTTCCTGCGTGCCACCGCGCTGCTCGGCGCCGCCGCCGCGGCCGGGGCCGCGCTGCCGGACACCGCCGAGGCGGCACCGCGGGCGGCGGCCCACTGGCGGCCCGACCCGGACAGCCGGCGCTTCACCCTGGCCGTCATGCCCGACACTCAGTACCTCTTCGACGGGCCGAGCATCGACAGGGCGCCCTTCGAGGCGTCCCTGCGCTACCTCCTGGAGCACGGCAGGGAGGACAACATCGTCTTCCTGTCCCATCTCGGCGACCTCACGGAGAACGGTGCCGCGGCCGAATGCGCCGCGATCGGCGAGGCGTTCGGGCTGCTGGACCGGCGGGGGGTCGGCTACAGCGTCCTGGCCGGCAACCACGACGTGCGGTCCTCGACGGATGACCAGCGCGGCTCGACGCCGTATCTGGACACCTTCGGGCCCAAACGCTTCAAGGGCGCTCCGACGTTCGGCGGGGCGTCGCCCGACGGCTACAACACCTTCCACCTCTTCGGCGCCGCCGGCCGCCAGTGGATGGTGCTCGCGCTGGACTGGCGGCTGTCGGCCAGGGGCTACGCGTGGGCGAAGGAGGTGCTGGCCGCGCACCCGCACACGCCGGTGATCCTCACCACGCACGAACTGGTCGTCGCGGACGACACGTTGTCGTCGTACGGGCAGCAGCTGTGGGACGGGCTCGTCGCGGAGCACGACCAGATCTTCCTCACCCTCAACGGGCACTACTGGCCCGCCGCCCGGGCCACCCGGCGCAACGCGGCGGGGCACGACGTCCACCTGCATCTGACGAACTATCAGAACCGCTACTTCGGCGGTGCGGCGATGATCCGCCTCTACCGCTTCGACCTGGACCGCAACACCATCGACGTCGAGACCGTCTCCCCCTGGATCCTCGGTCGGGCGGCGGAGGGGCTCAACGAGCTGGAGCGGCAGGAGATCGAACTCAGCGGCGACGCCGACCGGTTCTCCGTCGGCATCGACTTCGCGGCCCGCTTCGCCGGCTTCGACCCGGTGCCCGTCCGGCCGGCCCGGCCCGTGTCAGGCATGCTGGTGCGCGGCACCCTCGCCTACTGGCGTTTCGACGGCCACGCGGAGGGCTCGCCGGTGTCCGGCACGGTCCGCGACCTGTCGGGGCAGGGCAACGACCTCGGCGTGGTCAGTGTCGGCGGCGGCGCGCTGACCTGGTCCTCGGACCACCACCCCGACCAGCCGGGCCACGGCAGCCTGGAGTTCCAGGGTCACAAGTCGCCCCTCACCGGCGCCTATCTGCGGACGGTGGCCGGCGCCCCCCTCAACTCGGCTACCTTCAAGTCCGGTTACACCATCGAGGCGTTCTACCGGCTGCCCGCCGACTGGGACCCCTCGCACAACGCCTGGTCCGGTCTGGTCAGCCGCACCGGCACGGGCGGTGCCGCCGGGAAGACCGCGGACGATCCGGACGAGCCGCTCGCCACGCTGTCCCTGTCCGACGGCCCCGGCCCGCAGTGGGCGGTGCGGCCGCTCAACCAGCAGGGCATCGCCACCAACTGGGGCGACGAGACGGCCCGGGAACGCTGGTGGCACGTCGCGGTCGTCAACGACGGCAGGCACACCACGCTGTACGTCCAGGGCTGCCCGGTCGCCCGGAACCCGCACGCCCCCTCGGTCGGCCTCACCTCGCTCGGACTGCCCTGGCTGCTCGGCGGCTACGAGTACGCGGGGAAGATCGACCAGATCCTGCACGGACGGCTCGGTGACGTCCGGATCGTCGACCGGGCGCTGCCCGTGACCTCCTTCATGAACCACTGACCCGGCGAGGACCACGATGCACAAACCACTGACCCGGCGAGGACCACGATGACCGAGCAGCAACTGCCCGCCTGGGCGGACCCGTCCGTCTCCCCCGCCGCCCTCGACGCGCAGGGCGTCTCCCGGCGCGGACTCCTGCGCCGAGCGGGCCTGTTCGGGGCCGCCTTCGCCCTCGGCCCGGCCGCCGTGCCCGCGGCAGCCGCCGGCCGCGGCCTCGGCGGCGAGGACCCGCACCTCGCCTACCTGGTCGGCGACCACCACATCCACACGGTGTACAGCCACGACGCGAAGTACACGTTCTCCCAACTGGCTTCCGCGGGCGCCCGGTTCGGCCTCGACTGGATGGTGTTCAACGAGCACTCCAACTTCGGGCACGCCTCCTACGGCGCCGCTCTGGAGCACCGGGAGATCCTCGCGGCGCGCGCCGCGAACCCGCGCCAGCTGATCTTCCAGGGCCTGGAGTGGTACATCCCGGCCGCCGAGCACGCCACGGTCTTCGCGGCCCCCGGCCCGCACGAGGTCGACCTGCTGACCCGCTTCGAACTCGCCTACGACGGCAAGCTGCTCGGCTACACCGAGGGCTCCGCCGGCGCCGCCGACACCGCCCGCAACGAGGCGCACGCGGTCAGGGCCGTCCGGTGGCTCGCGGAGCAGCGCCGGACGGGTTACGTCGACGACGTGCTCGTCCTCGCCAACCACCCGCTGCGCCTGGGCATCGACTCCCCGCGCGAGATCCGCGGCTGGCGGGACGCGGCCCCCGAGATCGTGATCGGCATGGAGGGCGCGCCGGGCGCCCAGGGCGCGGCCCTGCCGGGGTGGCGCGGCGCGACGTCGATCCGCGGCGAGTACGAGAACAAGCCGTCCGCGCAGTCCTGGGCGGGATATCCGGCCGACGCCTACGTCACCTACGGCGGCTTCGACTGGGCGACCGCGACCGTGGGCGGGCTGTGGGACGCGATGCTGTCCGAGGGCAGACTGTTCTCCGTCACCACCAACTCCGACGCGCACCGGGTGGTGTTCGACACCTGGAAGAACGGCGACTGGCCGGCCGGGCAGAACTTCGACAACACCGGCAGGCTCCCCGACCCGGTGGACACCGGCACCCCGCAGCCGGGCAGCGACTTCTGGCCCGGCCAGTTCAGCCGCACCCACGTCGGCGTCACCCGCTACGGCTACCGGTCGGTGATGGCCGGCCTGCGCGCGGGCCGTGTCTGGCTCGACCACGGGCACCTGCTCGACGGGCTCGACGTCCGGCTGAAGCGCGACCGCGACCACGGCCGGGGCGTCACCCTCGGCGGCCGGCTGCGGGTGCGCAGGGGCGAGAAGCTCACCCTGAACGTGACCGTGACGACCGCGACCCGCCCCAACTCCCAGGGCGTCCTGCCCGGCCTGGCGCAGGTGGACGTGATCCGCGGCGCCGTCCGCGGACCGGTGGCCGACGCCGACACCTGGCGGGCGCCCGACACCAGGGTCGTGCACACGAAGGACGTCCAGGGCCGCAGGGGGACGTACACCCTGCGCATCCCGCTGACCGCGGGCGACGAGCCGTTCTACGTCCGGCTGCGCGGCAGCGACGGCAACCGGAACGGGGCCGGTTACCTGGGCGCCTCCGTGGACCCCCACGGCCCGGTCCCGCACGAGCCGGGCAACGGCGACCCGTGGGCGGACACCTGGTTCTACTCCAACCCGGTCTTCGTGGACGTCGTCAGCTGAAGCGCCCCGCAGGGGACGCGGTCAGCGGCGCGGCCGGCCTCGCCGCCGCGGTCATCGGCTCACGCGTAGAACCGCGACAGGCTCTGCAGCACCGCCGCCGGCTTCGCGCCGCCCTCGATCTCGATCGTGCCGTCGACGGTGATCTGCACCCCGCCGGGCACCTCCTCGACCTCGGCCAGCCGGGCGGCCAGGCGGATGAGCGAACCGACCTTCACCGGCGAGGGGAACCGCACCTTGTTCAGCCCGTAGTTGACCTTCGTGGTGACGCCCTGGACGTCCAGCAGCTCGGTGAACAGCGGGATGAACAGGGAGAGGGTGAGATAGCCGTGGGCGATCGGGGCGCCGAAGGGGCCTTCCGCGGCCTTCCCCGGGTCGACGTGGATCCACTGGTGGTCGCCGGTCGCGTCGGCGAACGTGTTGACGCGCTCCTGGGTGACCTCGATCCACTGGCTGGTGCCCAGGTCGCTGCCGGCCAGCTTCTTCAGCTCGTCGAGACCGTTGACGGTGATGCTCATATGCCGTTCCTCACGGGAGAGTTGTTCAGGAGTCGGTGCCGAACCGGGAACGCACCCGGGACTTGAGGAGCTTTCCGGAGGCGGTGCGGGGAAGTTCGTCCGCCAGCACCACCGACTTGGGGATCTTGTACTTGGCCAGCCGGCCCGCCAGGGAGGCGAGCACCTCTTCCGCGTCGAGCCGGGCGCCCTCGCGGGGCACCACCACCGCGCGCGGCACCTCGCCCCACTTGTCGTCCGGCACGCCGATGACCGCGCACTCGACGATGTCCGGGTGGGCGAGCAGCAGGTCCTCGATCTCGGCCGGGTAGATGTTCTCCCCACCCGAGATGATCATGTCCTTGATGCGGTCGACGATGTGGACGTATCCGTCCTCGTCGATCCGGGCCGCGTCGCCGCTGCGGAACCAGCCGTCCGCGAAGGAGGCGGCCGTCTCCTCGGGCAGCCCCCAGTAGCCGGGCATCACGTGCGGGCCACGGACCACGACCTCGCCCGTCTCGTCGACGTCCGCCGGGGAGAGGTCGGGGCGCACCACCCGCACGTCGCTGAAGAAGTGCGGTACGCCGGCCGAGCCCGCCTTGCTCACCGCGTGCTCGGCGTCCAGGAACAGCGTGCCGGGGGACGCCTCCGTCATGCCGTAGCCCTGCAGGAAGGTCAGGCCGCGTTCCTGGTAGGCGGCGATCAGCGGGGTCGGCACCGGTGAGCCGCCGCAGGTCAGGATGCGCAGCGAGGACAGGTCGGCGTCCGTCCAGCGCGGCTGCCGGGCCACCTGGTCGAACATCGCCGGCACCCCGAACATGAAGGTGATCCGGTGCCGTTCGATCAGGTCGAGGGTCTCCCCGGGGTCGAAGGCGTCGACCAGAACGCAGCTGCCGCCCTTGAGCAGCACCGGCAGGGTGAGCATGTTCAGGCCCGCCGTGTGGAACAACGGGGCGGAGACCAGGGCGCGTTCGTCGGCGATCAGGTCGGTGTCGACCAGCACGTTGACCGCGTTCCAGGTCAGGTTGGCGTGGGTGAGCATGGCGCCCTTGGGGCGGCCGGTGGTGCCCGAGGTGTACATGATGACGCAGGTGTCGTCGGGGGCGACCGGTTCGTCGACCGGCTCGGCCGGCGCCGACGCCAGCGCCTGCTCGTACTCGGCGCCGACCTCGATGTACGTCCGTACGTCGGTGCTGCCGGGGAGTCCGGCGACGAGCCCCGCGTGTGTGGGGCCGTAGACGAGGACCTTGGCGCCGGAGTCGGCCAGCTGGTAGGCGATCTCCGGGCCGGCCAGGCGGGTGTTGAGGGGGACGAAGACCGCGCCGAGTGTGCCGGCCGCGAAGAGGGTCTCCAGGTAGGAGGGGTGGTTGGGGCCGAGGTAGGCGATCCGGTCGCCGCGGCGCAGACCCCGCAGGCGCAGGGCGTGGGCGAGGCGGGTGGTGCGTGCATACAGTGTGCGGTAGTCGGTCGACTGGCCGCCGTGGACCAGGGCGGTGCGGTGCGGGGTCTTGCGGGCCCGGCGTGCGGGCCAGGACCCGAGTCCCTCGTTGCGCATCTGGCGCCCCTTTACGGTGTCGTCAGCCCGAGCAGACGGGCGGCGTTCTCCTTGAGGATCTTCGGCCGGACCTCGTCCTTGATCGGCAGCTTCGCGAAGTCGGCGAGCCAGCGGTCGGGGGTGAGGACGGGGAAGTCCGAGCCGAACAGGACCTTGTCCTTGAGCAGCGTGTTGGCGTACTGCACGAGCTGCGGCGGGAAGTACTTCGGCGACCAGCCGGACAGGTCGATGTGCACGCCCGGCTTGTGGGTGGCGACGGCCAGGGCCTCGTCCTGCCAGGGGAACGACGGATGCGCCAGGATGATCTTGAGGTGCGGGAAGTCGGCCGCCACGTCGTCCACGTGCAGCGGGTTGGAGTACTTGAGCCTGATCCCGCCGCCGCCCGGGACTCCGGCACCGATGCCCGTCTGGCCGGTGTGGAACAGGGCGATGGTCCCCGTCTCCTCGATCACCTCGTACAGGGCGTACGCCACCGAGCGGTCGTTGGGGAAGAAGCCCTGGATGCTGGGGTGGAACTTGAAGCCCCTCACCCCGTACTCCTCGACCAGGCGCCGGGCCTGCTTCACGCCCGCCTTCCCACGGAAGGGGTCGATGGAGGCGAAGGGGATGAGGACGTCGGCGTTGGCGGCGGCCGCCTCGGCGACCTCCTCGTTGGGGACGGGCGCCGTGCCGGTGGCGGACTCGGCGTCCACCGTGAAGATCACGGCGGCCATGCTCCGCTCCCGGTAGTAAGCGGCCGTCTCCTCCAGGGTCGGCTTCCGCTCGCCCTCGACCTTGAAGTAGGCGGAGGAGGCGTGGTGCAGGTCGTCGGCCAGGGAGGAGTGCCCCTTGGAGGACACCTCCGCGTGGGTGTGCACGTCGATCGCCGTCAGGCCGTCGACGTTCATGACGGAGCCCATCACGCCTCCGGGAACCGGGGGGCCGGGATGCCCACCGTCTGCAGTTCGGCGCCGACCGAGGTGGACCAGGCGTCGGCCAGGGCGTCGGGGGTCCAGCCGCCGTCCGCGTAGGCCGCCCTGATCTCCTGCGGATGGGACCAGAGTGCCACCTTGTCACCGCCGATGCCGATGGCCTGGCCGGTGACGGAGCGGGCGGCCTCGGAGGCCAGGAAGGGGACGAGTCCGGCGCAGTCCTCCGGCGTGCCGAACCCCTCGCCCCTGCGCAGGAAGGCCGGGAACGGCTCGCCGTTCTTCAGCGCCTCGACGTAGGGGGCGAAGGCGGGGATGGTCTCGGTCATGGCGGTCGCGGCCACCGGCACGATCGCGTTGACGGTGATGCCGGCGCGCCCCAGTTCCATGGACCAGGTGCGGGCCATGGCGGCGATGCCGGCCTTGGCGGCGGCGTAGTTCGTCTGCCCGAAGTTGCCGCGCTGCCCGGCGGGCGAGCCGACCAGGATCAGCGTGCCGCCCTCGCCCTGCTCGCGCATGCGTACGGCGGCCGCGCGGGCGCAGGTGAAGGTGCCCTTGAGGTGAGTGGTGATCACCGCGTCGAAGTCCTCGTCGGTCATCTTCCACAGCACCTTGTCGCGCAGGATGCCCGCGTTGGTGACCAGGACGTCGAGCCGGCCGAACTCCTCGACCGCGCGGGCCACCAGCCGCTCGGCGGCCTCGGTGGTGCCGACGGCGACGACCTCGGCGACGGCGGTGCCACCGGCCGCGGTGATGGACTTCACGGCCTGCTCGGCCACGGTCTCGTCGACGTCGTTGACCACCACGGACGCGCCGTGGGCGGCGAGGGCGTGGGCGTAGGCGAGGCCGAGTCCCCGGCCGCTGCCGGTGACGACGGCGGCCTTCCCGGTGAGATCGATGCTGGGCACGGGCGAGTCCCTTCACATGGGATGCGCCGTGACGGCGCATCGGTGCGGCTACGAGATCGAAGCTAAGAGCAATAATTGTTAACGTCAATAGTTGTTGATGACCTACGGGTGCGTCATGCTGAAATCACCACGACGACCGCGACCGCCCGCACCGACACCAGGGAGCCCGCCATCACCCGCCAGCACGCCACGAACCCCGCCCCGATCGACGCGAACGAGCCGTGGATGCGCGAGTTGCACGCGGACACGGGCTATCTGCTGTACCGGCTGGGTCTGCGCTCCGGGCAGCTGTTCAACGCCTGCCTCCAGGAGTCGGGGCTGCGCCTGCGCCACTACGCGGTCCTGCGCCTGCTCGCCACCTCGGAGGGCGCGCTGCAGCGCGAGTTGAGCGTCCGCCTCGGTTACGACCCGAGCGCGATCGTCGGCCTGGTCGACGACCTGGAGAAGCAGGGCTTCGCCGAGCGCCGGCCCTCCCCCGACGACCGCCGCAGCCGGATCGTCGTCCTGACCGCGGACGGCCGCGACTTCCTGCGCGGGACCGACGAGGCGGGCCTGCGGGTGACCAACGAGCTCCTCGGCCCCCTGGACGCGGCCGAGCGCGAGGCCCTGCACGCGCTGCTGCTGCGGGTGGCGGAGGACGGCCTCGCCTGACCCGGCCGCCACCCCGCGTCGTACGGCTCCAGCACCGCACCCCCTCTGCCCTCCGGCCCACCACCGCCCCGCCCGCAGCACCTCGCCCACCCGGGAGACGCCGGCCATGACGACCCGCTCCGCGCCCGACCGGCTGCTGTCCGTGCTGGCCGCGTTCGACCACGAGCATCACGCGCTGTGCCTCACCGACATCAGCCGCCGGGCGGGGCTGACCCTGACCACCGCGCACCGGCTCGTCGCCGCCCTCACCGAGTGGGGCGCGCTGGAGCGGGACACGTCCGGTGTCTACCACGTCGGGCTGCGGCTGTGGGAGCTCGCGGCGCTCGCCCCGCGGGGGCTCGCCCTGCGGCAGGTGGCCCTGCCGCACCTGGAGGACCTGTACGAGGCCACCCACGAGAACGTGCAGCTGGCCGTGCGGGACGCGGCGGAGGTCGTCTACATCGAGTGGATCTCGGGGCGGTCGGCGGTCGGTGTGCACATCCGCGTCGGCGCGCGCTGGCCGCTGCACGCCACCGGGGTGGGGCTCGTCCTGCTGGCCCACGGCGAAGCGGCCTTCCAGGAGACCTACTGCGCGGGACCGCTCGCCTCCTTCACCCCGTACACGATCACCGAGGGCGCCCGGCTGCGCCGTGAGCTGGCCGAGGTGCGGCGCGGCGGCGTCGCGGTGAGCAGCCGTCAGGTCACCGAGGACGCCCTGTCCGTGGCCGCGCCCGTGCGCGGGCCGGGCGGATCCGTGGTCGCCGCCGTCTCGGTCGTCGTACCGCAGGCCGACGCCCAGGTACCGGTACTGGTTCCGGCGGTACGGCTCGCGGCGCGCGGCATCTCGCGGGCGCTGGGCTGGCGGCCCGCGCGGGACACGGCGGGCGGGGCGCCGTAGGTCCGGTCCGGGAGTGTCGTTCTCCTCAACGGCTGGAACCTCTCCTGGGCCCACTGGAAGGCGGGCAGCGCACTCTGACCCGGAGCGGGACGGGGGCGGCGGCGGCCCCCCGGAAGGGCATCCGGTTCCGGGAGCAAGGCACACCACAGGGTCCCGCGACAGCGGGTGCCCCTAGAGGGCCTGTAGCGAAAGCCGATCTTGGTCGTGGAGTGATGACGCTCCGTGGCGCGTGGAGATCTGACAGACGAGCAATGGGCCAGGCTGGAGCCGCTGTTGCCGAAGGGCAAGAAGTCCGGTCGGCCGCCGATGGCCGAGGCGGCAGCTGATCGACGGCATACGGTGGCGGACCCCGGCCGGGACGCCTTGGAGGGATGTGCCCGAGCGGTGCGGGCCGTGGGATCGGGTCCATGACCTGTTCCGCGCCGGCAGCGCGACGGCACGTGGAAGCGAGTCTTCACCGAACTGCAGGCCCAGGCCGACGACAGCAGCATGATCACCTGGGATGTCAGCGTCGACTCAACTGCGTGCCGCGCCCCATCAGCACGCCGCCTGGGCGGCCAAAAGGGGGATCTCCAGAAGGGGCCGCCCGGCGGCTTCGAGATCGAGCCGGACGACCGCGGGCTCGGGCGCTCGCGAGGCGGGCTGACCACCAAGGTCCATCTCGCGGTCGAGCAGGGGCAGATGCCCATGTCGATCGTCATCACGGCCGGACAGGGCGGGGACTCCCCGCAGTTCGAACCGGTCCTGGAGCGGATCCGAGTCCCCCGGCTGGGACTGGGACCTCCCCGCACACGGCCTGACAAGGTGCGTCGGACAAGGCGTACGGCTCCCGGAGGAACCGCGCCTACCTGCGCCGACGCGGGATCCGATGCACGATCCCGGAGAAGAGGGACCAGATCCGCAACCGCAGGAAGCTTGGCCCCCGTGGCGGCCGGCCGCCGATGTTCGACAAGACCGATGACCGCGAGCGGCACGCTGTGGAGTGCGGGATCAATCGCCTGAAACGCCACCGGGCCGTGGCCACGAGATACGACAAGCTCGCCGTTCGCCATGAGGCAACCGTGCTGGTCGCGGCCGTCAACGAGTGGCTGTGACCAGCACGCTCGCACCGGCCTTCCGTTAACCCTTTGCCGAGGAGGCGATGGGCCAGCTAGGTTCACCCAGCCGTCCATGTCGTTCCGGACCGGCGCTGTCGACGAGGAGGTGTGGAGCACATGCGCAGGAGTGCCCAGCAGTCGAGCCCGCGTACCGACCCTTGCCGCCTCCTCACGACGGAGACACCTTGTCGCTCCGCATCACCCCACTGACCGACCCCGCTCACGGGGCGCACAGCCGACGCCTTGCATGGCTGGCGTCCGACGCCGATTCCATCCCCGTCGGGACGGCCTTTTTGCGCCTGTTCGATGGCGGACAAGAGCACCTGGCCGAACTGAGCCTCCACGTCCACCCCGTGGAGCGGCGCAAGCGCGCCGGCTCCCGGCTCCTCGACGCTGCCGTGGCCGCCGCCCGGGACAACGCCCGACGCTGCGTTGTCGCACAGGCCGAGGCCGGATCACCCGGCGGTCACTTCCTGTCGGCCCGCGGCTTCCGCAAGGTGCTCACCCTGAGGTACGCCCGCCTGCCACTGGCCGGCGTGGACGTCATCGCCCTCGCCGAGATCATCGAGCGTCCGCATCCCGGCTACCGGCTGGCGTCATGGCAGGGGACCGTCCCTGACGGCCTCGCCCAGACGTTCGCCGCCTCACGCCGGGCCATGGACGACATGCCCATGGACGACACCGACTACGGCATCGTGGTCTGGGACGTGGACCGGGTCCGGGCCGCGGCGAAGGCCGTTGAAGATCGTGGCGACCAGCTGCACACGGTCGTCGCCATCGACACCTCCAACGACTCGATCGCCGGGTTCACAGAACTCGTCGTCCCCGGCAACGGCACGGGTGATGGCCAGCACTACGGCACCGGCGTGCTGCCCGAACACCGCGGACATGGCCTCGGTCGATGGATGAAGGCCGAGTCGATCCGACAAGCCCACGGGCGCTATCCAGACCTCGGCGGCCTCCTGACCGACACCGCCGACAGCAACACGCGCATGAGACACATCAGCGACAGCCTCGGCTACGTGCCCACACACACGACACTCCAGTACCAGCTCGACCTGTAGGGGCGAGAGCACGGGCCGGACCAGGGCATCACTTGGTCCGGCCCGTCGGCACTTTCACAACAGGCCCTAGCACATTCCTGTCTTCATCGGGTGAACTCACCTGCCCCGGAAGGAAATCCCGGGTTACACCTCTTGACGGCCGCAGTGGCCGGGAGCACATTGGGCGCACTCTGAGAGCGCTCTCAAACCCTTCGCGCTCCCGAAGGCTCCCGCGCACCCCCACTCCGTACCCGAGAGGCCCCCATGAGCGACTCCTCCGGCACCTCCCTCCCCGGCGCGCACCACAGACGCCGTCCGCTGCGGCGGGCGCTCGTCGCCGTCCTCGGCACACTCGGCCTGGCGGCGGCCCCCGCCACGGTCACCTCACCGGTGGCGAACGCCTCCGCGCCGACGCCCCCGTCGGGCTGGTCCCAGGTCTTCCTCGACGACTTCACCGGCACGGCCGGCAGCGGCGTGAACACCGGCAACTGGCAGTACGACACGGGGATCTCGTACCCCGGCGGCCCGTCCAACTGGGGCACGGGCGAGGTCGAGACAATGACCTCCAGCACCAACAACGTCTCGCTCGACGGCAACGGCAACCTGCGCATCACCCCGCTGCGCGACTCGGCGGGCCACTGGACCTCCGGACGCATCGAGACCACCCGCACCGACTTCCAGCCCCCGGCCGGCGGCAAGCTGCGCGTCGAGGCCCGCATCCAGATGCCGAACGTCACCGGCACCGCCGCCGAGGGCTACTGGCCGGCGTTCTGGGCGCTGGGCGCGCCGTACCGCGGCAACTACCAGAACTGGCCGGGCGTCGGCGAGTTGGACATCATGGAGAACGTCCAGGGCCTGAACAAGGTCTGGGCCACGATGCACTGCGGCACCAGCCCGGGCGGCCCCTGCAACGAGACCACCGGCATCGGCAACTCCGTCGCGTGTCCGGGCTCGACGTGCCAGTCCGGCTTCCACACCTACAGCATGGAGTGGGACCGCTCGGTGAGCCCGGAGGCGATCCGTTTCTACGTCGACGGCACCAACTACCACACGGTGACGGCCAATCAGGTCGACGCGACGACCTGGGCCAACGCGACCAACCACGGGTACTTCGTCATCCTGAACGTGGCGATGGGCGGCGGGTTCCCGGACGCGTTCGGCGGCGGTCTGGACAACGACACGGTGCCGGGTCACCCGATGGTCGTCGACTACGTCCAGGTGCTCCAGTCGGGCAGCGGAGGAGGCACCACTCCCCCGCCCACCGGCAACCGCGACGCCTACAGCGCCATCCAGGCGGAGTCGTACGACGGCCAGTCGGGCACGATCACCGAGACCACCTCCGACACCGGGGCCGGCCAGAACATCGGTGCCCTCGCGAACGGTGACTGGGCCCTCTACAAGGGCGTCAACTTCGGTTCCACGGCGGCGAAGCAGTTCGTCGCACGGGTGGCGAGCGGTGCGGCGGGCGGGGTCAGCGGCCTGGTCGAGGTGCGGCTGGACAGCCGTACCAGCGCGCCGGTCGGCACTTTCTCGGTGGCCAACACCGGTGGCTGGCAGTCCTGGCGGACGGTCCCGGCGAACCTCACCTCGGTGACGGGCACCCATGACGTCTATCTCACCTTCACCAGCGGCCAGCCGGCGGACTTCGTGAACGTCAACTGGTTCGACTTCGGCCACTGACGGGCCGACCGCCGGGCCCACGGGCCCCTTTCACCCGGCGTACCGGACGCCCCGCGAGGCGAGGACCTCGCGGGGCGTCCGCGTGTCCCCGGCCGGGAAGCGGTTCAGCTCAACTCCGCCCGGAACGCGGCCGGAGTCATGTCCGTGTGCAGATGGAAGAACTTGGAGAAGTTCGCCGCGTCGGGGAAGCCGACCGCCGCGCCGACACGGCCCGTCGCCAGGTCGGTGTGGGCGAGGAGGCGTTTGGCCTCCAGGATCACGCGGTGGTCGATGAAGCCCTTGGGGGTCTGCCCGGTGGCGGCGCGCACCGCGCGCACGAGGGTGCGGCGGGAGTAGCCGAGGCCGTCGGCGTAGGCGCTGACGCTGTGGTTGGTGGCGAAGTCCCGCTCCACGGCGTCGCGGAAGAGGGTGAAGGTGGTGTCGGACTGCCGGCGGGCCGCCTCCGCGGAGCTGGCCGCGAGATGGGCCAGGCGCAGCAGGAACGCCGTCAGGGAGTGCCGCAGTACCGCGGTGTGCAGGCTGAGCGGCAGGGTCGTCGTGTCCTCGTACTCGTGCCGCAGTTGGGCGAGCGCGGAGCGCAGGCCGACGAGTTGGGGGCCGTCGGGGCGCAGCAGGGGCGGCAGGTCGTAGCGGTAGAGGCCGGTGGCCTCGACCGTGGCGCGGGGCAGGAAGCCGGGCTGCATGGTCAGGACGGTTCCGAGGTACCCGTTGCCGCGCGAGAAGCGGTGGACCTGTCCGGGGCGGATCCACAGCAGATCGCCCGCCGCCGCCTCGTACTCGGCGAAGTCGATCATGTGGTGCACGGGGCCGGCGTCGAACAGCATCACGACGTGGAAGTCGATGCGGTGGACGCGGTGCAGGGGCGCGTCGGCGTGCCAGGTGCGGCCGGTTCCCATGGGGCCGATCTGCATGCCGACACCGCCCACGCTCAATTCGGCCGGAAAGGGGAACGTTCTGATCGTGTCAACGCCGCCGTCACCGTCTCCGCCTTGGATGGTTCTGTCCGCCATGTCCCTCTCGCGCCGCCTCGTTCACGCCGTCGGTGTCCCACTTTCACCACAGGCTGACACACGGCGACCTTCCCCCGTAAAAGTCAGACTTTTAAGTTTGAACGCGTCAGACCAGAACGCCCGCTCCAATCGAGGACTTCTTGAAGATGAGCACGCAGACACCGGACACCTTCGAATGGACCGAACTCGACCGGCGTGCCGTCGACACCGCCCGGCTTCTCGCGGCGGATGCCGTGCAGCGCGTCGGGAACGGACACCCCGGCACCGCGATGAGCCTGGCCCCGGCCGCGTACACGATCTTTCAGAAGGTGATGCGACACGATCCCGCGGACCCCGAGTGGACCGGCCGTGACCGCTTCGTCCTGTCGCCCGGTCACACCTCGCTGACCCTCTACACGCAGCTGTTCCTCGCCGGGTACGAGCTGGAGCTCGACGACCTGAAGGCGTTCCGCACCCACGGTTCGAAGACGCCCGGTCACCCGGAGTACGGGCACACGGCCGGTGTGGAGACGACCACCGGCCCGCTCGGGCAGGGCGCCGCCAACGCGGTGGGCATGGCGATGGCCGCCCGCTACGAGCGCGGCCTGTTCGACCCGGAGGCGCCCGAGGGCGAGTCGCCCTTCGACCACACCGTCTGGGCGATCGTCTCCGACGGCGACCTGGAGGAGGGCATCTCCGCGGAGGCGTCCTCCCTCGCCGGTCACCAGCACCTCGGCAACCTGGTCTTCCTCTACGACGACAACCACATCTCCATCGAGGGCGACACCGCGACCGCGTTCTCCGAGGACGTGCTGAAGCGGTACGAGGCGTACGGCTGGCACGTCCAGCGGATCGAGCCCGCCGCCGACGGCGACATCGACGTCCACGCGCTGCACTCGGCGCTCCGGGCGGCGCAGGCCGAGACCGGCCGCCCCTCGATCATCGCGATGCGCACGATCATCGCCTGGCCCGCGCCGAACGCGCGGAACACCGAGGCCGCGCACGGCTCGGCCCTCGGCGCGGACGAGGTCGCCGCCACCAAGCGCGCCCTCGGATTCGACCCGGAGCAGACCTTCCAGGTCGAGCCCGAGGTCCTCGCCCGCACCCGCGAGGCCCTCGACCGGGGGGCACGGGAACACGCCTCCTGGGACAAGCGGATCGACAAGTGGCGGGCGGGCGACCCGGAGCGCGCGGCGCTCTTCGACCGGGTCGTCGCCGGTCAGCTCCCCGAGGGCTGGGAGGACGCGCTGCCGGTCTTCGAGACGGGCGCCTCCGTCGCCACCCGCGCCGCCTCCGGGAAGGTTCTCCAGGCACTGGGCGCGGTCGTCCCGGAGCTGTGGGGCGGCTCGGCCGACCTGGCCGGCTCCAACAACACCACCATCGACAAGACCAGCTCCTTCCTGCCCACCGGCAACCTGCTGCCGGGCGCGGACCCCTACGGCCGCACCGTCCACTTCGGCATCCGCGAGCACTCCATGGCCGCGGAGATGAACGGCATCGCGCTGCACGGCAACACCCGGATCTACGGCGGCACCTTCCTGGTGTTCTCCGACTACATGCGCAACGCCGTGCGCCTGTCCGCGCTGATGCAGCTGCCGGTGACGTACGTGTGGACGCACGACTCCGTCGGCCTCGGCGAGGACGGCCCCACCCACCAGCCGGTCGAGCACCTCGCCTCGCTGCGCGCGATCCCCGGCCTCAACGTCGTCCGGCCCGCGGACGCCAACGAGACCGCGATCGCCTGGCGCGAGATCCTGCGGCGGCACGCCACGAACCCGGCCCCGCACGGCCTGGTGCTCACCCGTCAGGGCGTACCGACGTACGCGTCCGACGAGGACACGGCGAAGGGCGGCTACGTGCGCGTGGAGTCCTCGACCGACACGCCCGAGGTGGTCCTGATCGCGACCGGCTCCGAGGTCCAACTCGCGGTCGCCGCACGGGAACGGCTGGAGGCCGAGGGCATCGGGACCCGGGTGGTGTCGATGCCGTCCGTGGAGTGGTTCGACGAGCAGCCGCGGGAGTACCGCGACAGCGTCCTGCCGCCGTCCGTGAAGGCCCGCGTTGCGGTCGAGGCCGGGATCGGGCTGACGTGGTACCGGTTCACGGGTGACGCGGGACGCGTCGTCTCCCTCGAACACTTCGGTGCCTCCGCCGACGCGAAGACCCTGTTCGCCGAGTTCGGCTTCACCGCCGAGAACGTCGCCGAGGCGGCCAGGCAGTCGCTGGCCGCCGCGCGTGGCTGATCCGACCGCCAGAAAGAAGATGATCACAGTGACCGAAGCAACCGCGACCGCGGGTGCGCTCCAGCGACTGTCCGAGGAGGGCGTCTCCGTCTGGCTGGACGACCTGTCACGCGAACGGATCACGTCCGGCGACCCGGCCGGCCTCGTCGCACCCGGCACGGTCGACACCATGCCGGAGGCCACGCTCGAGGCCACCGCCGACCACGGCCTGATCACCGGGGACACCGTCACCGGCGGCTACGCCGCGGGCCGCGCCGACCTGGCCGCCCTGGAGAGGCTCGGCGTCTCCTACGACGAGGTCGTGCGGCAGCTCGAGGACGAGGGTGTCGCCACGTTCGAGACGGCCTGGCAGGAGCTGCCGGACGCCGTCACCAAGTCACTGAACAGCAAGGGGGTCGACGGGGAATGAGCGAGGAACTGTCCGGGACGACGACTGCCGAGGAGGCGATGGAGGCCGTGACCGCCCTGCCCGCCACCGAGCCCGCCGAATGGGCCAACCCGCTGCGCGATCCGCGTGACCGCCGGCTGCCCAGGATCGCCGGCCCCTCCGGCCTGGTGATCTTCGGTGTCACCGGCGACCTGTCCCGCAAGAAGCTGATGCCGGCCGTGTACGACCTGGCCAACCGCGGCCTGCTGCCGCCGGGCTTCTCCCTGGTGGGCTTCGCCCGCCGGGACTGGGAGGACCAGGACTTCGCCCAGGTCGTGCACGACGCGGTGCGCGAGCACGCCCGCACCGAGTTCCGTGAGGAGGTCTGGCAGCAGCTCGCCGAGGGCATGCGGTTCATCCCGGGCGACTTCGACGACGACACCGCGTTCAAGCAGCTGCGCGCGGCCGTGGACGAGCTCGACGGCTCCCGCGGCACCGCCGGCAACTACGCCTTCTACCTCTCCGTACCGCCGAAGTTCTTCCCCAAGGTCGTGCGCCAGCTCAAGAAGCACGGTCTGGCGGACGCCCCGGAGGGCTCCTGGCGGCGCGCGGTGATCGAGAAGCCGTTCGGGCACGACCTGCGCAGCGCCCGCGAGCTCAACGCGCTGGTGCACGACGTGTTCGAACCGGACCAGGTCTTCCGCATCGACCACTATCTGGGCAAGGAGACCGTCCAGAACCTGCTGGCGCTGCGGTTCGCCAACCAGATGTACGAGCCGGTGTGGAACCGGTCGTACGTCGACCACGTGCAGATCACGATGGCCGAGGACATCGGCATCGGCGGCCGGGCAGGCTACTACGACGGCATCGGCGCCGCCCGTGACGTCATCCAGAACCACCTGCTCCAGCTGATGGCGCTCACCGCGATGGAGGAGCCCATCGCCTTCGACGCCGACGCGCTGCTCACCGAGAAGCTCAAGGTCCTCAAGTCCGTGCGGCTGCCGGAGAAGCTGGGTGAGCACACCGTGCTCGGCCAGTACGCCGAGGGCTGGCAGGGCGGCGAGAAGGTGGCCGGGTACCTCCAGGAGGAGGGCATCAACCCCCGGTCGAAGACCGACACGTACGCGGCGATCAAACTGGAGGTGGACAACCGCCGCTGGGCGGGCATCCCCTTCTACCTGCGCACGGGCAAGCGCCTGGGCCGCCGGGTGACCGAGATCGCGGTGGTCTTCAAGCGGGCCCCGCACTCCCCCTTCGACTCCACCGCCACCGAGGAGCTCGGCCAGAACGCGATCGTCATCCGCGTCCAGCCCGACGAGGGCATGACGGTCCGGTTCGGCTCCAAGGTGCCGGGAACCTCGATGGAGATCCGGGACGTGTCCATGGACTTCGCCTACGGCGAGTCCTTCACCGAGTCCAGCCCGGAGGCGTACGAACGCCTCATCCTGGACGTGCTGCTCGGCGACGCCAACCTGTTCCCCCGCCACCAGGAAGTGGAAGAGTCCTGGAAGATCCTCGACCCGATCGAGGCGTACTGGGCGCGGCACGGCAGTCCCGCGCAGTACCCCTCGGGGACCTGGGGACCCGAGGAAGCCGACGAGATGCTCGCACGAGACGGACGGAGCTGGCGCAGGCCATGAAGATCGACCTGACCGACACCACGGCAAGCAAGATCAACAAGGCGTTGGTGCAGGGGCGCCGCGCCATCGGGACACCCGCGGTGGGAATGGTCCTGACGATGGTCATCGTCACGGACGAGGAGAACGCCTACGACTCGATCAGGGCCGCCGAGGAGGCCTCGCACGAGCACCCCTCGCGCACCCTGGTCGTCATCAAGCGGCACGCCCGCACCCCGCGTGACCGCACCGCTTCGCGGCTGGACGCCGAGGTCAGGGTGGGCGCCGACGCCGGCACCGGCGAGACGGTGGTGCTGCGGACCTACGGCGAGGTGTCCGAGCACGCCGACTCCGTGGTCCTGCCGCTGCTGCTGCCGGACGCGCCGGTCGTCGTGTGGTGGCCGGTGAACGCGCCGGAGGCGCCCGTCAAGGACCCGCTCGGCGCCCTCGCACAGCGCCGGATCACCGACATGTACGCCGTCGACCGGCCGCTCGCGGCGCTGGAGGCCAGGGTGGCCTCCTACGCGCCCGGCGACACCGACCTCGCCTGGACCCGGCTCACCCCCTGGCGCTCGATGCTGGCGGCCGCCCTGGACCAGGCCCGCGCGGAGATCACCTCGGCGGCCGTGGAGAGCGAGGCCGACAACCCCAGCGCCGAACTGCTCGCGCGCTGGCTGGAGGCCCGCCTCGGGGTAACCGTCGACCGGGTGGTCACAGCGGGCCCGGTGGTCACGGCGGTGCGCCTGGGCACGGCGGGCGGCGACGTCGTCATCGACCGTCCCGAGGGCCCGCTGGCCACGCTGTCCCTGCCGGGCCAGCCCTCGCGCACCCTCGCGCTGAAGGTCCGCACCACCTCCGAACTCATCGCCGAGGAGCTCAGGCGCCTCGACGCGGACGAGATGTACGCCATCGCCCTGCGCGGTGAGGACACCAAGGGCACCAAGGAGACACCTGCACATGTCTGACTCCCCCAAGCTGACACGGCGGCCGGAGTGGGCCGCCCTTGAGGACCACCGCGCCGAGTGGCACGCCACTCTGCGGGACCTGTTCGAGGCGGACCCCGGGCGCGCCGAGCGGTACGTGGTGCGCGTCGGAGACCTGCGCCTGGACTACTCCAAGCAGCTGATCACCGACGAGACCCTCGCACTGCTCCAGGAACTGGCCACCGCCACCGACGTGTTCGGGCTGCGGGACGCCATGTTCCGCGGCGAGAGGATCAACGTCACCGAGCGGCGGGCCGTCCTGCACACCGCCCTGCGGGCCCCGGCGGACGCGGTGATCGAGGTGGACGGCGAGAACGTCGTCCCCCAGGTCCACGCGGTGCTGGACAAGATGAGCGACTTCTCCGCCCGGGTCCGCTCGGGCGAGTGGACCGGCCACACCGGCCGCCGCATCAGGAACGTCGTCAACATCGGCATCGGCGGCTCCGACCTGGGCCCGGCCATGGCGTACGAGGCGCTGCGCGCGTTCGCCGCCCGTGAGCTGACGTTCCGGTTCGTCTCCAACGTGGACGGTGCCGACCTGCACGAGGCGATCCGGGACCTGGACCCGGCTGAGACGCTGTTCATCGTCGCGTCCAAGACGTTCACCACGATCGAGACGATCACCAACGCCACCTCGGCCCGCTCCTGGCTGCTCGACGCCCTCGGCGACGAGAAGGCGGTCGCCCGGCACTTCGTCGCCCTGTCGACGAACGAGGAGAAGGTCACCGAGTTCGGTATCGACCCGGACAACATGTTCGAGTTCTGGGACTGGGTCGGCGGCCGCTACTCCTACGACTCGGCCATCGGCCTGTCGCTGATGATCGCGATCGGCCCGGACCGGTTCCGGGAGCTGCTGGACGGATTCCGCATCGTCGACGACCACTTCCGCACCGCGCCCGCCGAGGCCAACGCCCCGCTGATCCTGGGCCTGCTGGGGATCTGGTACGGCAACTTCTTCGACGCCCAGTCGCACGCCGTGCTCCCCTACAGCCACTACCTGTCCCGGTTCACCGCCTACCTCCAGCAGCTCGACATGGAGTCCAACGGCAAGTCGGTGGACCGCGACGGGAAGCCGGTTGAGTGGCAGACCGGCCCGGTGGTGTGGGGCACGCCCGGCACCAACGGCCAGCACGCCTACTACCAGCTCCTGCACCAGGGCACGAAGCTGATCCCGGCCGACTTCATCGGCTTCGCCCGGCCGGTCGCCGAGCTGAGCGACGAACTCAAGGCGCAGCACGACCTGTTGATGGCGAACCTGTTCGCCCAGGGACAGGCGCTGGCCTTCGGCAAGACCGCCGAGGAGGTACGGGCGGAAGGCGTGCCCGAGGAGCAGGTGCCGCACCGCACCTTCAAGGGCAACAAGCCCTCCACCACCGTCCTGGCCGCCGAACTGACCCCCTCGGTACTGGGCCAGCTGGTCGCGCTGTACGAGCACAAGGTGTTCGTCCAGGGCGCGGTCTGGAACATCGACTCCTTCGACCAGTGGGGCGTCGAACTCGGCAAGGTCCTCGCCAAGCGCGTGGAACCCGCCCTGACCGAGGGCGCCGACGTCCCCGGCCTCGACCCCTCCACCACCGCCCTCGTGGCCGCGTACCGGACTCTCCGCAACACTCGGGAAGTGAACTGACATGACAACGATGCAGCTCGGCCTCATCGGTCTCGGCAAGATGGGCGGCAACATGCGCGAGCGCATCCGCCACGCCGGCCACACCGTCATCGGCTACGACCGCGACCCCGAACTCTCCGACGTGAGCAGCCTGGCCGAACTGGTCGACAAGCTCCAGGCGCCCCGCACGGTGTGGGTGATGGTGCCGGCCGGCGCCGCCACCCAGTCGGTCGTCGACGAGCTCGGCGGCCTGCTGGAGGCCGGCGACACCGTCGTCGACGGCGGCAACTCCCGCTGGAGCGACGACGAGAAGCACGCCGAAGAGCTGGGCGCCAAGGGCATCGGCTTCGTCGACGCGGGCGTCTCCGGCGGCGTGTGGGGCCTGCAGAACGGCTACGCGCTGATGGTCGGCGGCGAGAAGGAGCACGTCGACCGGCTCCAGCCGATCTTCGAGGCGCTCAAGCCGGAGGGCCCGTACGGCTACGTCCACGCGGGCAAGGTCGGCGCCGGGCACTTCTCGAAGATGGTCCACAACGGTATCGAGTACGCCATGATGCAGGCGTACGCGGAGGGCTGGGAGCTGCTGGAGTCGGTGGACTCCGTGACCGACGTGCGTGAGGTGTTCCGCTCCTGGCAGGACGGCACGGTCATCCGCTCCTGGCTGCTGGACCTGGCCGTCAACGCGCTGGACCAGGACGAGCACCTGACGAAGCTGCGCGGCTACGCCGAGGACTCCGGCGAGGGCCGCTGGACCGTCGAGGCGGCCATCGACAACTCCGTGCCGCTGCCGGCGATCACAGCCTCCCTCTTCGCCCGGTTCGCCTCCCGCCAGGAGGACTCCCCGCAGATGAAGATGGTCGCCGCACTGCGCAACCAGTTCGGCGGCCACGCCGTCGAGTCCGTGAAGGAGTAGCCCGCCGTGGGGGACCTTCTCCTGGTCCGCCACGGTGAGACGGAGTGGAGCGTGTCGGGCCGGCACACCAGCTGGACCGACCTGCCCCTCACCCAGCACGGCGAGGAACAGGCCAAGTCCCTCGCTCCGCTCCTCTCGCCGCGGACCTACGCCCTCGCGCTGACCAGCCCGCTGGACCGCGCGATACGCACCGCCGAACTGGCCGGCCTGACCGGCGCCGCAACAGACCCCGACCTGCACGAATGGGACTACGGCGGCTACGAGGGCATCACCACCGCCGACATCCACCGCACCCGCCCCGACTGGTACCTGTGGACCGACGGGGTACCGGCCGGCCCCGAGGGACACCCCGGCGAGTCGCCCGGGCAGATCGGCGCGCGCGCCGACCGGGTGCTCGACCGGGTCGCCGAGGCGCTGCCCGACGGTGACGTGGTCCTCGTGGCCCACGCCCACTTCCTGCGCGTCCTGACCGCGCGGCGGCTGGGCCTGGCGGCGGCCGACGGACGCCTGTTCCAGCTGGCGACCGGCACCCTGGGACGGCTGTCGACCGAGCACGGCCGCCCGGTGATCGCGGAGTGGAACACCAGGCCGTAGAGCGGCGGGCACGACGGCCCGGGTACGCGCGGACGACGCGTACCCGGGCCGTTTCACCGCCGGTCGGCGGGCTGGGGGCGGCGGCGCCGCGGGGCGGTCCTTCGACGCGTCCCCTCGACACCGGTGCCGCACCCGGGCTCAGACGTTGCTCCAGCCCCGCTCGCAGAGCACCAGCCGGTAGCCGTCGGGGTCCTCGACGGTGACGCCCCACTCGTTCCAGTACGGGTTGGGTGAGGGCACCCGCTTCCCGCCGTGCGCCTCCAGCCGGGCGACCAGGTCCTCCGGCACCGGGCCGTCGACGTAGACCACCAGGAGGTCGTCCTCGGTGGGGCTGGGCTCGACCGGGTCGGCGGGTTCCCGGACGAGCTCCAGGTGCCAGCCGGCGTCCGGCCATCCCAGCATCAGCAGGTCGTGCTCCCCGGGGATGCCGCCGCCCTCGGCCCGCCAGAGCACGTCGAGACCGAGACCGCCGGCCCAGAACCGCTCGGCGGCGGCCAGGTCCCGGGACGGGCGGGCGACGCGGATGTGGCTGCGGCCGTTGACGGGCATGAAGTCCTCTTCTCGTGGCGTGCGCGGGACGGTCAAGCTGCGGAAAAGCTTAGGGACCCGGTGTTCCCGGGTCCATCGGCCGTCGGCCCTGCGCCTGCCGCCCCAGGACTGTGGCACACCGGTGGCCGGGCGGCGGAGGCACCGTTGACAGATGGCGGACGGCGCCAGAACATCGGCCGGAACAAGGCGGAACACCACCCCGCGGACGGCCGCGCCCGCCGGACTCCGCGCGCTCCGGCCGGTTTCAGGGGCGGCCGGAGCGCGCGGACCGCCGCCCGCCGGCGGGCCGCCCGCCACGCCGCGGGCCCGCGCCCGGCCGGACCGGACTCCGGCCCGGACTCCGGTCCGCTCAGCTGCGGTCGGTGGCCCGCGGGATGCCGTAGGCCCGCTCCACCCGCAGCCGCAACACCAGCCGGCGGTCGCGGACCATCGCGGCCCGGAAGTCGTCCCAGTCGGGGTGTTCACCGGCGGCGTCGCGGTAGAGGCGGACGAGTTCCTCGACCGTCTCGTCGTGCGGGTCCGCCGCGACGGGCGAGAGGTCGACCGTGCCCTCGACGACGGTGTAGGCCCACCGGTCGGGGCTGGTCACGTGGTACGACGCCCGGGGGTCCCGGCGCAGGTTGCGGGTCTTGGCACGGTCGTCCGTGAGCGAGACCCGGAGGGTGCGTTCTGCCGGGTCGTAGCGGTGACTGACGTTCGACAGCTGGGGCCGGCCGTCGCGCTTGAGGGTGACCAGCACCCCGCCCCCGGTGTCCGAGAGCAGCTGGAGCAGTGCGTCCTGCGTCGCGTCCTGAGTCATGTCAGGTCAACCCGCCGAACGGGACGGAGATTCCCGGCGCGCCGCCGTTCGGGGGCGGTGGACACCGGCCACTGGTGCTGTCGCGGGCCTCCGGGGCCGCCGTCCTCTGCTTCGGGTTCGGGCTGCTGGGGGCCGGGTTCGGGACGGTGATGGTGGCGGCGACCCATGTCGTCGTGCGGCGGGCGCCCGTCGCGTCGGCCGGGGTGGCGGGCGGGTTGCAGCAGACCGCGATGAACGTGGGGCCGGTGCTCGGGGTGGCCGGTGCGGCCGCGCTGATGGGGACGCGGTCCGGGGCGGGGCTGCCGCTCGGGATTCCCGCCGGGGTGGCGGTGGCCGGCGCCGGGGCCGGGGCCGGGGCACTTCTGCCGGGGCGATTCGACGCGACGCGCGACGATCACCCCGATCCTGGGGACCGATCACCTGTTCCTGCGCCACGATGAGGTCTGAGGGCATTCCGGCGGGGTAGGCCGGACGGCACCTCGACGAACGCACTTCGGAGGAGAACGATGGCACAGCTGCGACAAGAGGTCGACCCGGGCGAGGCCGGGCTGGACGTGAAGGCGCTGGACCGCCTCGACCAGCACGTCGCCCACTACGTCGACGAGGGACGCCTGCCGGGCTTCCTGGTGGCCGTCTCCCGCGGCGGACGCGTCGCCCACCTCACCGCGCACGGCCACCGTGACCTCGCCGCCGGGCTGCCCGTCGAGGCCGACACCCTGTGGCGCATCTACTCCATGACCAAGCCCGTCACCTCCGTCGCCGCGCTGCTGCTGGTCGAGGAGGGCCGGCTGTCGCTGGACGACCCGGTCGCCCGCCACCTGCCGGCCTTCGCCGACCCGCAGGTGTACGCCGGCGGCTCCGGCGCGGACCTCAGGACGCGCCCGGCCGCCGGGCCCATCCTGATCCGGCACCTGATGACCCACACGGCGGGTCTGACCTTCGCCTTCTACCACAACCACCCCGTCGACGCGCTCTACCGCGAGGCCGGTCTGGAGTCCGCCGTGGTGCCGGGCTCGACCCTGGCCGAGACGGTCGACGTGTACGCCGGTCTGCCGCTGCAGTACGAGCCGGGCACCGAGTGGAACTACTCGGTCGCCACCAACGTCCTCGGCCGGGTCGTGGAGGTGGTGTCCGGGCAGCCGCTCGACACGTTCTTCGCCGAGCGGATCTTCGGCCCCCTCGGGATGACGGACGCCGGGTTCTGCGTGGCACCCGAACAGCGCCACAGGCTGGCCGAGTTGTACGGGGACGCCGACGGCGGCGGCATCGAGCCGATCCCCGGGCTGCCGCTGCACGGCCGCCCCCGCTTCCTGTCCGGCAGCGGCGGCATGGTGGCCTCCGCGCACGACGTGCACCGCTTCGCGGAGCTGCTGCGCCGGCGCGGCGAGCTCGACGGGACCCGCCTGCTCGCGCCGCGGACCGTGGACCTGATGACGTCCAACCAGCTTCCCGGCGGCGCCGACCTGCGCTCCTTCGGCAGCCGCCCGGCGCACGACGAGCCCGGCAACGACGGGGTCGGCTTCGGTCTCGGCGTCTCCGTGGTGATCGACCCGGAACGGACGAAGGCCCCGGCCGGACTCGGCACCTACGGCTGGAGCGGGGTGGCGACGACGACGTTCTGGGTGGATCCCGTCCACGACCTCACCGTGCAGTTCATGACGCAGGTGCGGCCGAAGGGCTCGCACACCATCTACCCGGAGCTCAAGCGGCTGGTCCATGAGGCGGTCCTGGACTGAGCCGCTACTCCCGCTGGTCGACGCGCAGGGTGAAGTCGAGCCCCTCCTCGGCCAGTTCACCCAGCCAGCGCTCGGACCGCGCCGCGTTCTCCGCGGCCCGGTTCAGGCCCGGCGGCAGGGAACCGTCGAGGATGTGACGGACGCCGAGCGCCAGCGGACGGGAGACGCAGCGCGCCATCGCGCTCTCCCGCGCGTCCCCCACCAGGTCCAGGAGATAGCGGCCCGACCAGGTCCTTCCCTCCGGTGCGTGGACGTCCAGCGACACGGCGAGGACGACACGGTCGCGGTCGGCCTCCGTGGTGGGATGCGCGGCGGCCAACTCGCCCGCCAGCGCGGCGATCCGGGCGTCGTCGCCGACCTTGAGCTCCTCGAAGACGGCGTCCCAGGCCCGCAGCCAGCCGTCCAGACGCAGGGTGCCGCGGACGAAGTCGCGCGGCCGCCAGGCGGAGGGCAGACCGTACTGCTCCACGAAGGGCACGCTGTCGCGGTTCGGGTACGCCTCGAAGGTCTCCCCCTCGACGACGAGCCGCCGGGTCGCCTCCCACGGCCGCCCGGCGGTGGTCTCGGTGCCGTCCTCAAGGTAACGGGCGGGCGCGCGCAGGGCGTTGAGGACCCCGGCGGGCGCCCAGCTGAAGCGGTACCGGAAGTCGTCGGGGACCGCGGGCACGCCCCCGCAGTACGAGGTGAGGCTGTAGGAGGTCCCGGCCGTGCCGGCGCCGACCGCGACCCTGGCCCGGCCGGTCAGGCTGTGCGCGAAGAGATGGTCGATGCCCGGGTCGAGGCCCGCCTCGGTCAGGACGACGAGCCCGGCCGCCTCGGCCCCTGGCAGCTGCGCGACGACCGCGTCGGAGACGTAGCTCGAACACGCGAAGTGCGTCCGGCCCCGGACGCAGGCGGCCAGCAGGCCGGGATGCTCGGGCGCCGGCAGCATCGACACCACGACGTCACCGGGCGCCAGTTCGGCCGCGAGCCCGGCGGGCGTGTACGCGCGGGGTGCGGCGCGTCCGGCCAGGCCCAGGGCGTCCAGCGCGGTCGCGGCACGCTCCTCGGTACGGTGCCACAGCCGGACCTCGCCGGCCGTGTCGCACAGCGTGGCCAGGCCGCTGCCCGTGGACAGGCCGGCGCCGACCCAGTGGACGGTGCCGCTCGCGGGAACCCGGTCAGTCACGTCGGACCTCCTCCAGGGCCTGGTGGAAACGGTCGAGGCAGCGCGCCCACGCGCCGCCGGGGAAGTCGAGCAGCTGGGGCAGCAGCGCGGCCGAGAAGTCGGTGCTGGACTCCTCCGGCAGCAGGGACGGCAGGTTGTCGATGGCGATGAGGTCGAGCGGCGGTTGTTCGCGCAGCCGGCGGGCCGGCTCGGCCCACTCGGTGGTGCGGTCGTAGACCGGCAGCACGTTGAGGGGCGAGCCGACGTCGCAGGTGACGTCGCACAGGGTGCGCAGCCGGCGGGCCGGGTCGTCGAGGTCCGTCTCGCAGACGAAGGGCGGCACGGGGCTCGTGGCGAGGACCGCGTTGACCATCACGTCGTGGTCCAGCAGGGCCCGCCGGTCCAGGTCCCGGGTCTCGGCGAGGTCCCAGCAGGTGGGGTCGACGCCGGAGGCGGTGAACGCGGCGCGGGCGCCCCGGCCGCTGCGGCCCAGGGCGCCGACCACCAGCGCGGTGAACTCCTCGTCGCCGGGAGCGCGTTGGAGGCTCTCGTCCAGTGCCTTCTTGTCGGTGGGGGTGAGGGGCACGGGCAGCCGGCCGCGGTGGCGCAGGACGGCGAGGGCGGCGCCGAGGTAGCCGGCCCAGTAGCCGAAGGCGGCGAGCCGGCGGCCGTCGGCGTCGGCCAGGTACTCGAGGTCGAAGAGGGCGCCACCCCCGGCGGCGAACCGGCCGAGCAGGTCCGCGGCGCCCGGCTGCCGCTTGTAGGCGTGCCCGAAGAAGATGTGGCGGTGGGTCAGTTCGGCGGGCCGGTCCGGGAGTTCCTTGAGGCCGAGGACGACCGCGTCCTCGGGCGCCGACACCCAGGAGGCCGCGGGCGCGGTCCGGCAGCCGGCCGCCTCGTACTCCTCGACCGGGAAGATCCGTTGCGGGGACTCCTCCACGGTGAGCGTGACGCCGCCGGCCACCAGCCGCCGGGCGTCGGACGGCACGACCGGGGTGCGTCGCTCGGTGGAACGGTCCTCGTGGCGCAGCCACAGATGCAGCTCGGTCATACGCGGTTGACCTCCGGACGCGGGGCGTCGGCCGCGAACCGGCCGGCGCTCAACGGGCTGACGTCCACGAAGGGTACGCGGCCCAGGTAGAGGTCGCGGACGACCTCTCCCACGGCGGGTCCCTGGAGGAAGCCGTGGCCCGAGAAGCCGGTCGCGTACAGAAAACGGGAGACCGAGGGCGCTTCGCCGATCAGGGCGTTGTGATCCGGGGTCACCTCGTACAGTCCCGCCCAGCCGCCGGTGCGGCGCAGGTCCAGCAGGGCGGGGGCGCGCCGTTCCATGGCGGCGCACAGACGGGGGATCCAGCGGTCGTGGGTGTCGGTGGCGAAGCCGGGGCGTTCGTCGGGGTCGGACATGCCGACGAGGAGACCGGGGCCCTCGGCGTGGAAGTAGAGGCTGGTGCCGAAGTCGATCGTCATGGGGAAGGCGGGCGGCAGCGCGGCGACCGGTTCGGTGACGGCGATCTGGCGGCGCAGCGGCTGCACGGGCAGGTCCACCCCGACCATGGCGCCGACGGCCCGGGACCAGGCGCCGGCCGCGCAGACGACGGTGTCGGTGGCGATGCGGCCCAGGGTGGTCGTGACGGCCGTGATGTGGCCGCCGCGCAGTTCGACGCCGGTGACCTCGGTGTGCCGCAGGATCCGGGCGCCGTGCGCGCGGGCGGCGGCCGCGTAGCCGTGCACGACGGCCTCGGGGGTGCAGTGGCCGTCGTCGGGCGAGTGGGCGGCGGCCAGCAGGCCGTCGGTGGTGATCAGCGGGGACAGTCGCCGGGCCGCCGCCGGGTCGATCATGCGGCTGGGCACGCCCAGGGAGTTCTGCAGCCGCACGCCCGCCTCGAAGGAGGCGACCTCCTCGGGTGTCGACAGCAGGAACAGGTAGCCGACCCGGTGCAGGCCGATGTCGTGCCCGGTCTCCTGCTCGAACCGGCCGAACGCCTCCAGGCTGCGTGCGCCCAGCTGGATGTTGAGCTCGTCGGAGAACTGGGCGCGGACCCCGCCCGCGGCGCGGGAGGTGGAGCCGGCGGCGAGTTCGTCCCGCTCGACCAGGACGACGTCACGCACCCCGGCCCGGGCGAGGTGGTAGGCGATGCTCGTCCCCATCACCCCGCCGCCGATGACGACCACTGCGGCCTGCGTGTTCACGGGCACGTCTCCCTGCCTGGCCGGTCCCGGCCGCCGGGGCACGGCTGCCGGGACCGACCCCGTGGTGGGGGGCTTCTGCGAGGAGGTCTGTGCGGACCGGGGCGCGGGCGGCTCAGGACCAGTGCGCCACGGCGTCCAGATGCGGCAGGACGTGGTCGAGCCGCTCCCGCTTGGTGCGCAGGTACGTGATGTTGTTCTCGCACGGCGGGATCAGGAGCGGCACCGTCTCGGCGACCTCGATGCCGTGTTCGGCCAACGCCTCGCGCTTGCGGGGGTTGTTGGACATCAGGCGCACCGAGCGCACCCCGAGGTCGTGCAGGATCTCGGCGGCGACGCCGTAGTCGCGGGCGTCCACCGGCAGGCCGAGCGCGAGGTTCGCCTCGACGGTGTCCAGGCCCTCCGCCTGCAGGGCCATCGCCCGCAGCTTGCCGAGCAGACCGATGCCCCGGCCCTCGTGTCCTCGCAAGTAGACGACGATGCCGCGTCCTTCGGCGACGACCGCGCGCAGCGCGGAGGCGAGCTGGTCGCCGCACTCGCAGTGCTGCGAGCCGAACGCGTCACCGGTCAGGCACTCGGAATGGAGCCGGGTGAGCACGTCGTCCGTGCCGATGTCGCCGTAGACCAGGGCCACTTGTTCGTCACCGCGGTCGTGGTCCAGATAGCCGACCGCCTCGAATTTCCCGTACACGGTGGGCAGCGGCGCATTCACGACGCGTTCGACTCCCGTGCGCTGCGGGGACTTCGTGCCGAGTACGCCAATGTTGTCTGTCATGATCTGGTTCCTAAGCAGAGACGAAAGGCCGTGGAGAAATGAGTGATTCACCAGTGCGGTCGGCAGTACACGGTATGTTGCCGACGGACACCACGGAAGACGTACGGGCCCGGGGGGCGGGTGTCCCACGACAGGTGGCCGTCCTTCCGGTGGGCAGCTTCGAGCAGCACGGCCGGTACCTCCCGCTGGCGACGGACACGCTCGTCGCCTGTGCCGTTGCCCGGGAGATCGCCGCTGCGTACCCGGTGCACCTCCTCCCTCCGGTGACGATCTCCTGCTCGCACGAGCACGCGGCCTGGCCGGGGACCGTCAGCATCTCCTCGGTGACCCTTCACGCGGTGGTGGGTGACATCGCCGCCTCGCTCCGCCGGTCCGGCGTCGACTGCCTGGTGGTGGTCAACGGGCACGGCGGAAACTACGTACTGGGCAACGTCGTTCAGGAATCCTCCGCCCGCGGCGAGCGCATGGCGCTCTTCCCGGCCGCGGAGGACTGGGAGACGGCGCGTGAGCGGGCGGGGGTCGTGACCTCGCTCCTCACCGACATGCACGCGGGGGAAATCGAGACCTCCATCCTTCTGCACGCTCATCCCGAATTGCTCCGTCCCGGCTACGAGTCTTCCGATTTCGTCGCGGACGACCGGCGCCATCTGCTCTCCCTCGGTATGTCCGGCTACACCGATTCGGGTGTCATAGGCCGTCCCTCGCTGGGTTCTGCGGAAAAGGGGAAGGAATTGCTGGCGAGCCTGGCGGATTCCTTCGGCGCGTACCTGGCGCTGCTCACCTCGGAGGACGGCTCCGGCCGGGAGTAGTCGCCGCCGGCCGCGGGGCGGGGCTCCGGGGCCGGCTCGTCCGACCCGGAGCCCGCGCGCAGTCCGGCGGCCCAGCGGGCGACCAGGACGAGGGCGCCGGGCAGGCTCGCCGCGAAGCTGAGCACGCCGTACACGACGGCGACGGCGAGGCCGCTGCTCGCGCCGAGGCCGACCGCCCCGAACGCCCAGGCGGTGACGCCCTCCCGGGGACCGAAGCCGCCGATGTTCAGCGGCACGCCCATGGCGAGCAGCGCGAGGACCGCCAGCGGCAGCAGTACGGCGACCGAGGCGGCCGATCCGGCGACGCGGGCGGCGAGCACGAACATCCCGAGGTGGCCGGCCAGCACGACGGCGGACGACAGGGCGACGCCCGGTCCGTTGCGGCGCGACAGCAGTGCCTCGCGCGCCTCGGCCAGGCTTGCGCGCAGGGCCCGTCCCCGCCGGGAGGGTGCCCGGTTCATCCGCAGGGCCACGGCGATCGCGAGCCCGCCCAGTGCGGCGAGGCCGATCAGCGGGGCGGCCTGCCGGGCGTCGGCCAGGACCGGGGACGGCATCGTCAGGAGCACGGCGGCGCCGACCACGGCCAGCACGACCTGCCCCGCGGCCCGTTCGAGGACGACCGTGCGGACGCCGCGGCCCAGGTCGCCGGCGCTCTGCCCGTGCCGTACCGCCCGGTGCACGTCGCCGAGGACGCCGCCGGGCAGCGCCGCGTTCAGGAACAGGGCGCGGTAGTAGTCGGCGAGGGCCGGGCCGAAGGGCAGCCGGACGCGCAGCGCGCGGGCCACCAACTGCCAGCGCCAGGCGCTGAACACGGTGGTGACCAGGCCGATCGCCAGCGCGGCGAGCAGGCTGACGCCGTCGATCCGGCGCAGCCCGTCCAGGAAGACGCCGGTGCCCAGCCGCCACAGCAGTGCGGCGAGGATGGCCACGCCGGCGACGGTGCCGAAGTGGGTGCGCAGGGCGCGGGAATTCAGTCTTGCCAGCGCGGCCCGCAGGGCGGCGCCGACCCGGGCGGAGCGCGGGGCCGCCTCGGTGCGGGGCGCGGTGACGATCACGCCGATGCGGGCCGCGGAGACCGCGGCGTCGGCGCGGACTCCCGCGTCCCCCTCGGACGCGGGGGTCCGTCCCGCCGACGGGCGTGGACCGGCGACGACCATCGCGACGGCGGGTTCCGGCCGCCGCGCGAGCGGGATCGTGCCGGGCCGGCCGACGGTCAGGGCCTTCACGGTCTGCACGCTCATGCCGCTCCGCCCGTCGGCCGGGACAGCGCCAGCAGGTCGCTGTGGTGGACCACGACGCGCAGTTCCCCGGCGGCGCAGGCGGCGAGGCGCTCGCGCAGGTAGCGCTCGGCGCGCGCGTCGAGCTCCGGGCGCTCCTCCACGGCCGCGCCGACCCAGCCGCGCAGCCACTGCGCGGTGAGCGCCGACTCGGCCGGGCCCAGCCGCCAGGGGCTCGGGTCGAGCCGTACCGTGGCGCCGCGGTCGGAGAAGGACTCGCGGGCCGCGGTGACGGCGTCCGGGCCGAGCAGGCCCCCGCGGCGCTGGTGGGCGTTGAACGCCTCGGCGAGCTCGGCGTCCATCGGATCGGGGTCGGCGAACTCGACGCGCCCGGCCACGGAGAGCGTCAGCAGCGCCGAGCAGCCCGCTCCGGTCACGGCGGCGGCGAGGGTGTCGATCTCCTCACGGGTGAGGACGTCCAGCAGTGCGGAGGCCGTCACCAGGTGCGCGCCGGCGAGGGCGTCCGGGGTGATCCGGGCGATGTCGCCGCGCCGGGTCTCCACGGTGACGCGGCTGCCGTCCGCGGCGGACCGCGGCGAGGCGACGGCGGCGAAGTGCAGCAGGTAGGGGTCGCGGTCGTGCAGGATCCAGTGCTGGGCGCCGTCGAGGCGGGGGGCGAGCCAGCGGCCCATCGAACCGGTGCCGCAGCCCAGGTCGTGCACGACCAGCCCGTCGCTGCGGCCGGGGAGGTTGGCGAGGCGGATGCGCAGCGGGTCGAGCAGGTCGCCCGAGCGGGCGCCGGCGTCGGCACCCTCACGCAGCTCCAGCCACTCGGGGGCGTAGCGGGCCTGTTCGTCGGGGCCGGCCTCGCGCAGCCGCACGGTGGCGCGCTCGCCGGGGCGGGCGGTGGGGCCCGCGCCGGGGATGACGGAGTCCGCGTGGTCGGCGGCCTCCCGGGGTCCGGGCTGAGCCGCGGTCTTTCCGCCGTGCTGGGTCATCGTCGTCTCCCTCATGCCGGCCTCCTGGGTTCGCCCGGCAGCCGGCCCAGCACTCCGGCCAGGCTGCGGGCGGTCGTCGCCCAGCCGTCCAGGGCGGCTCGCCGGCCCCTGGCCGCCGCCTTCAGCCGGCGTCGTACGTCCGCCTCGCCGAACCAGCCGCGCAGTTCCGCGGCGAGGGCGGCGGGGTCCTCCGGTGGGACGAGGATGCCGGGCACCCCGCCGTCGGGGGCGCGTCCGACGGCCTCCGGGAGCCCGCCGACGTCGGTGGCCAGCACCGGGATACCGCGGGCGAGGGCCTCGGTGACCGCCATGCCGTACGTCTCGGCGTAGGAGGTGAGGACCATCAGGTCGGCGGCGGCGTAGCTGGCGTCGAGTTCGGCACCGGCCTGCGGGCCCGCGAGGTGCAGGCGGTCCTGGAGGCCGTACTTTTTGATCAGGTCCCGCAGTCCGGCGACGTACTCGGGGTCGTGGCCGAGGCCGCCGACGCAGACGCAGCTCCAGGGCAGGTCGGTCACCGTGGCCAGCGCCTCGACCAGCCGGTGCTGCCCCTTGCGCGGGGTCACCGAGGCCACGCACAGCAGCCGGGAGACCCCGTCGGTGCCGGAGGCGAGGGGCGCGATGTCGGCGCCGGGGGCGGCGACATGGACCCGCTCGGGGGCGAGCCCGTGATGGGAGACGAGGCGGCGGACCGCCCAGTCGCTGGTGGCGATCACGGCGGGTACGGCGCGCAGCACCGTGCGCTCCGACGCGTCGAGTTCCGCGGCCACGGCGGGGTCGATGCCCCGCTCGTCGCCGAGCGGGAGGTGCACGAGGACGGCCAGCCGCAGCCGCCGCGCCTCGGGGACGACGATCTCCGGGACCCCGCAGGCGACGATCCCGTCGAGCAGGACGACCGTGCCGTCCGGCAGCTCGCGCAGGGTGCGGGCGAGCTGGGCCCGGTCGGCCTCCGCGGGCCGCGGCCAGTCGCCGTCGGCCAGGTGCCGGTGGACCTGCCAGCCGAAGCCCGGCAGGTCCAGGCACACGCGCCGGTCGTAGGCGTTGCCGCCGCTCGGCGCGGTGGCGTCGTGGACACTGCCGGGCATCACGAAGTGCACGGAGCGCAGGGACATGGGGATGATCTCGGCGTTCTTCAGGACGGGCTGCTGCACGGGCACGTAGCCGAGCGTCGCCTTCTCCAGGGTCGCGTCGGTCACAGCGCACGCTCGTAACTCGCCCAGGCTACGTGCGACTCGTGCAGCGTGACGGTGAGCCCTGCCAGGCCCTTGGCGCCCTCGCCCAGCGCGCCCTTGTGGACACGGTCGGCGAGCCGGTCGGCGATGACCTTGGCCAGGAACTCGGTCGAGGTGTTGACGTTGGCGAAGTCGGGCTCGTTGTCGAGGTTTCTGTAGTTCAGCTCGCTGACGACGGCCCCGAGTTCCTGGGTGGCCAGTCCGATGTCGACGACGATGTTGTCGTCGTCCAGCTGCTCGCGCCGGAAGGTGGCGTCCACCAGGAACGTCGCTCCGTGCAGACGCTGCGCGGGACCGAAGACCTCGCCCCGGAAGCTGTGGGCGATCATGATGTGATCGCGGACGGTGATGCTGAACAACGGACGACCCTCCAGGTGCGGCGCCTCTGATCCCCCGCCGATCGCTGCCGGGGATGCCGTGTAGTACGGCTCCTCGCTTCCCCGTGTTCAGCCGTTCCTCACCCTTTTCTCAGGTCAGGCGCCGCGGGGCGGCTCCGGCCGTACCGGACGGAACGGGTCCGTTACCCGGCGTCGTCGTAGCGGACCCGGTGGCACAGCGCGGGGATCGCACCGGAGGCCAGACGCGGCAGCACCTCGGGCAGTTCCTCGAAGGCGCACTCCCCGGTGACGAGGGCGTCGAGCGCCGGGTCGGCCAGCAGGTCGAGGGCGAGCGCGAGCCGGTCGGCGTAGCTGCGGCTGGAGCGGCGGGCCGGGGACACGCTGCCGACCTGGCTGCTGCGGATGACGAGCCGGCGGGAGTGGAACGCCTCGCCCAGCGGGAGGCTGACCTGGCGGTCGCCGTACCAGCTCAGTTCGAGGACGGTGCCCTCGGCGGTGAGCAGTTCCAGCGCGCGGGCCAGGCCCTGTTCGGTGGCGCTGGCGTGGACGACGAGGTCGCACCCGCCGAGCGCGTCGGCGGGGAGGGCGAAGCCCACGCCGAGGGCCTCGGCGATCTTCGCCCGGGCGGGGTCGGCGTCGACCAGCTGGACCCGGACGCCCGGGAAGCGGCCCAGCAGGGCGGCTACCGAGCAGCCGACCATGCCGCCGCCGACCACGGCGATCCGGTCCCCGACCAGGGGCGCCGCGTCCCACAGCGCGTTGACGGCCGTCTCGACGGTGCCGGCGAGGACCGCGCGTGCGGCGGGCAGGTGTTCCGGCAGGGGCGTCACCGCGCTCGCGGGGACGACGTACCGCGTCTGGTGCGGATAGAGGCAGAACACGGTCCGTCCCACCAGGTCCGCCGGCCCCTCCTCCACGACGCCGACGTTGAGGTAGCCGTACTTCACCGGTGCGGGGAAGTCGCCCTCCTGGAACGGCGCCCGCATGGCCGCGTGCTGGCTCTCGGGCACCCCGCCCCGGAAGACGAGGGTCTCCGTGCCGCGGCTGACTCCGGAGAAGAGCGAGCGGACGAGGACCTCGTCCTCGCCGGGGTCCGGCAGGGTGACGTCCCGTACCTCCCCCCGGCCGGGAGAGCTGAGCCAAAAGGCGCGTGCGGAGCGCTTCATCGGCGTCCTCCTGAACGATCGGCAACCGGTGCACGTACCGAGGAGTGCACAGGTCGCGCACAGTACGCGGCCTTGATCAAATCTGTCACCTGGCCGGAGGAATGTGCGGTGGCCCTGAACAACACGTACGAAGCAAGGCTGGTCCAGCAGGAGACCGCTGTGGGGGCGGGCGTGCAGGTCCTGTTGCTGGCTCTGCTCGGCACGGCGATAGGCATGGGGCCGGCGGGCTGGCTGACCGGACTCGCCTTCGCCGTCGCCACCTGGGCGGTCCTCTCCCGGGCGCTGCACCGCTCCCGGCCGCGGTCCTTCGGCCCGGCCAACCGGGTGACGCTGGGCCGGGCGACCCTGGTGGGCGGGGTGACGGCGCTGGTCGCGGACTCCTTCGAGAGCTCGCCGCCGGTGACGCTGTTCGTGGGTCTGACGGCGGTGGCGCTGATCCTCGACGGCGTGGACGGCAAGGTCGCCCGCGCCACCGGCACCTCGACCCCGCTGGGCGCGCGGTTCGACATGGAGGTCGACGCGTTCCTCATCCTGGTGCTCAGCGTGTACGTCTCGATGTCCCTGGGCCCGTGGGTCCTGCTGATCGGCGGCATGCGGTACGCCTTCGTCGCCGCCGCCCGCGTGATGCCCTGGCTGAACGCGCCGCTGCCCCCGAGCACGGCCCGCAAGACGGTGGCCGCGCTGCAGGGCGTCCTCCTGCTGCTGGGCGCGTCGGCCCTGCTGCCGTACACGGGGACCTTCGCGGTCGTCGCGGTGGCCCTGGCGCTCCTGGTCTGGTCGTTCGGCCGGGACATCGTGTGGCTGTGGCGCACCTCCCGGATGGAGGAGGAGTGCCTGGCGGAGGTGCTGGAACTGATGCCGGAGCGGGAGCGGATCGCTTCCTGACGACGGCGCCGGCCGCTGTGCCGGCGCTCGCGGTGGCCCGACCGGTGAGCGCTGCCCGGAGGGTCTCCGGGCCGGCGGCGACACCGGCCGGCGGGGCAGGCTCCCGCACCCGCGCCCACCGGCCGCTCCCCCGTCCCCCCCGTGGGTCTCAGGCCGCGTCGCGCTTCCGCTCGCGGTGGCCCCGGATGATGTCCGCGTAGCGGTGGCCGGTGCCCTTGATCGTGCGGGTCTGGGTGCGGTAGTCCACGTGGACGAGGCCGAAGCGCTTGTCGTAGCCGTACGCCCACTCGAAGTTGTCCAGCAGGGACCAGGCGAAGTAGCCGGCCAGCGGGGCTCCCTTGCGGGCCGCGGCGGCGCAGGCGGCGAGGTGGCCGGACAGGTAGTCCTGGCGCTCGGGGTCCTCGACCGTGCCGTCGGGGCGTACGACGTCCGGGAAGGCGGAGCCGTTCTCGGTGACGTACAGCTTGCGGGCGCCGTAGTCGTCGGTGAGGCGGAGCAGCAGCGCTTCGATGCCGCCGGCGTCGATCTCCCAGTCCATGCCGGTACGCGGGACGCCGGGGCGGCGCACGGAGCGGACGTGCGGTGCCGGGCCGGTGGGGTCGTCGGCGACCGTCGCGGGGAAGTAGTAGTTCAGGCCCAGCCAGTCCAGCGGAGCGGCGATCGTCGCCAAGTCACCTGCCTGTTCCGGGAGTTCGACGCCGTACAGCTCGCGCATGTCGGCCGGGAAGCCGCGGCCGTGGACCGGGTCGAGCCACCAGCGGTTGGTGTGGCCGTCCATACGGCGGGCGGCGTCGACGTCCTCGGGTCCGTCGGTGGCCGGGTGGACGGTGGACAGGTTGTTGACGATGCCGATCCCGGCCTGCGGTACCGCCGCCCGGATGGCCTGCACGGCGAGGCCGTGGCCGAGCAGGAGGTGGTAGGAGGCGCGGACCGCGGCTGTCAGGTCGGTCAGGCCCGGGGCCATGGTGCCTTCCAGGTGGCCGATCCAGGCCGAGCACAGCGGCTCGTTGAGGGTGGCCCAGTGGGTGACGCGGTCGCCCAGGCGGGAGGCGACGGCGGACGCGTACGCGGCGAAGTGCTCGGCCGTCTCCCGCTCCGGCCAGCCGCCGCGGTCCTGGAGGGTCTGCGGCAGGTCCCAGTGGTAGAGGGTGGCGGACGGGGTGATGCCCGCCTCCAGCAGGCCGTCGACCAACTCGTCGTAGAAGGCGAGGCCCTTGGCGTTGACGGGCCCGTCGCCGCCCGGAACCACGCGCGGCCAGGCGACGGAGAACCGGTAGGCGTTCGTGCCGAGCCGGCGCATCAGCGCGATGTCCTCGCGCCAGCGGTGGTAGTGGTCGCAGGCGAGGTCGCCGTGGTGGTCGCCCGCGATCCTGCCGGGGGTGTGCGAGAAGGTGTCCCAGATCGACGGCGAACGGCCGTCCTCCGCCACGGCTCCCTCGATCTGGTACGCCGAGGTGGCCGTGCCCCACAGGAAGTCGTGCGGAAGTGCGGCGAGGTCGATGGTCACTGAAGTCCCTTTGTGTGCGGCGGAGTCGGTCACTTGACGGCACCCGCCGTCAGTCCGGCGACGAGATAGCGCTGGAGCAGCAGGAAACCCGCGACCACGGGGAGGCTGACGACCAGCGAGGCGGCCATGATCTGGTTCCAGTACACGTCGTTGAGCGTGGAGTAGCCCTGGAGTCCCACGGCGAGGGTGCGGGTGGTGTCGTTGGTCATCACCGACGCGAAGAGCACCTCGCCCCAGGCGGTCATGAAGGCGTAGACGGCGACCGCGACGATGCCGGGGACCGCGGCCGGCACGACCACCCGGAACAGCGCGCCCAGCGGTCCGCAGCCGTCCACCAGCGCCGCCTCGTCCAGGTCGCGCGGCACCGAGTCGAAGTACCCGATCAGCATCCAGATCGAGAACGGCAGGGAGAAGGTCAGATAGGTGAGGATCAGGCCGCCGCGGGAGCCGAACAGGGCGATGCCGGTGGCGTTGCCGATGTTGACGTAGAGCAGGAAGAGCGGGAGCAGGAAGAGGATGCCGGGGAACATCTGCGTCGACAGGACGGTGACGGTGAACACGCGTTTGCCGCGGAAGTCGTAACGGCTGACCGCGTACGCGGAGAAGACGGCGATGACCACCGAGCAGACCGTCGCCGTGCCCGCCACGATCAGCGAGTTCACGAAGTACCGGGCGAGCGGGACCGTCGACCAGATATCGACGTACGGGCGGATCGTGAGGCCGCTGGGCAGCCAGCGGAACTCGCCCGTGACGTCGGCGAGGGGCTTCAGGGAGCTGGAGACCATGACGTACACGGGCAGCAGGACGAAGCCGGTGAGCAGGGTGAGGAAGATCCGCCGGGACCAGTGGAAGGACCGGGGCGGGGCCATCGGGGAGGCCGGGGAGCTAGGCATCGGTGGTGGCCCTCCGTCCGCGTGAGGTGAGCACGAGGTAGCCGCCCGTCACGACGAGCAGGAACAGCAGGAGCAGGACGGACATGGCGGAGCCGGTGCCGAAGTTCCAGGTGACGAAGGAGGCTTGGTAGATGTGGACCGAGATGAGGTCCGCCGCCTCCGGTGCCGTCCGGCCGAACAGGACGAACGGCGTGTTGAAGTCGTTGAACGTCCACAGGAACAGCACGAGGACCAGCACCTGGTTGACCGGGCGCAGCGACGGCAGGGTGATGCGGCGGAGCTGCTGCCACATCCCGGCGCCGTCGAGGGCGGCCGCCTCGTACAGCTCCCGGGGGATGTTCTGCAGGCCGGCCATGACGATGAGGAACGCGAACGGCCAGCCCTTCCACACCGACACGGTGAGCAGGGCGTAGAAGGCGTTGTCGCCGATGAGCCAGAAGGACGGCTTGCCGGTGAGGTGCAGCTGGTCGTGCAGGACGTGGTTCACCAGGCCGTTGTCGTGCTGGAACATGAACACCCAGGTGATGACGGCCGTGTAGACCGGCAGGGCGTACGGCACGAGGAACAGGGCGCGCAGCAGGCCGCGGCCGCGGAAGGTGTCCTGCATGTAGATCGCGGCGGCGGTGCCGATCAGCCAGCACAGGGCGACCGACAGCAGGGTGAAGGCGACGGTCACGAGGAAGGAGTGCAGCAGCGCCTTGCCGACGGGGGCGTCGAAGTCCACCGACACCGTGTAGTTGTCGAGGCCGGACCAGGGCGCGGTGCCCCAGTCGCGGATGTAGAACTGCGTGAGCTCCTTGAAGCTCATGACGATGCCGATCACCATCGGCACCAGGTGGACCAGGAGTTCGAGGACCAGGGCGGGCAGGAGCAGCAGGTAGGGCAGTCCGGCGCGGCGGACCCGGCCGCGGCGGCGGCGCGGTCCTGGCGCCGCCGCCGCGGTGGAACCGGCGGGGTCGTCCGCCACGGCGGCCTCCGCGGTGGCAGTGGTCGTCACGGCGTCGCTCACCTCGCCGGCATCTGCTGCTGCGCCTTGGCGAGCTTCGCCTTCACGGACTCCTCGGTGACCGCGCGTCCGGCGGCCGCGTCGGCGAACAGGTCCTTGACGGCGGTGCCCACGGCGGTCTCGAACTGTGACTCGTCGGCGACCTGGGGCAGGGCCGCGGCGCTGCCGGCGAGGGTGTTCTTGAGGACGGCGTTGGCCGGGGTGTTGAAGGCGGAGCCGGACTGGGCGGTCTTCACCGGCGGGATGGAGCTGTACGCGGTGTTGAGGATCTTCTGCTCCGCGTCGCCGGTCATGAACTTCACGAACTTCCGCGCCCCGTCGAGGTTGTGGGTGTTCTTGAAGACGGCCAGGTTGATGCCGGCGACCATGGAGTTGACGTTTGCGCCGGTGCCGGGGGTGCCGGACTGGACGGGGACGGGCGCGATGCCGTAGTCGGCCTCGCTCATGCCCTGGGACTTGAGGTTGGCGGACGCGGACTGCCACAGCAGCATCGCGTTCTTGCCCTTGGCGAAGTCGCTCACGGACTGGTTCTGGGCGTACTCGGCGTTGCCCGGCGCGATGATCTTGTTCTTGGCCATCAGGTCGACGTACTGCTTGACCGCGGTGACGACACCGTCGTTGGTGAAGTCGGCCTTCCCGTCGGCGGTGAAGAAGTCGGCGCCGTGCTGCTTGGCGAACACGAAGGTGTGGTGGATGTTCTCCGAGACGTTCGAACCCTCCGCGCCGAGGCCCCACTTGCCGTTCTTCGACAGCTTCCTGCCGTCGGCGATCAGTTCGTCCCAGGTGGCCGGCGGCCCCGCGATCCCTGCCTCGGAGAACGCCTTCTTGTTGTAGTAGAGCGCGTAGGCCATCGAGTACAGCGGCACGGCGGCGGGGTCCTTGCCCTCGGCCCCGGTGGAGCCGAGCGCCGATTCGACGAAGCGGTCCCGGCCGCCGATCGCGGCGAAGTTCTTCGCGTCCCACGGCAGCAGCGCCCCCGTGGCCTGGAGCGAGGCGCTCCAGGTGTTGCCGATGTTGAGGACGTCGGGGCCCTGTCCGGAGGTGGTCGCGGTGAGGATCCGGTTCAGCAGGTCCGACCAGGGGACGACCTCCAGTTTGACCTTGATGCCCGTCTGCTTCTCGAACTTGTCGAGCTCGGGCCGGAGGACCTTCTTGTCGACCTCGATGCTGGCGCCCTGGTTGGAGGCCCAGTAGGTGAGCGTCTTGGGCGAGTCGTCGGACCCGCCCGTCGACGAACCGCCGCCGCAGGCCGAGGCGGCGAGCGCGAGAGAGAGGGTGACGGCGCCTACGGCCGCGGTTCGGATGCTGCGCATGGCTCCCGGGTGTCCCTTCCGGAGTTCTTCATGGCTTAATTTAGGACGTGAGTTAAACCTCGGAAGCCGGTCCCGTCAAGGGGTGCGGCACACCTTGCACGACTCCGGTCGCGCCTCTTCACGCATCTCTTCGACCAGTTGAAGCATCTCCCGGCGAGAGAGCGCCCCCAGCGCATCCCGGGGTCACTTCCCGAACCGGCGAGCCGCCCCACACCCCACACCCCCGAACCGCCCGCCGTGCGCCGCCGATCCGAGCTCGCCGCGGCCGCCGCTGCCGCCCCCGCCCTCGCCGCACTCCCGGCCGTGCCGGCACCGGCGGCCCCGAGGTCCGGGCGCGTCCGCGCCCTGCCCCGCGGCGGCCACCCCGACCCGGGCGCGCGCCGGCAAGGCCACCACCAGCAGGGTCGACCCCGGGGTCGTACCCCTGACCCGCCCCCCACGACGGCTCCCGCCCGCGCCCAGGGTTCGGGACACGGACAGGAGCCGCCCGGCACCTACCGCGCCGGTGTCACGGCCGGCGCCGGCGCGTGACCGGCGGGCCGGGCCGTGAAGGTGCCGCGGCCCTGGGTGCGGCTGCGCAACCGGGTCGCGTAGCCGAACAGTTCGGCCAGCGGCACGGTGGCGGTGACGGTCGCCGTGCCGCCCCGGGCGAGTGAACCGGAGACCCGGCCACGCCGGGCCGCCAGGTCGCCGAGCACACCGCCGACCGCGTCCTCGGGCACGGTCACCGTCACCTCGGCGACCGGTTCGAGGAGCACCATCGCGCAGGCGCGCAGAGCCTCCCGCAGACCGAGGCGGCCCGCCGTACGGAACGCGGTCTCCGAGGAGTCCTTCACATGGGTCGCCCCGTCGGTCAGGGTGACGCGCAGCCCCATCACCGGATGACCGCCGAGCGGCCCGTCACCGAGCGCGTCCCGGCAGCCGGCCTCGACCGCGCGGACGTACTCCTGCGGCACCCGCCCGCCCACCACGGCGGACCGGAACTCGAACCCGGTGCCCTGCTCCAGCGGCTCGACGTCGAGGACGATCCGGGCGAACTGCCCTGCCCCGCCGTCCTGTTTGACGTGCCGGAAGACCAGACCGGACACCCCCCGGCCGACCGTCTCGCGGTAGGACACCCGGGGCCGGCCGACGGTGACCTCCAGCCCGTGGGCGCGCCGGAGTTTCTCCACCGCCACCTCAAGGTGCAGTTCCCCCATGCCCGACACCAGCGTCTGGCCGCTCTCGGGGTCGGTCCCGACCACCAGGGACGGGTCCTCCTCCGCGAGCCGCGCCAGCGCAGTGGCCAGCCGGTCGCCGTCGCCGGCACCGCGCGCCTCGACGGCCACGGACACCACCGGCTCGGCGACACCGGGCGGTTCGAGCAGGAGCGGCGCCCCGGGCGCGCACAGCGTCGCGCCGGCCCGGACGGACTTCAGCCCGGCCACGGCCACGATGTCGCCCGCGACCGCCCGCTCCAGCCGTTCGTGCCGGTCGGCCTGCACCCGCAGGATCCGCCCGGCCCGCTCGGCGCGTCCCGCGCCCGCGTCCCACACCGTGTCCCCCCGTTCCAGCGTCCCCGAGTAGATCCGCACGTACGTCAGGCGTCCCGTCGCCGTCGCGTTCACCTTGAACGCGAGCGCCGCGAGCGGGGCCGCCGGGTCGGCGGCCCGCTCCTGCTCCGTCCCGTCGTGCGTACCGCGTACGGCGGGCACGTCGAGCGGGGACGGCAGGTACGCCACGACGGCGTCGAGCAGCGGCTCGATCCCGCGGTTGCGGTACGCGGAACCGCACAGCACCACCAGTCCGTCGCCGCTGCGGGTGAGGTCCCGCAGGGCCGCGGCGAGGGTCCGCGGGGTGAGGGCGGAGCGCTCGCAGAACTCGTCCAGCGCACCCGCGTGGAGTTCCGCCACCGTCTCCTCCAGCAGCCGTCGCCGCCGCCGCGCCTCCTCCAGCAGACCGTCCGGTACGGGGCCTTCCTCGACCCCGTCCTTCGTGTCCGCCCAGGTCAGCGCCCGGAGATGGAGCAGGTCGACGACGCCGGTGAAGCCGTGCTCCGCCCCGATCGGCAGCTGCACCACCAGCGGGGCCGGATGCAGCCGCTCCCGGATCGAGGAGACGGCCGTGTCCAGGTCGGCGCCCGCGCGGTCCAGCTTGTTGACGAACGCGATCCTCGGCACGCCGTGCCGGTCGGCCTGCCGCCACACCGACTCGCTCTGCGGCTCGACCCCGGCGACGGCGTCGAACACCGCGAGCGCGCCGTCGAGGACACGCAGCGAACGCTCCACCTCGTCGGCGAAGTCGACGTGTCCCGGCGTGTCGATCAGGTTGACGCGGTGACCGTCCCAGTCGCAGCTCGCCGCCGCGGCGAAGATGGTGATGCCCCGGTCGCGTTCCTGCGGGTCGAAGTCGGTGACGGTGGTGCCGTCGTGGACCTCGCCCCGCCGGTGCGTGGTTCCGGTGGCGTAGAGGATCCGCTCGGTGACGGTGGTCTTGCCCGCGTCGACGTGGGCGAGGATGCCCAGGTTACGGACGGAGGTGAGCGGGTTGGTGTGGGTACGCACGGCCCAGGGCCCTTCGGTCGTTCTGGAAAGGGGCAGCGCGATCGCCGGACTCTGACGGCACGTCGACAGACTTACGGACACCGGGGGTTCATGCGGCGGCGTACGAGGGCGACCGCGGGAACACCGGTTGCGGCAGGTGGGCGTCAGATCTTCGTCACGGCTTCCGGTGCCGGCCGCGCAGCGGGCACCGGGCGGACGAGGACACCAGGATCACCTCGTACCGGGATCGGGGAACGACGACGGCGGTGTGGTCACGCACGGCCGGGCTCCCCTCACTGGTCTGGCTGGACTGACGGTTCCGGCCGTGCACGCACCACGTGGAAGGGGTGGCGCGCGAAGGCCGCGTCGTGAGTGTAGGGAAGCCCGGGCGGACGGGGCACCGGGTTTTCCGAGCGTGGAGCGGCGGGAGCGGGGACGGGGCGCGGGGCGACGGGGGCGGCCGGGACGGTCCGGGTGGCCGAGGTGAGAGGCCCGGCAGGGCGGCCTGGGCCACCCGGGCGCGCAAGGCGGCCGAGGCGACCGGCAAGGCGGCCGAGGCGACCGGCAAGGCGGCCGAGGCGACCGGCAAGGCGGCCGAGGCGACCGGCAAGGCGGCCGAGGCGACCGGCCCCGCAGGGCGGCTGCGCCCCCGGTCGCCGCGTACGCGGCGACCGGAGCGACCATCCGCGTCAACCCCGGCCTGCCTGCGCGGCATCGAGGTCGGCCGCCGTGGCGCTCAGCGTCGCGGTTGCCGTCCCGTCCCCGGGGCGAGGTAGACGCGCAGGCCGGTGACCTTGTCGGGGGTCCAGGAGCGGGCGTAGTGGGGCCGGTGGCCGCCGGGCGGCACCAGGACGGCGACGGGCAGGTGCCGGGCCGCCCGCCGGATCTCCTTCGCCGTGGTGTTGGCGTTGTGGCCGCCGGTCGATCCGGACGAGCAGCCGGCGTAGAACCCGATGGGGATGTTCTCGTAACCGGTGATCAGACAGGGCGCGCTCACGCCCAGCCGGTTCAGTCCGGCGGCGGTGCGCGCCCAGTCCTCGTGCGCGGCGGTGGTGCGCCGGACCGTGCGTTCCAGCACCACGTACTGCACGGCCAGATGTCCGGCCACGGCGACCGCCAGCAGTGCCACGACGACCGGCCGCCGCACCCGCCCCGTCACGCCGGCCAGGTGCACGAGCGCGTCGGCGACGGGGAGGGAGAGCAGCGCGTAGGCGGGCAGCAGGAAGCGCGGAGCGGCGTACCCGATCATGAACAGGTAGGGGACGGCCAGCGTGAGAGCGCAGGCCAGCGGCACGAGCGTCGCCTCGGCGCGGCGGGCCCGGACGGCGATCACGAGCCCGAGGGCGGCGAACAGTGGCAGCGCGAACCACCACAGGGTGACGGCGGGATGGGGTATGGGCCCCTCGCAGGGGCGGCACAGCGCCCGCCCGCCCAGACTGCGCACCTGGTCCACGACGGCGACGTGCCAGCCGAGGCCGCCCTGGATCCGGGAGGCGTCGGACAGCCGCTGTCCGAGGCCGCCGTAGGAGACGTACGCCTCGATCACCCACTCGGCCGCGCCCGCGACCAGTCCCGTGAGCAGGGCGGCCGCCGGCGCGGGACGCCGCATCCGTCGTACACCCACCAGCAGGACGAGCAGGGGCAGCACCGCCCAGACGGCGTCCGTGGGACGCATCCAGCCCATCAGGGCGGCGCTCAGGCCGAGACCCCAGAGCGCCCCGCGGTCGTGGGGGTCGGCCTGAGCGCGCAGGAAGCAGCCGGCGCCGGCCAGGGCGCCGACGGCCACCCAGTAGTTCGGCATGGCCTGCGGCCCGTAGAACGTCGTCACCCACAGGGAGGCGAACAGGCCGCCCGCGACGGCGCGTACCCGCACCGGGAAGAGGCCCCGCCAGGCGCGCAGCGCGAGGAAGAGGCCGAGGCCGGCCAGCACCGCGAGGTAGACCCGCAGCAGGGTGACGGATGTCGACCAGGCCGCGACCGGCGCGACCAGCAGCGGGACCCCGCGGGCGCGCGGCGCGCTGAAGAACGCGGTCGGTACGTGCGGGCTGACCTGGCTGACGTACACCGCCTCGTCCCAGCCGAGGCCCATGGCCGGTGACACGAGCGCGAGTTGGACGACGACGAAGACGGCCGCCACGACCGCGAGCCACCCCTCGCCCCGCACCCGCCACCACGGGCCGGCGGCCGCCTGCGCCCGGGGCGGCCTGCGGGTGCGGGACATCATGGCGTTACGGCCGTCGGGCATGGCCCACCTTCCCCCTGCGGTCTGTTGTGCCTGGATTCACCCTACATTCGCCCCCGTGACACCGGACTTGGGACTGGGGCGTGAAAAGCGAAATGCGGACCGGGATTGCTCCCGACCCGCATCGCATAGGTCAACTGCTGGTGTCCGAGGGGGGACTTGAACCCCCACGCCCGATAAAGGGCACTAGCACCTCAAGCTAGCGCGTCTGCCATTCCGCCACCCGGACCAGGTGTCCGCCGCCTGGACGGAGGTGTTCCGCGCGGCGACGTGGACAACAATACCAAGCTTTCGGAGTGGCTTTCACCTGCGTATCCGCGCCCCGGCGGGGGTCCCCGGACGGAGCCGAAGGTACCTCTACAGTCTCACCATGGGTGACTGGAACACTACGGCAGGCCCGCCTCCCGGGCGACGGCGGCCCCGGACGTGGTCGCCGCTGCGGGAGCATCTGCGGGACACGTTCTGGTTCGCTCCGACCGTCGCCCTGGTCCTGGTGTGCGTCGTGTGGGCGGCCGGGTCGACGGCGGACGACGCGATCCTGAACGCGCTGCGCGACTCGGGTGACGAGGCCGCCGTACGCGCTCTGCACGGGATCGCCGACGACGCGAAGACCGTGGTCACCACGATCAGCGCGGCGATGATGACCTTCATCGGTGTCGTCTTCAGCATCTCGCTGGTCGCCGTGCAGATGGCCGCCGGCCAGCTCAGCCCGCGTGTGGTGTCGGTGTTCGTGCGGAGCCGGATCACCAAGGCCACCTTCGCGGTGTTCCTGGCCACCTTCGTCCTGTCGCTGCTCGTCCTCACCTCCTACGACAGTCAGCCCGATCCCGCGCTGGTGTCCTCCACGCCGGTCGTGCAGTCCGTCCTCACGCTGCTGATGGTGGCGCTGAGCGTGGTCCTGTTCGTGATGTACGTGAACGCGATGCTGCGGCTGATGCGGGTGGGGCACGTCGTCGACCTGATCACCGCGGAGTCGCTGCGGGTCGTCGCGGACCTGCCGCCGCCCGGCCCCGCCGGTGAGGCGGCCGGACTCGGTCCCGAGACCGGCCGCCTCACCCATCGCGGCGGCCCGGGGGTGCTGCGGGACGTGAACATCGCCCGGCTGGTCCGTACGGCCCGACGGCACGGGATCGTGCTGCGGCTCATCCCCGGGATCGGGGACTTCGTCGTGCCGGGGACGCCGGTGTTCGCGGTGCACGGCGGCGTCCCGGGCGAGGGACCGGCGGCACCGCACTCCCTCGTGTCGGTGAGCGCCGAGCGCACCTTCCACCAGGATCTCGGCTTCGGGCTGCGCCAGTTGACGGACATCGCGCTGCGCGCCCTGTCGCCCTCCGTGAACGACCCGACGACGGCGGTGCAGGCCGTGGACCGCATCCTGCTGTTCCTGGCCGCGGTGGCGCCGCGTCCGCTCGGCGCCGTGGTGCACCGGGACCGTACGGGCGCCGTACGGCTGGTACGGCCCGTGCCGGACTGGACGCGGCTCGTGGACCTCGCTCTCACCGAGATCCGGGGATGCGCGGTCTCCAGTCCGCAGGTCACCCGCCGGCTGCTGGCCGGGATGGACGATCTCCTCTGGGTCGTGCCGGCGGACCGCCGGGAGCCGCTGGTACGGCAGCGCGCGCTGCTGGTCCAGGCGGTGGAGCGGGCCGTGCCGGAGACCGCGGACCGCGCCTTCGCCCTCCACCCGGACCGGCAGGGCATCGGGTGACCACGGCCGACACCGGCGGGCCGGTCCGGACCACGGTTCCCATCCGCCTGCCGCCCGCCGGGCCGGGCCCGCCGGCGGTGACCGAGCGCTTCATTCGGCCAGTGAGCGTTCGAGCCGGGCAGTTGAGCATTGGTTTTCCCCTGGCCAGAGGGGCGCGTCGCTTTTTGGCTCCCGCGCGGACCCCGCGGCGCCTCGCCTCACCCCAGTGCTTCCAGGAGTCGGCGTTCGCGTTCGGCACTCAGGCCGGCCCTGCGGGGCCGGTCCAGACCCGCTTCCCGCTCCCAGCGCAGGGTCTGCTCCAGCATCTCTGTCAGGGGACGGTGCCGAAGGCCGGCCGCGGTCGCCGCAGCGCCGTTGCGGGCGCTGAAGCCGGCCCAGTCCGGGTCGGCCACCCACAGCGCGAGCGACTCCGGGCCCATGGCCTGCACCACCTTCTGCCCGAGCAGCCAGTCGTCGTCCGCCTCCACCACCGGTCCGGTGTGCCCGCCGATCTCCCGCGACCGGGCGACCCACTCCCCGAAGGGCACGATCGGGCCGACCGCGTTGTACGTTCCGGTCGTCCCGTTCTCCGCACAGTGGAGCAGCCAGGCCGCGAGGTCTCGCGCGTCGATCACCTGCGTCGGCCTGTCCGGGGAGGCCGGCACCAGCAGCGGGGCCAGCGGCTCGCGGGCCGCGCGGGCGACCCAGTACCCGGATCGGCCGCTGTGGTCGCCGGGGCCGCCGATCAGTCCCGCCCGCGCGATGAGGAGCCGGTCTCCCACCGCGGCTGCCGCAGCTTCCTCACAGGCCACCTTGGCCTGCCCGAACTCGTCGTGGCCGGCTGTGTCCCGCTCGGTCGCCGGGAGCAGTCGCGCCGACTCGTCCGCGTTCGGCTGGGCATGCGAGGCATATGCGCTGACCGACGACACATACGACCAGTGGCCCGCCCGCTCGCCGACCGCCGCCAGCGCCGCGCGGACGAATCCCGGTTGCCAGGACACCTCGACCACGGCGTCCCAGTCATGACCCGCCAGGCTTTCGTACGCCGACGGCTCGTTCCTGTCGGCGACGACCAACACCGCCCCCTCGGCTGTCTCGCCGCTCTCCCCGCGGGCCAGACAGGTCACCTGATGCCCATGTTCCAGTGCCTGCCGCGAGAACTCGCGACCCACCCACGCCGTTCCACCCAGTACCAAGATCTTCATCCGCTCACTCCACATGAACTGTGAGCCTGCGCGTCCCTGCTTCGCCGAGGGCGTAGCGGTCCTCGACGGGCGCCATACCGCCGTTCACACAGGTCGGACACGGTGGCCGACCGTGCTGCTCAACTGGCCCCCTGAAGCGCTCAGTCACACCGGCGCCCAAGCAGTACACCCCCGGAGAGGAGGCCCCCTCCCCCCTGTGGAGATGTGGTTCTGTCTGCCGTGCACGGCAGACCGAATTGTCTTCGGTATCGCCTTCCAGGTGCCCTCCGGCAAGGGCAAGGGCACGGGCTTCGCGGGCGGGATCGTCGCCACGGCGATGTCGCCGAGCGCGATCGTCAACGGCACCGGACGCGGGTGATCGGCTGGATCTCCGACCGGCGCGGCCGGCGCGACACCCTGGTCATCGTCTGTCTGGTGCGCGGCAGCGCGCGGTTCGGCGTGCCGGTCTCCGGCCGGACGGGCAGCATGCCGTCCTTCCTGTTCCGCTCCATGGTCTCCGGCTTCGGCGGCGGGGCGATCTTCCCGCTCTTCGCGGCCAGGACGGCGGACTACTTCGGGGAGAACAACGTCACGCCCGGGAACCCTGACGTCCCGTCAGGAATCGTCGCGGGCGTGGTACGCACGCCGGGTGTGTTCGGTGTGCTCGCGCATCAGCTGCGTGGCGCGCTGCTCGTCGCGCTGCGCGATCGCGCCGATCAGCTCGCGGTGCTCGATCCAGGACTGGTGTCCGCGCTGCCGGGCGACCGGCGTGTAGTACCAGCGGACCCGGCGGTCGACCTGTGCGGCGAGCTCGGCGAGCACCGCGTTGCCGGCGAGTTCCATGACCTTGGCGTGGAAGCGGGCGTTGAGGGTGACGGCGGTGTCCACGTCGGCGGAGGCGACGGCCTTCAGGCCCCGCGCGAGCAGGTCGTCCAGGGCGTCGATGCCGGCGCTGTCGGCGTTCACCGCGGCGAGCCGGGCGGCCTCGGCCTCCAGCAGCGTACGGACGGTGAGGAGCTGGTCCGCCTCGGCCTCCGTCGGCGCGTGCACGAACGCGCCCTGGGCCGGCCGCAGATCGACCCAGCCCTCGGTGTTCAGCCGCTGGAGCGCCTCCCGCACCGGCTGGCGGGAGACACCGAGGTGACCGGCGAGCTCGCTCTCGACGAGATGCTGGCCGGGCTGCAGGGCCCGGGTGGTGATGAGTTCGAGCAGGGCCTCGTAGACGCGGTCGCGCAGCGGACCGGGCCGTTCGAGCTTGGGCACCGCTCCCTGCGGCAGTCCTGGCGACAACATCGCGGTCCCCCTCCTGGGCGACGCCGGGCGACCGCGGCCCGGAGAGCACGCGCCCGCCGCGTCGCGGTCACTGGACAACCAGTGTCGATTGTCTTTCGTCTACAGTCTACGGCGCGCAATGGCCACTGAGACGATGCGAGGGCCTGATCACACCACCGCCGGGCGGCAGCGGAACACCACTCTCCGGTTCCCTGTGGCAGGGGCGACTAGGGGCAGCGGACGACCTGACCGGCGTACGACAGGTTCCCGCCGAAGCCGAAGAGCAGGACCGGGTCCCCGGCCGAGATCTCGCCCTGCTCCACCAGCTTGGAGAAGGCGAGCGGGATGCTGGCGGCCGACGTGTTGCCCGATCGGGTGACATCGCGGGCGACCACCGCGTTGACCGCGCCGATCTTCTGGGCCAGCGGCTCGATGATGCGCAGGTTCGCCTGGTGCAGGACGACCGCGGCGAGGTCCTCGGGTGCGAGCCCGGCCCGCGCGCAGGCCTGGCGGGCGAGGGGCGGCAGCTGCGTGGTGGCCCAGCGGTAGACGCTCTGCCCCTCCTGCGCGAACCGCGCGGGCTGCCCCTCGATACGCACCGCGTTCCCCATCTCGGGCACCGATCCCCACAGCACGGGCCCGATCCCGGGCTCCTCGCCGCTCGCGCAGGCCTCCACTACGGCGGCCCCCGCCCCGTCGCCGACGAGCACGCAGGTCGTGCGGTCGGTCCAGTCCGTCACCTCGGACATCTTGTCGGCGCCGATCACCAGGGCCCGGGTCGCGGCGCCGGCCCGCACGGTGTGGTCGGCGGTGGCGAGCGCGTGGGTGAATCCGGCGCACACCACGTTGACGTCCATCGCGGCGGGCGAGGGGATGCCGAGCCGGGCCGCGACCCGGGCGGCCATGTTCGGGGAGCGGTCCACGGCCGTCGACGTGGCGACCAGGACGAGGTCGATGTCGGCGGGGGTCAGGCCGGCCGCCGCGAGCGCCTTCGCGGCGGCGTGGCCGGCCAGCTCGTCGACCGGCTCGTCGGGGCCGGCGATGTGGCGCGTCCGGATGCCCACCCGGCTCAGGATCCACTCGTCGCTGGTGTCGACCAGACGCGCCAGGTCCTCGTTGGTGAGTACCTTCGCGGGCTGGTAGTGGCCGACGGCGGCGATGCGCGAGCCGTTCATGGGGGGTCCCCCTCGTTGCCTTGGGTAGCGGGATCCACCAGTCTGATCAGTGACTCGCGGGTACGACGGCAGGTGAAGTCACAGGATTCGGGCGCCGGGGTTGTCGGCTTCCGTCACAGCCCCGGGCGCCCGGGCCCTCCCCGGACCTCACCCGGTGCACAGCCGCGTCGCCTTCCGCGCGAACTCGTGGACCCCGTACGCGAGCGGCAGTCCCGCTCACAGCCGGGCGAGGGCGATCAGGCCCCGCCGGTCAGGCGGACTCTGACCGCTGTCGTTCGGCATCGGCGGCCTCCCTGGGAGCGGGGATGGGGTGGCGGGCGTGCAGTGCCCGCCGGGGGCCCTGTCCCTCGAGTCGGAGTTCGACATGCGCGCGGCGGGTACCGGGGACGAGTCGGCGCAGACCCCGGCGACCACGGTGTGCGCGTATTGCGGAGGGGGCGGCAGCCTCACTCTGCACGTGCAGGACAATGAGGTCGTCAAGGGCACCTCGCCGCACGACGACCCGGTGACCCACGGCAACCTCCGCATCAAGGGCCGTTTCGGCTGCCAGCACGTACAGAACCGGGGCTGATCGGGACATGGGACGAGTCACGGAACGACGCAAGGTGATCCGGATACGGGACGGGGTGGTCTCCAGCCGCCCGGACACGCTCGTCGCCGAGGAGCCGCTGGAGATCCGGCTGAACGGCAAGCCGCTGGCGATCACGATGCGCACACCGGGCGACGACTTCGCGCTGGCCGCCGGGTTCCTGGTCAGCGAGGGGGTCCTGAGCGCCGCCTCCGACCTGCAGAACATCGTCTACTGCGCGGGGGCGACCGCGGACGGGGTGAACACCTTCAACGTGGTGGACGTACGGACGGCCCCCGGCGTGCGGATGCCGGACATCACGCTGGAGCGGAACGTCTACACGACCTCGTCGTGCGGCCTGTGCGGCAAGGCGAGCCTCGACGCGGTCCGTACGACGGCCCGCTGGCCGATCGCCGACACTCCCCCGGTCAGGGTGGACCCCGAGCTGCTCGCGAGCCTCCCCGACCGGCTGCGTGCGGCCCAGCGGGTCTTCGACCGGACCGGGGGGCTGCACGCGGCGGCCCTGTTCGACGAGGACGGCGAACTGCTCGACGTGCGGGAGGACGTGGGCCGGCACAACGCGGTCGACAAGCTGGTGGGGCGTGCCCTGCAGAACGACGGGCTGCCGCTGTCGCGGGTGATCCTGCTGGTGTCGGGGCGGGCCTCGTTCGAACTGGCGCAGAAGGCCGTGATGGCGGGCATTCCCGTGCTGGCGGCCGTGTCGGCGCCCTCGTCCCTGGCCGTGGACCTCGCCACGGAGACCGGTCTGACCCTGGTGGGCTTCCTGCGCGGCACCTCCATGAACGTGTACGCGGGCGAGGACCGCCTCGCCCTGCGGACCGCGGACGCCCAGGGCTGAAACGATTCCCCGCGGCACGGCGGCGGGGCCCCGGCCTGCGGGGAGCGCCCCCTGCGCCGCGGTGCCCCGCCTCAGTCCGCGGCCCGGGCGCCCGGTGTGAAGCGCAGGTCCGCGGCCCTGGCCACCGAGCCGAGGCGCGGGAAGTCCAGCCGCACCGACGCCTCGTGCTCGGGTGCGGTGAGCGCGGTCATGGCGTCCTCGACGAAGACGAGGTCGTAGCCGAGGTCGCCGGCGGCGCGGGCGGTGGACTCCACACCGAGATTGGTGGCGATGCCTCCGAACACGAGGGTGGTGACGCCGTGCGCGCGGAGCCGGTCGTCCAGGCCCGTGCCCTGGAACCCGCCGATCGTCCGCTTCACGATCTCCAGGTCGCCCTCCCGGGCCAGACCGGCCGCCAGCCCGCTGCCCGACGGCTGTTCGGCGACCCCGGGCCGTTCGACGCGGACGAGCACGACGAGCGCGCCGGCCGCGCGGAAGGCCGCGGCGAGTTCCCCGGCGGTGGCGAGGACCTCGGCACCCTTGCGGGGCTCGAGGGGCAGGGCGAGGATGCGGTCCATCAGGTCCACGAGCACGAGGGCGCTGCGCGCGGGATCGAGGGCGAGTCGGGGCTCGGAGTTGCCTGCTGCGGTCATGACGGAACGTTATCCGCCGTCAGCCGTCCGTGCCGGAGAGACGGATCGACAGGACGGTGAACGGCGCCCGTTCGGCGCGCGCACACGGCGGGCGGCACGGGACGCCCCGTGGACCCACGCTGGTCGCGGAGGACGGCTGGACGTACGTCTTCGGCGGCGACGACGGGCGGGCCGCGTCCCGGCCCACCTCGTCGGCGTACGTGACGCGGGTGCCCGAGGGCAGGATCGGCGAGCCGTCGGCCTGGCGGTACTGGAACGGCTGCGATGGGTGGCCGGCGCGCGTCCGCGCCCGGTGATGGGGGACGGCCGGCGCACCGGCGTGGGCAGCGCGTTCTCGGTGGTGCGGTCGGCGGGGACGTACGTCCTGTTCACCAGGGCGGCGGGGACCGCGGGCCTGCGGACCGTCACCTCGTACTGGGCCTGCTCCCCGACCGGGCCGTGGCACGGGCCGGGGCGAGGCGTCACCGCGTCCTTGCCGCCGGGCGAGGTCACCGCGTACAACCCACAGGTCCATCCCCACCTCGGCGGCGGCGGACGGCTGGTGCTGAGCTACGACGTCAACGGCTGGAGGCGGGCCCGGCGGGCGGAGCCGCGGCGCAGCTCAGCCGGAACGTCTCCCTGTACCGACCGCGTTTCGTGACCCTGCGGCTGACCCCGGAGCGGTGATCCCCGCGCCCGACCCCTCGGTCCCACCGGAGCCACCGGGCCCATCGGTCCCACCGGAGCCACCGGCCCGACGCGCATCACCGTCACCGGCCGGGTCGACCGGATCGCGGGCCCGGCGCTTGGCGATCACCGCGCACACCATGAGCTGCGTCTGGTGGAAGAGCATCAGCGGCAGCACCGCCAGCGAGGCGTGTGCCCCGAACAGCACGCTCGCCATGGGCAGTCCGGAGGCGAGGGACTTCTTGGAGCCGGCGAACTGGAGGGCGATCCGGTCCTCCCGGCCGAAGCGCAGGGCCCGGCCGCCGTACCAGGTCAGCGCCAGCATCACGGCGAGCAGCAAGGCCTCGACGAGCAGCAGGCCGGCCAGGCGGGACGGGCTGACCTGGTGCCAGACGCCCTGCACCATGCCCTCGCTGAAGGCGGTGTAGACGACGAGGAGGATCGAGCCTCGGTCGACGAGACCGAGGCCCTTCTTGTGGTGGGTGACGAAGCCCCCGATCCAGCGCCGCAGCAGCTGCCCGGCGAGGAACGGCACGAGCAGCTGGAGCACGATCTTGACGAGCGAGTCGGCGGAGAAGCCGCCGCCGCTGTTGCCGAGCAGCGCGGCGGCGAGCAGCGGGGTGAGGACGATGCCGGCCAGGGAGGAGAAGGAGCCCGCGCAGATCGCGGCGGGCACGTTGCCGCGGGCCATCGAGGTGAAGGCGATGGACGACTGGATGGTGGAGGGGACGAGGGTGAGGAACAGCAGCCCCTGGTAGAGCGGCTGGGTGAGGAGCACCGGGACGAATCCCCGGGCGGCCAGGCCCAGCAGCGGGAAGACGAGGAACGTGCAGGCCAGGACGGTGGTGTGGAGCCGCCAGTGCCGGAGCCCGTCGAGCGCCTCACGGGTGGACAGGCGGGCGCCGTAGAGGAAGAAGAGGAAGGCGATGGCGGCGGTGGAGGCGCCGGAGGCGATGTCGGCGCCCGTCCCGCGCGCCGGCAGCAGGGCCGCGAGGCCCACCGTGCCCAGCAGCAGCAGGACGTAGGGGTCGATCGGCAGCCGGCTCGGCCGTCGCGGGCGTTTCACGGTGCTCCACTGCTCCACTTGCTCGTGCTCGCGGCGGTACGGCGGGCGGCTCTCGCCCGGCCGGGCCGGTGCCGGTTCGTCGGCCGGCGCGGGGCCGGACGGCCCCTCCCCATCGTGCTCCCTCCGCCCGCGATCGGGAATCCGGCACACCACTCTGACTGTCATCACGTTGCGCGATAACCTGCCGGGGTGTACGACCCGTCCCAGTTGCGTACGTTCCTGGCAGTGGCGCAGACGCTGAGCTTCACGCGGGCCGCCAGGCGGCTCGGGCTGCGCCAGTCGACCGTCAGCCAGCACGTACGGCGCCTGGAGGACGCCACCGGGCGGCAGTTGTTCGCGCGGGACACGCACTCGGTGGAGCTGACGGAGGACGGGGAGGCGATGCTCGGCTTCGCGCGCCGGATCCTGGAGGTGCACGAGCAGGCGTCGGCGTTCTTCACCGGGGCGCGGGTGCGGGGGCGGCTGCGGTTCGGGGCGTCGGAGGACTTCGTGCTGACCCGGCTGCCGGAGATCCTGGAGGGCTTCCGCCTGGACCATCCGGAGGTCGACCTGGAGCTGACGGTGGAACTGTCGGGCACGCTGTACGAGCGGCTGGCCGCCGGGAAACTGGACCTGGTGCTGGCGAAGCGGCGGCCCGGGGACGCGCGCGGCGAGCTGGTGTGGCACGACGGTCTGGTGTGGATCGGCGCGGAGCGCCTGCGGCTGGACGCGGACCGGCCGGTGCCGCTGATCGTCTATCCGCCGCCGGGCATCACCCGGGCGCTCGCCCTGGAGGCACTGGAGCGGCAGGGACGTGAGTGGCGGGTCGTGTGCACCAGCGGCAGCCTCAACGGCCTGATCGCGGCGGCCCGCGCGGGGCTGGGCGTGATGGCCCACTCGCGGGGTCTGATCCCGCCGGGTCTGGTGCGCGTGCCGGAGCGGTCCGGGCTGCCGGAGCTGGGCCGGGTCGACTTCGTGCTCGTCCACGGTTCCCGCACCACCTCGGCCCAGGGCGCGGCGGACGCCCTGGCGGCGGCGATCCTGGCCGGCGGGCACCGGCTCCAGCGGCGTCAGCGTGACGGCGGCTGATACGTCAGCTGCTTGACCCGCCGCAGCAGCAGCGACACCTCGACGTGCTGCACCCCCTCCAGCCGGCCGAGGGGGCCGCTCAGGTAGGCGTACAGGTCGGCCGTGCTCCGGGTGACCGAGGTGGCGACGATGCTGCACGGGCCGGCCGTCGCGGCGGCGTGGGCGATCTCGGTGTGGGCCGCCAGGGCCTCGCCCACGGACCGGAGGGCGGCCGGAGCGGTGGTGATCCACAGGAAGGCGAAGGCCGGGTAGCCGATGGCCTCGGCGTGGTACTCCACGTCGATGTAGACGGCCCCCGAGCCGAGCAGCGCGGCGAGCCGGCGCTTGACCGCGGACTCGGAGCGGCCGGTGGCGCGCTGGAGTTCCGGGTGGGTGGCGCGGCCGTCGCGTTCCAGCACGGCCAGCAGCGGTTCGTCCTCCGGGTCGATCCGGGCGGCCGGCCGCCCGGTGACGGGGGCGGGCCGCAGCGCCGCCACCTGGCCGGGGGTGAGCGCCCCCGACTTGCCGAGCCAGCCGGTGGGGCCGCCGTAGAAGCGGTGCAGGGTCTGGTGGGCGCGGATCTCCATCACGCGCGGGGTGCGCGGGAGTTTGCCGAGGAGCAGGTCGTCGCGGTCGTCGGCGCTGCGCGGGCGGGTGCCGAAGATGACCTCGGTGCCGCCGGAGGCGATGCCGATCCAGCTGGTGTCGGGGCGTTTGGCGAGCGCCTGCGCGATGGCCAGGGCGCTGTCGGGGACGCAGCGCAGGCGCAGGGTCCACTGGTCGTGGCCGAGGCGGGCGGCGTCCCGGACGGCGACGATCCGCAGCCCGCCCTCGGCGCGCAGGGCGCGGTAGCGGCGGGCGACGGTCTGGTCGGAGACGCCGAGCACCTCGCCCAGCCGGCTGAAGGAGGCCCGTCCGTCGGCCTCCAGCGCGCTCAGCAGACGCACGTCCAGCCCGTCGAATGTGGGGGATTTTCGCCGCATGCCGTCCCCAGGTGTCGAATTCCGTCGGCCGGAGGTCCTTCGCCGCCACGATCGTCCGGTCGGCGTCCATCGTACGGGGCACGCCCGTTCATCGGGCGCGACCTGTGAGGGAGTTGGGGACATGCGTACATGGGGGCCGCTGACGGCGGTGTGCCTGGGCACGTTCATGTTGTTGCTGGACGTGACGATCGTCGTGGTGGCGCTGCCGGACATGGCGGCGGGGCTGCACGCGTCACTGAGCGATCTGCAGTGGGTGATGGACGGGTACGCGCTGGCGCTGGCCGCGCTGCTGCTCGGCGTGGGGGCCGCGGCCGACGTGCTGGGGCGGCGGCGGGTGCACGTGGTGGGCGTCGTGCTGTTCGCGGCGGCGTCACTGTGGTGCGGGCTGGCGACCGGGCCGGCGACGCTGGTCGCCGCGCGGGTGGTGCAGGGCGTGGGCGCGGCGGCGATGTTCGCGACCACCCTGCCGCTGCTGGGCTCGGTGTACCAGGGCCGGCAGCGGTCGGTGGCGCTCGGGGTGTGGGGCGCGGTCAGCGGCGCCGCGGCCGCGGTGGGGCCGGTGCTGGGCGGGCTGCTCAGCGACGGGCCGGGCTGGCGCTGGATCTTCTACGTGAACCTGCCGGTGAGTGTGGCCGCCGTCTGGCTGACGCTGCGGGCGGTGCCGGAGTCACGGGGTCCCGCCGGGCGCCGCGTCGACTGGGCGGGGACGGCCACCTTCGCGACGCTGGCCGGCGCGGTGACCTACGGCGCGGTGCGGGCGGGGTCGCACGGCTGGGGCGAGGCCGGGACGCTCGGCTCGTTCGCGGTGGCGGTGGTGGCGCTGGCCGCGTTCGTCGTGGTGGAGCGGCGGGGCGGCGATCCGCTGCTGGATCTGCGGCTCTTCCGCAAGCCCGGGTTCGTCGCGGTGATGGCCGGGGCGCTCGCCTTCAGCGCCGCCGCGTTCGGTGTCCTGCCGTACACGTCGCTCTGGCTGCAGACGCTGCTGGGGATGAGTCCGGTGCGCGGCGGGCTGGTCTTCCTGTGGCTGTCGGTCGCCTCGTTCGTGGTGGCCGCGGCCGGCGGGCGGCTGCTGCACGGGGTGCCGGCGCGGCTCACCATCGGGGGCGGTCTGCTGCTGATCGGCTCGGGCCAGTTCTGCATGGCGGTCCTGGACGCGGGGTCGGGCGCGAGCACGCTGATCCCCGGCCTGGTGCTGGTGGGTGTCGGTACGGGTCTGGTGTCGCCCGGCATCGCGGGCGCCGCGCTGGCCGCCGTACCGCCGGAGCGGGCGGGCATGGCGGGCGGCGCGGTGAACACCTTCCGGCAGCTCGGTTACGCGCTCGGCATCGCCGTGTTCGGCACCGTGCTGACCTCGCGGATGCAGCGGAGCCTCCCGCCCGGGACGGCGCACACCCTGGCGGGCGGTGGGGCGGGCGCGCTGCGCGGCGCGGTCTCCGAGCACGCCCTGCGTGCCGCGTTCGCGTCCGGCCTGAACACCGCGGCGGTGGCCGCGGGGCTGGTCGCGACGGTCGCGGGGGTGCTGGTCCTGGCCCTGGTAAAAACCCCCGCGGCGGACGGGGGCGAGCCGGCGCCGGCCGCTTCGGGGAAGCCGGCGCAGGAGCGGGCCGCGCGGCGCGGCTGACCGGCGCGGGACGGGGGCACCGCGAGGCGCGGCGGGGGTGGGGCCGGTGCACGTCGGCGGGGGCGGGGCGGGGCATGGTCGACGGGTCGTACAGATTCGGTGGAGATTACGGTGCCGAAACTTACTCAATCGTCAGGTTTGTGTCCGACCCTTCCCCATGTGCGCCCATTGTGCAGGGGTGACCAGCGAGTACGTGAACCCTGCTCCGCTTCGGCCCCCCTCCCGCCCCGTCCCCGGGTGGGGTAGCTTTCACGGCGCTGAGCGGAGTGTCACCCACAGGGCGCCGAGGAGCGGGGAGCGGGGTTTGCGCGAGTTCACCAACCCTCCGTCGGCGTTGCCACCGCCGGTGGGCGGACTGGCCGACGTCGTCTTCCAGTATGCCCAGGAGGACCCGCTGCACATCGCGCTCGGCCGCAAGGACGAGGCGGGGCGGTGGCGGGACGTGAGCGCCGCGGAGTTCCGCGACGAGGTCCTCGCCCTCGCCAAGGGCCTGCTCGCACGGGGCATCCGCTTCGGCGACCGGGTCGCGATCATGGCCCGTACCCGCTACGAGTGGACGCTCTTCGACTTCGCGCTGTGGACGATCGGCGCCCAGGTGGTGCCGGTCTATCCCACCTCCTCGGCCGAGCAGTGCTTCTGGATGCTCTACGACTCCGAGTGCACGGCCGCCGTCGTCGAGCACGAGGACCACGCGATGACGATCGCCACCGTCATCGACCGGCTGCCGCGGCTCGGGCAGCTGTGGCAGCTGGACTCGGGCGCCGTGCAGGAGCTGTACGACGCGGGCGCCCCGCTCGACGACGAGGTGGTGCACCGGCACCGGCAGGCCGTCACGCCCGACTCGACGGCGACGGTCATCTACACCTCCGGCACCACCGGCCGCCCCAAGGGCTGTGTCATCACCCACGGCAACCTGATGTTCGAGACGGACACCGTCATCGACCGCTGGGAGCCGGTGTTCCACTCCAAGCGGGGCGACGAGGCGGCGACGCTGCTGTTCCTGCCGCTCGCGCACGTCTTCGGGCGGATGGTGCAGGTCGCCGCGGTCCGCGGCCGGGTCCGCTTCGGCCACCAGCCGCAGCTGAACGCGGCCGCGTTGCTGCCCGACCTGGCGGCGTTCCGGCCGACCTTCTTCCTCGCGGTGCCGTACATCTTCGAGAAGGTGTTCAACGCGGCCCGCCGCAAGGCCGAGAAGGAGGGCCGGGCGCCCGCCTTCGAGAAGGCCGTCGAGGTGGCGGTGAAGTACGCGGACGCGATGGAGGCCAAGGCCTGGGGCAGCGGGCCCGGCCCCTCGGCCGCGTTGCGCATGCAGCACCAGGTCTTCGACAAGCTCGTCTACGCCAAGGTGCGGGCCGCGATGGGCGGCCGGGTGCGGCACGCGATGTCGGGCGGCTCCGCGATGGACCGCCGCCTGGGACTGTTCTTCGCCGGCGCGGGCGTGCACATCTACGAGGGGTACGGGCTCACCGAGACGACCGCGGCCGCGACCGCCAACCCGCCCGAGCGCACCCGCTACGGCACCGTCGGCCGGCCGATCCCCGGCATGACCGTGCACATCGCGGACGACGGTGAGATCTGGCTGCGCGGCGACAACGTCTTCCAGGGCTACCTCAACAACCAGAAGGCCACCGACGCCACCCTGCACGACGGCTGGCTGGCCACCGGCGACCTGGGCTCGCTGGACGAGGACGGCTTCCTGACCATCACCGGCCGCAAGAAGGAGATCCTGGTGACCTCCGGCGGCAAGAGCGTGTCGCCGGGCGTGCTGGAGGAGCGGGTCCGCGACCATCCGCTGGTCGCCCAGTGCATCGTCGTCGGCAACGACCGGCCCTACATCGCGGCCCTGGTCACCCTCGACCAGGAGGCCGTCGAGCACTGGCTGGCGATGCACGGGAAACCGGAGATGACCCCGTCGGAGCTGGTGCGCGACGCCGACCTGGAGACGGAGGTGAGGCGGTCGGTGGTCGCCGCCAACACCCTCGTCTCCCAGGCCGAGTCGATCCGCACCTTCCGTATCCTCGCGCAGCCGTTCACCGAGGAGCACGGTCTGCTGACGCCGTCGCTGAAGCTGAAGCGCAAGGCGATCGAGAGCGCGTACGCCGACGAGGTCGAGGCCCTGTACCGCGCTTAGGGCCTCTCGTCCGGCTCAGGCCGGACCCGCGGGGTCCGGCGCCCTGGCGGCTAGCCGATGGTGACGCGCAGGATCTTGTCCGAGCCGTCCGCCGCACCTCCGTTGTTGTCGCAGTTGGTGGTCGACACCCACAGCTGGTCGGCGCCGGGCACCTTGGTGACCGTGCGCAGCCGGCCGTAGGTGCCGACGTAGTACGCGGTCGGCGTGCCGACGCTCTCGTTGTCGCCGTTGATCGGGATCCGCCACAGCCGTTCGCCGCGCAGGGACGCCATGTAGACGACGTTGCGGACGATGGCGATGCCGCTGGGCGATGCCTCCTCGACGTTCCAGGTGGCCTTGGGGTTGGTCATCCCGGAGACGCTGCAGGAGCCCTCACAGGTGGGCCAGCCGTAGTTGGCGCCCGGCTTGATCAGGTTGAGTTCGTCCTTGGAGCTGTTGCCGAACTCCGCCTCCCACAGCCGGCCGGACCGGTCGAAGGCGAGGCCCTGCGGGTTGCGGTGGCCGAGGCTGTAGACGTAGGTGCCGAACGGGTTGCCGGGGGCCGGCTTGCCGTCGGTGGTCATCCGCAGGATCTTGCCGTTGAGGGAGGTCTTGTCCTGCGCGAGGGCGGGCGTCTGGGCCTCGCCGGTGGAGACGTACAGGTAGCCGTCGGGGCCGAAGGTGAGGCGGCCGCCGTTGTGGTAGCGGTTCTTCTTGATGCCCTGGAGCAGGATCCTGTAGTCGCTGAGCTTGGTCCCGTCGTACGTCATGCGCGCCACGCGGTTGCCCTCGGCCGCGGTGTGCATGAAGTAGACGTAGTGGTCGCTCGCCCAGTCCGGGTCGACGGCGACGCCGAGGAGGCCGCCCTCGCCGTTGGTCGTGACGGCCTCGGGGACGGTGCCGACCTGGGTGCGGGTGCCGTCCTTGGTGAGTTTCCAGACGCGGAAGTCGTCCCGCTCGGTGACCAGCGCGGACTTGCCGTCGGGCATCCAGTAGGTGCCCCAGGGGATGGTCCAGCCGGTGGAGAGCGTCGAGATCGAGGACGGCACCCCGCCGTCGGTCGCGCACGCCTTGGTGGTGAACGTGACGGTGTTGCTCGGCGGGGAGAGGTTGCCGGCCGCGTCCCGGGCGACGACGTTCAGGGTGTACGGGCTGTCGCAGGCGAGCCCGGTGAGGGTGGTCGACGTACCGCTCGTGACGGACGTGTAGACCGTGCTGTCGCTGCGCACGTCGTAGGCGACGACCGCCCGGTCGTCGGTGGAGGCCCCCCAGCTCAGATCGGCGCTGTTCGCGGTGACCCCGGAGGCGGACAGCGTTCCCGGCTTCGTCGGCGCGGTGGTGTCGGAGCTGGGTTTCGTCGTGCAGTCCACGACAGGGCTGGCGGCGGAGGTGTTGCCGGCCGCGTCGCGGGCGATGACGGTCAGGTTGTAGGTGGTGGCGGGGCTCAGACCCGTCAGCGCCTTGGAGGTCGAACCCCCGGGCGCCTCACCGATCTTGTTGCCGTGTTCGTAGAGGTCGTACGCCGTGACGCCCACGTCGTCGGTGGAGGCGCCCCAGGTCAGGGTGAGGGCGTTCTCGCCGATGTCCGAGCAGGCGGGCTGACCGGGGCGGGCCGGGGCCTGGGTGTCGGCCGCCGCCCCGACGTCGGCGCGGTCGAGGTTGGGGCCGCCGTTCGCGGTGGTGGCGGTGGCCCGGATCTTGTTGGTGCCCGCGGCGAGCGGGACGTTCACGGCCCTGGTGGCCCAGGTGTTCCAGTCGGCGGTGGCCGGGAAGGAGACGCCGGCGGCGACGACCGTGCCGCCCACGGAGATGTCCATGGGCCGGTCGACAGAGGTGCCGTTCGCGTACCGGAGGGCGACCGAGGAGGTTCCGGCGGAGGCGGCGCTCACCGTGAACTCCACGTACGAGCCCTTGACGTTGGTGTAGTCGACGAAGCCGGTACCCGTGTAGCCGGTGTGGTTGGTGGCCACCGCGCCCTGGGAGATGCCGGCGTCCTCGGCCTGGTAGCCGGTGGCGGCCCGCGCGGCGGAGCCGGCCAGGCCGGCCAGCGGGACGGCGAGGAGCAGGGACAGGCCCCACCGCAGTGTTCCGTTCGGTTTCATGTCTGTCCCCTCATCCTGTGGAGGCGGCGGGCTCGACCCGGATCAGCCGGGTCTCCCCCGGCCGCAGGGTCGCGCTGTACCTGTCGGCGACCGTGCCCTTGTGGGAGCCGGACCACAGGTCGGTGACGTCGCCGGAGCCGGTGAAACCCACCTGCGACCAGTTCACGCCGACGGTCGCGCTGCCGGACGTGCCGGTGTTGAAGAGCGCCACGACGTACCGTCCGTCGCTCTCCTTCTTGGCGAAGACCTGCCGCACACCGCTCTTGACGATCCGCCGTGCGGCCACTCCGTCCTGGTCGACGCCGATCAGCCGGTCGTTGGTGAGCATCGCCCTGTCGACGGAGTCGAGGTGCGTGAGGTCGGTGCCGAGCAGCAGCGGTGAGGCCGCCATCGCCCACAGGGTGAGGTGCGAGCGCCGCTGGTCGGCCGTGAGCCCCACCTGGTCGCCGTTGCCGGCCTCCAGGGAGTCCAGGTCGTTCCAGCCGCCGGGTCCCGCCTGCGGCTGCCAGGAGGCGGCCGTGTCGAACCGGGCCGAGACGTGCGACCAGTCGGTCAGCGGATAGCCGCTGCCGTTGGCGCCCGGCCCGCAGTAGCACTCCACGTCGCCCTGGGTGCGCCAGCTGTTGGCCAGCGCGCGCCAGGTGGCGGCGTCGGCGATCGGCAGGTTGTTGGACAGCGCGAAGGTGATCGGCCGCCCGGTGGCGCGCAGGGCCTTGTCCCAGGCCCGGACGTCGGCGACGTCCTGGCTGCCGACGCCGTCGATCTTCAGGTAGTCCACGCCCCAGGAGGCGAACTGCCGTGCCCAGGAGTTCACGAACTCCTGGGCGCCCGGCTTCCCGTAGTCGAGGTAGTACATGTTCTTGCAGTTGTAGTTCTTCTCCGTCTTCGAGGTGTCCGCGATGTCCTTCGCGTGGTACGACGTGCCCTCGACCGGTGTGTTCTTCAGTACGGCGTTCTTCGCGATGCCCGGCGTCACGTAGAAGCCGAACTTGAGGCCCTTGGAGTGGATGTGGTCGGCGAGCGCCTTGATGCCGCCGGGGAACTTCGCGGTGTCGACGGCCCAGCGGCCGGCCGAGTCGACGACGAAGCCGTTGTCGTCGCACTTCTGCCAGAAGTCGTCGAGGTTGACGTGGACGAAGCCGTGGTTCGCGAGGCCGCTCGACACCAGGGCGTCGGCCTGCGCCTCGATCTTCGCCTCGGTGGGTGTGCGGCGCACGAAGCTCCAGCTGCTCCAGCCCAGGGCGGGCCGGACCGACTGGCCGTTGTCGGAGGCGGCCGCGGGGTGGCCGGCGCCGAGCAGCGGGAGGGCCGGGGCGATCGCCAGCCCGGCCACCACCGCCATCAGTGTTCTGCCGCGGTTCATGAGGTACTCCCGGTGGCCGGTGTCGCGTAGGAGGTGCCGATCCATGCCTCGTCGACGCGCAGCCGCTTGTAGCGGGCGGTGTCGCCGGCGCCGGCCCAGGTGGAGTCGACTTCGAGGCGTACGTAGCGGGCGCTCGCGGCGGGGATGTCGATGCCCTGGATGCCGCGGCGGCTCGCCACCTGCCCGGACTTCACCGCGCTGCCCCAGGTCGTGCCGTCGTTGCTGAGGAACACCTTGTAGTCCTTGATCCGCGCCGACTGCTCGGTGTCCGAGCGGGCGTAGGCGACGGAGTCCTCACGCTGGTTGAGCCCGATGTACCGCACCTTCTTCGCCGAGCCGAGGTCGAAGGTCAGGTCGACGGGCAGGGTCTTGTCGCTGTCCCAGTAGGTGAGGTGGTCGCCGTCACCGGCGGCGGAGGCGGCGTGGCCGCTCGCGGAGGCGCTCGCGCTCACCTTGACGCCGCTGAGGATGCCCTGCCGGCCGGCCGTGGTGACCTTGAAGACGGTGTCGTACGGGTCCCAGGCGCCGAGCCCGTTCAGGGTGAGCACGCCGCCGGACTGGGTCCACGAGACGGCCGCCCTGGTACGGAGGTTGATGACGGAGGCGACGCGGTAGCCGTTGTCCCGGATGCGCAGGGTGCTGGTGGTGGGCGGGGTCAGGACGTGCACGTACTGGCGGTTCGGGTCGGTCTTGGCGATCGTCGTGACGCCGTGGGCCCCGTCGTTCCAGAAGCCGGGTTTGAGGCCGCCGTACATGTAGCCGCCGCCCTCGGTGCCGTGCAGGGACTCCCAGACGGGGTCGAGATAGGAGTTCGCGAAGGTGTTGAAGGAGGCCTGGTTGGCCGGGAACACGCCGTTGACCTGGGCGGTCTCGGCCATGAGCGCCTTCACCGAGGAGCCCGCGTTGGTGACGAGACGGCCCAGGGTGAGCATCCGGTCGACGGAGGGGTCGGAGCCGTCGTACCACCAGGCGCCGGTCGAGGGGAGCTTGAAGTCGGCCTCGGTCAGGCGGGGTTGCGCGGTGTACACCGCCTGCGGGTAGTCGTAGGCGGGGGACATTCCCGTCTTCTGCTCATTGCTGATCATGTCCATGATCGGCGTGTCCTCGTTGTTGTTGCTGAGCGTGTAGTTCGGGCGCTTCTGCTGGATCTGCGCGTAGAGGTCGTGGCTCTCCCAGTACGCGTTGTCGTTGTCGATCCAGAAACCGCCGAGGTCGGGATAGCGGTTCATGACCTCGAAGAAGTTGTCGTAGCTGAACCGCCCGAAGCCGTCACGGGTGGTCAGGTCGACGTTCGTGCCCTTGTAGGCCGAGTACGCGGACGAGTCGAGCCACTCGTGGCCGCCCTCGGCGTGCCACTGGGGGTCGTCGGTCATGTAGAGGATGACCTTCATGCCCTTGGCCTTCGCGGCGGTGATCAGCTCGCCGACGAAGTCCCGTTTGGTGGAGCAGGAGCCGGGGATTTCGGACGGCCAGGGGCGGGCGTAGCCCAGGCGGCTGTGGAAGGTGGCGAGGACGAGGTACTGCGTGTGCAGCTTCTGCGCCTCCCTCACCCAGTAGTCGGGCGTCCAGCCGCCGTTGGTGACGTCGCTCTCCCACCCGGAGCAGCTGGTGTGGGCGGGCGCGGTGCGCAGGCCCCAGTGCAGGAACAGGCCGCCCACGGAGGCGCGGAGGAAGTCCTGGCGGGGGTTGTCGAGATCGAGCGGTCCGGCCGCCGCGGCGCCGGCGCAGTTCTGGCCCGACCCGCTGCCCGACACCCGCAGCGCGCCGCCCGAGGTGGTGTGACTGTCCGTCAGGCAGTAACCGTCGACGTCCTGGAAGCCGGCGTCGAAGGGCGCGTCTCCGCCACGCTGGGCCGTGAACCGGGTGAGCCGGATGTTGCTCGCCGCGTCGGCGATGAGCGCCGGCCGGCCGTCGTCGGCGGCGAACCTCACCGAACTGTCGGTGAGATGGACGTCGTCGGCGTTGTGCAGATACCAGCCGTAGGCGGGGCGGGGGCCGATGGCTTTGGGGTTGTAGTCCTTCGGGTCGTTGGCCGGCACGGCGGTGGACAGGGTGCCGCTGCCGCCCGGGACCGTGATGTCGACGTGGTCGAAGGTGACACCCCTGATGCGGTGGCCGTTCTCGCCCCACAGGGTCGGGCTGAACGAGGGGCTGTTGCCGGTGGCCTTGATGTCGTCGTACGTGACGTCGCTGATCGACCCGACTCCGGGAGTGCCACCGCAGCGTTTGCGCGTGCCGATCTTCTGCAGGATCGGTGAGTGGACGTCCGTCATGGTGATGTCGCGGTAGTGGACGTCGGAGATCTTCGCGCCGTCCATCGAGACCATGCCGAGCCCGGACTTGTCGGCACCCTCGATGCGGATGTTCTCGAACCGGTAGTCGGAGAAGTCGCCGCAGGTCTCGGAGCCGAACATCAGCGCGTTGCAGCAACGGGCCGACAGGTAGCTGTCGTTGACGCGGACGTGGCCGTTGGGAAGTTTGGCGCCGAGGGCGTAGTCGCTCTTGAAGACCAGCGCGTCGTCGTTGGCCTTGATGCTGGCGTCGGTGACGGTGACGTCGGTGGTGGAGATGATGTTCCAGCCGTCGCGATCGCTCGCGGTGTCGATGGTCAGGTGGTCCGAGACGACGTTCCGGCACCCGTTGATCAGGGCCGCGAAGTGGCCGCCGCGGCGGAGCGTGAGCCCGTCGCCGATGCGGAGGCCGTCACACCGGGTCAGCGAGATGATCTTGTCGGCCTCGCCGGGCTTCGGGTTGCCGGTGATGAGGTTGCCGAGTCCGTCGATGACGCCCTGGCCGACGAATCCGATGTCGGTCAGCCGGTCGCCGTAGATCATCGCGTTGTGGAAGTGGCTGTGCCCGTAGTCCTGGTAGGCGTCGTAGGGGTTGGACTCGGCCTTGTCGTAGGTGTCGGCGCTGGAGCCCTGGATCGTGGCGCCCTTGTCGACCTGGAGCGTCACATGGCTCCGCATGTGGATGGTGTTCCTGGACTTGTAACTGCCGGACGGGAAGCGGACCGTGCCGGCTCCGGCCGCGTGCGCGGCGTCGATCGCCTTGTTGATGGCGGGGGTGTCGTTGGTGGAACCGTCCCCCGCGGCGCCGTAGTCGCGTACGTCGAAGACGGCGGCGGACGGGGCCGGGTTCGGGGCGGCGAGGGCCACGGGATGGGTGAGTCCGAGAACGACGGCGAGGACGAACAGGACGATCGCCCCCGCCCTGCGCCCGGGAACGGTGGGGGGTTTCATGGGACGGCTCCTCAACCGAGCTGGTAGCCGCGGAGGCCGGTGAGCAGGAGGTAGGTGTCCTGGAGCGAACCGGAGGTGTCACCGAGGGAGCGGTAGATGCCCCACTTCGGGCGCACCCGGTCGGCCAGGAAGGTGTCGACGCCGGTCTTCGACGCGTCGGCGACGGTCGAGCCGCCGCTCTTGAGGATCCAGCGGACCGAGCCGGCCGAGCCGTTGCCGACCTTGATCTGGAAGTCGACGTCGGTCCACCTGTCGTGCAGGGGGTCCAGGTCGGTACGGCCGACGAGGATGTCGTCGATGGCGAGTTTCAGCTCGATGGTCTGCTGGCCGTTCACCCGGCGCAGGGACTGCACGACGATCGGCGAGGTGCCGCTGCCCGGCTGCTTCATCTGCATGATGTGCGTGAAGGTGGTGGTGGCCTTCAGCGAGCTCGGGATGTACATGGAGTACGTGACCCGCCAGGTCTGGCCCTCGGTCCACGTGAGGTGGCTGCTGCCGCTCGTGCGCAGACCGGTGACCTCCTGCCGCTGGCGGTCGGTGGACGTGTCGCGGTCGACGGTGTGCATATTGAAGCGCCAGTTGTTCCCGGTGGCGTAGATGTGCGGGTGCGCGGCGGGGTGCGAGTTCGCGCGGTCGTCCTCGATGGTCTCGAAGGCACCGAGGCCGTCGCCGCTCGCGGAGGGGGCCCACTTCTGCTGCCAGGAGGCCGCGTGGGCGGTGGTCGCGGCGGGCAGCCCGGCGGCGGCGCCCGCCACGCCGCCGAGGGCGGCACCGAGCACCCTTCTTCTGGATGTGCTCATGACACTAAATCACCTCGCAGTTGCTCGTTCATGATCAGGAAGGCGCCCAGGCCGTGGAAGTCGTTGACGGCCCGGGTGCGGGCGGCGTAGTACGCGTAGTCGCCGACGTTCGTGCCGACGGAGATGTCGGCGAGCTCCGTCCGGCCGTCCGCGCCGAGCGACAGCCTCGCCAGGACGCCCTGGTAGCCGCGCCGGGCGACGGCCGTGAAGTGCGGGTCGAGATAGCCCCGTTGCGCGCCGCGCGAGAGGGCGAAGGTGAACATGCTGGAGCAGGACGTCTCGGTCCAGTTGTCGTCGCGCCCGCCCTTGTCCATCACCTGGAACCAGCGTCCGGTCGCCGGGTCCTGGTACTTCTCCAGCCCCGTGGCCAGCCTGCGCAGGATCGTGAGGAGTCGCGCGCGACGGGGATGGTTCGCGGGGAGGGCGTCCAGGACGTTCACGATCGCCATGGAGTACCAGCCGACCGCACGGCACCAGTGCTCGGGGGCGAGCCCGGTCTGCGGATCGGCCCAGCCCACGCTCTTCGACTCGTCGTAGGCGTGCCTGAGCAGACCGCTCGCGACCTGCAGATGACCGCCGTAGACGGCGAGTTGCTTCGCGGCCTCGTCGTTCGCGTAGGCGCTGTCGCCGAACTCCCTGCCGTACTCGACGAGGAACGGGTTCACCATGTAGACGCCGTCCGCCCACAGTTGGTGGGCGCGACTGGTGGTGTCCGCGTGCCAGAACCCGCCGTCGGCCGTGCGCGGGTAGGTGTTCAGGCGGTCGCGGATCTTCTGGGCGGCCTTGCGGTAGCGGTCCAGTCCGGTCTCATGGTGCAGGATCACCAGCAGCCGGCCGGCCTGCATGCTGTCGAGGCTGTTGAAGGACTGGTCGATCGTGCCGTCGCTCTTCACGAAGCGGTCGACGTAGTCCTTGACGTAGGTGAGGTAACGCTCTTCGTGGGTGCGCCGGTAGGTGAGGTACTGGCCGTAGAGGTAGAGGCCGACCGGGTAGGACCAGCCGCCGATGGTGCTCGGGGTGTAGCGGGCCGTGGTGGAGTCGACGACGGCCACGGACCAGTCGGTCGCGGCGGCTGGGCGGCTCGCGGGCCGCGCGGTCGCGGCGGCGGCCGGAGGCGGGAGCGCCGCGGGCAGCGCCGACAGCGCGACGGCGGACAGCGCGAAGGCCGTCAGCGCCCCGGACAGGCGTCGATGTCTCATGTTCCTCCTTCTCGGTGGACGGCGAGGGCCTTGCCGGGCTCTTTCATCGGATGTCTGTGGAATGCAGTCGTCCGTCCATGTGATCGGCGTCATGGAGTGTTCAGGGCTGCGCATGGACGCCCCGAGCCGCCAGCACCAAGGAAACCCCAGGTCACGTCGGCACCGGCATCGGTTCACATGGATGTACCACGTTCAGCGGCTCGTTCGGCGGCGCCATACAGCGTCGCGGCCTGACGCGTCGCGGTCAATGGTCCGGACCGATGACGTCGGATGCGTTTCCGGCCAATCTCGCGACTTTGGCGCTGACTCACCGGTCAGTTGCGGCGGATCGCGCGGTCAGGAATGCATCACGGCTCGTGATCGTTGACCATAGGAGTACCACCTGACGACAACCGTAAGGATCACGAGCTAGTGAGCAGCAAGGTCCCCTCGATCACCCTCAACAACGGCCTCGAGATGCCCCAGCTGGGCTTCGGCGTCTGGCAGGTGCCGGACGACGAGGCGGAGCAGGCGGTCACCACCGCGCTGGAGAGCGGGTACCGCAGCATCGACACAGCGGCGATCTACGGCAACGAGGAGGGCACCGGCAAGGCCATCGCCGCGTCCGGCCTCCCCCGCGAGGACGTGTTCGTCACCACCAAGCTCTGGAACAGCGACCAGGGATACGACTCCACGCTGCGCGCCTTCGACGCGTCGCTGGACAAACTCGGCCTGGACTACGTCGACCTGTACCTGATCCACTGGCCGACGCCGGAGCGCGACCGGTACGTCGACTCCTACAAGGCGTTCGAGAAGCTCCACAGCGACGGGCGCATCCGCGCGATCGGCGTCTCCAACTTCGAGCCGGAGCACCTGGAGCGGCTCAGCGCCGAGACGTCGATCGTCCCGGCGGTCGACCAGATCGAGCTGCACCCGCACCTGCAGCAGCAGGCGGCCCGCGCCTACCACGCGGAGCACGGCATCGCGACCGAGGCGTGGTCGCCGCTCGGCTCGGGCAAGGGCCTCCTGGAGGTCCCGGCGATCGTCGCCATCGCCCGGAAGCACGACCGCACCCCGGCGCAGGTCGTGCTGCGCTGGCACCTCCAGCTCGGCAACGTGGTGATCCCGAAGTCCGTGACGCCGTCCCGGATCAGGGAGAACATCGAGGTCTTCGACTTCAGCCTGGACGACGAGGACCTGGCGGCGATCAGCGCGCTGAACGAGGACCGGCGACTGGGCCCGGACCCCTCCACGTTCAACGCTGCCTGAGAAACGGCGAGTTCGAGGCCGCCTGCCCTGCGGGGTGGGCGGCCTCTCTCGCGGCCTCGCCGGATTCCCGTAGCGGCCGGCCGGTTCGCGGCAGGTGACGCGTGCGGGCTTGACGCGGACATGTGGACTGGGTCACCTTGTACGGCAACCCAGTAAGGAAACTTTCCTAACAGAAGGGTTCCCCCACAGTGCGCATACGAACACTGACCCTCGCCGCGGCCTCCGGGGCCGCGCTGCTCGCCGCCGGCGTGCTCCCCGCTCACGCGTCCGGCACCGCACGACCGGCGTCCGCCCAGGAGGGCTCGGTCAGCGCGGCCGACCTGCTCGCCAAGGTGACGTCCTGTCAGCAGATCTCGAACGGCAAGTACCGCACCGACGACGAGACGTCGGCCACCGTCCCCGTGTGCGGCAAGAACGGCGCGGTGTTCTGGAAGGCCGACATGGACATCGACTGCGACGGCCAGCGCACGTCGAAGTGCAACGAGGACACCGACCCCTGGTACCAGGACGACACGGCGTTCCACCAGTCCGACGGCAAGCCCCTCAAGGCCGACTCACTGCCGTACGTCGTCGTACCCAGCTCCAGCAGCATCTGGAAGTACTCCGGAGCCGGCGTCAAGGGCGGCGGCGTGGTCGCCGTGATCTACAACGGCAAGGTCGAGTACGCCGTCGTCGGCGACACCGGCCCCACGAAGATCATCGGCGAGGCCTCGTACGCCACCGCCCACGCGCTCGGCATCGACAGCGACCCGGAGACCGGCGGCACCGACTCGGGCGTGACCTACATCGTGTTCAAGAACTCGCAGGTCTCCCCCATCGAGAGCCACAGCGCGGCGGTCACCCTCGGCGACCGGCTCGCGAAGCAGTTCCTCCAGAACAACTGAGTTCTGCAGCAGGTCAGTTGGGCTGTCCGAGCGGCCGGACGACGACGGTGTTGACGTCGACGCCGTCGGGCTGCCGGATGGCCCACACGACCGACTCGGCGATCTGGTCGGCGGTCAGGAGATGTCCCGGGGGCAGGCTGCCGTAGCTGTCCCAGAACGGCGTCTCCACCCGGCCCGGCGCGACCAGTGTGACACCGATGCCGAACTCCGTGACCTGACGCCGGGTGTTCTCGGCGAGGCCGGTCACCGCCCACTTCGTCGCCCCGTAGACGTTGCCGGGCGTGGGCACGAAACCGGCGACGCTGCCGATGAGGACGACACGTCCACGCGTCTCCTTCAGCGCCTCCACGGAGGCACGGATCAGCAGCGCGGGACCGAGCACGTTCGTCAGCACCATCTCGGTCCACCCGGCGGGATCGCCGTCGGCGACCGTGTCGTGGGTGGCGAAACCGGCGTTGGCGACGACGGTGTCCAGCCGGCCGAAGTCCTTGAGCGTACGGTCGACAGCCGACCGCACGTCGTCGTACTCGGCCGCGTTGCCGGCGATCGTCAACAGGCCGTCGGGTTCGCCGAGTTCCTCGGCGAAGGCGTGCAGCCGCGCCTCGCCGCGGCCGGTGACGGCCACCCGCTGCCCGGCGGCCAGCAGTTGCCGGGCGACGGCGGCGCCGATGCCGCTGCCGCCGCCGGTGATGAGTGCGACCGGAGAGTCGGTCATGGAGTTCCCCCTGTGTCGAGTCGGACGGCAGGGAGTCCATCACTTGGAGCACTCTCGAAGTCAAGGGCCGCAGATCAGGCGCCAGGTGGCGGCGGGAGACCAGCGGCCCCACCCGGCCCACGCGCCGTCCGTACAGCAGGGCTCTCAGCTCGTCCGTACGGCCGTGTGCACCGTGTGGGCGGCGAGTACGAAGACGTCGGGCCGGTGGTGGACGCTCGCCTTGTCGTCCGGGTCGAGGAGCCGGTCGAGGGTGGCGCGGTCGTCGGCGTCGAGCGCGTCGCCGAACCCCTCGCGCATCCGGTCGAGGGACGCGGCGACATGGGCGCGCGCCCGATCGGACACCGGGGCCGGCAGGTCCAGCAGGAAGCTGCGGGTCCGGTGGTGCGTCAGGCCCGCGGCGCTCAGCAGCGCCGGCCAGTGCTCGGTCTCGGTGACGGAGCCCGGCAGGTCGGCGCGCATCCGGGCGAACCACTCCGACTCCAGGGCGTCCAGCCGCGCCTGGAGACCGGGGCGGCCGATCCCGATGTCCCGGGGCAGGTACCGCGCGGGGAGGCCGCCCTCCATCAGCGCGACCGTCCCGCCCGGGGCCAGCCGGGCGGCGAAGGCGGTGAGGGCCGCGCGCTGGTCACCCAGGTGGTGCAGGCTGCGGCCGGCCCACAACAGGTCGGCCGGGTAGTCCAGTTCGTCCAGGATGCCGGGCAGTTCACCGGCCAGGGTGCCGAACCGGTCGCCGTGCCCGAGGCGGCCGGCCCGCTCCCGGGCCCGCTCCAGGAGTGGTGCGGAGCCGTCGACGGCCATGACCCGGGCGCCGGGGAACGTCTCGGCGAACAGACAGGAGACGACCCCGGGGCCGCTGCCGGCGTCCACGATCAGCCCCGGCTCGGTCACCTCCCGGCCCAGCCAGGACAGGGCCCGCTCGTACAGCGGCGCGAACAGCTCGGCCTGCGCCTCCAGATGCGGTGCCATCTCGGCCCAGTCGATGTCCGTGTGGTGGTCGTGACGGTGGCTGTGACCGGGGCCGTGGCCCTGAGGTCCCTGGTGGCCCTGGTGGCCCTCGTGGCCCTGGTGATCGTGGGGTTCGCGATGTTCGTGGGGTTCGTGGGGTTCGTGGGGTTCGTGCGTCATGGTGGTCAGCCTCTCGTCCCGGGGTGCCGCCAGCGTGCTCCGGCGCACCGGACCGGGGCCACTCCTGTTGCCGGGGCGGCAAAACCACGCGCCACGCCGTGACGGCGACCGCCCGGTGGTGGCGGACGCCCCGTGACGGTGGCCGCGTCGTCACGGCGGCCGCGTCGTCACGGCGGCCGCCCATGACTGCGACCGCCCCATGACTGCGACCGCCCGGTGACGGCGACCGCCCCGTGACGGCGACCGCCCGGTGGTGGCGGCCGGACACGGTGATCCGCCGGGCCGGCCCCGCAAGGCCGGTCCCGGCGGATCACCCGCGTGTCACCCGCGGGGTCAGGTGCGTCTCAGCGCACCGTGCCGCACGGCGTCACAGCGCCGGGTAGGCGTTCTTCATGAGCTCCTGGAACTGCGCGGAGAACCAGTGTCCGGACAGCGGCGCGTTGGGCAGGGCGCCCGACATGCTGTTGCCGTTGCGCGCGTTGCCGGTGTACGTGGGGTCGCACATGCGGTCGAAGCCCTTGCCCTCGTCGTTGGCGATGGCGGAACTCGAACCGTCGGACTCACCCGGGGGCTTCATCCACACGTAGGCGTCGATCCCGGCGGCCGGGGCGGCCTTCGGACGCTCGCCGAGGCCGGCTCCGGCCTGGTTGCACCAGTTGCCGATGTGGATGCGGCGGTCGTAGCGGCCGCCGTCGACGTAGGTGTCCACGCTGGTCGTCGCGCCCGGGCCGGTGGGCCGGGCGGTGCCGCCCCAGCCGTTGCGGGAGGTGTCGATCAGCATGCCGATGCCGGAGTTGAAGCCGACCGAGACGAGCTGGTTGCGGAACGCCTGGGCGTACGACAGTTCGTCGACGTACCGGTTCCAGTCGACCCACTTCGACTCACGGACCGACTTGCCGGCCACCGAGTCGTTGATGGTGAAGTTGTTCTCCTTCAGGGCGCTGTAGTTGGCCGTGTTGGTGATGAAGCCGTGCACGTCGTCGACCGTGGCGCCCTCGGCGGTGGCGGCCTGCTTGAACAGGTTCGCCGACGGGGCGAAGTTGTCGTCCCAGCCCAGCCAGCCGTGGTGACCGGCGTCGATGTAGTTGTAGACGTTGGGGATGGCGCCCAGCTTGTTGAGGGCGTAGCCGACGCCCTTCACGTAGTTGCCGTTGGCGAGCATCGTGTCGCAGGCCGGTGTGGCGGTGGCCCGGCTGCCGGTGTTGGTGACGAGGTTGGGCAGCGAGTCGATCTCGATGGTGGTGACGATCCGCAGCGAGCTGTACTTGCTGTCGGACAGGATCGCCGCGATCGGGTCGATGAACTGCGTCTTGTACTTGTCGATCTCCGTCGGACCGAGCTCGCCGTTGGAGGCCAGGGCCGCGCAGTCACGTCCGGGGAGGTCGTAGACGACCAGCTGGACGACCTCTTCGCCGCTGCCCTTCTGCGCGAGAGCCGCGTCGAGGTGGGCGCGCAGTCCCATGCTGCTGCTCGAACCGTTGATCGCGGCGATGCGGTCCAGCCACACACCCGTCGGCTGGTTGGAGACGCGGGTGCCGCCCGGCTCCGCGGCGGCCTTGGCGGACCACTCCGGGTTCACGTACACCTTGGCGCCGACGTAGGGGTTGTCGACCTTCGTGGAGGGGGTGCCCGGGCCGGTCGGACCGGGATCGGTGGGACCGCCACCGCCGTCGACGTTGCAGGTCACACCGTCGAGGGTGAACGTGGCGGGCACGGCGTTGGTCCCGCTGTACGTGCCCTGGAAGCCGAAGCTGGCCGAACCGCCGGCCGGCAGCGAGGCGTTGTAGGTCTCGTTGGCGGCGGTGACGGCCGCACCGCTCTGGCTGATCTTCGCGTTCCAGCCGTTGGTGACCTTCTGGTTTCCGGCGTACGACCACTTCACCGCCCAACTGCTCTTGGCGGCACCGTTGTTGGTGACGGTCACGGCGGCGGTGAAGCCGGTGTCCCACTGGTTCTGCACCTTGTAGTCCACGGTGCAGGGGACGGCGGCGAGCCCGGCGTCCCCGGGGGCGACGGCGAGCGCCGTCCCGGACGCCCCGGCGACCAGCGCCAGGGCGGCGAGTATCGCTGTTCTGGTACGACTCATGAGTGCGGGTTCCTTCTCCGTGGCGGGTGTTGACTTCTCCGTTGCGGTTGGTGCGGTTGATGCGGGCGTTGCGGTGGTGCGGGCGTTGCGGTGGTGCGGGCATTGCGGTGGTGCGGGTGCGGTTGGTGCGGTTGTGGGTCATGCAGGCGTCGCGGTGGTGCGGGAACCTGCGCTGGTGCCGGTGGTGCGGACCGCTGGCGGTGCGGATTTCGGGCACAGCGGATCTCGGGGGTGGTGCGGACCGCGGGGTGGTGCGGGGTGAGGCGTTACGGGTTGAGGGCGCGCAGGTGGTCGCGCAGGCCGGCGCCGTACGACGTGGGCGTACCGCCGTAGTCGGAGATCAGGGACGGGCCCGAGGAGCAGTCCCAGGTGTTCCAGGTCCAGCCGAGGTACGACAGGCCCCGGTCGTCGAACCACTTCATGACCTGGTCGACGAACCCGTGCGAGCAGGTGTTCTCCCCGATCTCGCCCGCCACCAGGGGTACCTGGGCGGCGACGGGGGCGAGGGTGGAGTTCCAGCAGCTCTCGTTCGCGCAGGTGTTGAAGTTGTAGACGTGGAAGGCGGCGGCGAGATTGCCCGCCGGGTCGGTCGGCCGGTAGGCCAGCCACTGGCTGAGGTCGTTGGAGTAGGCGAGTCCGCCGGCCATGATCGTGTTCTTGGCGCCGGTGGAGCGCACCGCGTCGACGAGATCCTGCATACCGGCGACCTCGTACCCGATGCCGGAGCAGGTCCCGCCGTCCCGCCAGCACTGCCACGCCTGCGTGGCCGTGGAGGTGGCACGATCCGGGTAGGGCTCGTTGAACAGGTCGAACAGCACGGCCTGGTCGCTCTTGAAGGTGTTCGCCACCGACGACCAGAACGACGGTGAGTACTGCATGTCGGGCATCGGCTTCTGGCAGGTGGCGTGCACGTCGGAGCAGCCGGCCGAGTTCCCGGTGTACTGGCCGTAGGTCCAGTGCAGTTCGACCACCGGGGTCAGACCGTGCGCCTCGACCCGGGCGACCAGGGCCTTGACGGCGTCGATGTAGTTGGCGCCCGCGTACTCCGGTTTGATGTTGGACAGGCCGAGCCAGCACTCCTCGTTCAGAGGGATGCGGACGGTGTTGGCGTGCCAGTCGGCGATCGCCTGCACGGCGGCGTCGTCGACCGGGCCGTCCCAGATGCCGTAGCCCTGCACGCACATGAACTCGCCGCCGGAGCGGTTGACGCCGAGCAGTCGGCGGGTCTTGCCGCCGGCGTCCACGAGTTTGCTGCCCGAGACGTGGAGCGCGGGCGCCTTGCCGTCACCCGGGTCGGTCGGAGTGGGCGGGGGTTCGGTGTCGGTGTTGCAGGCGGTGCCGTTGAGCTTGAACGCGGTGGGGGTGGGGTTGCTCCCCGACCAGGAGGCGATGAACCCGGCGCTGACGCTCGCGCCGGTACCCAGCGAGCCGTTCCAGCTCTCGTTGGCCGCGGTGACGGTGGTACCGGACTGGGACCACTTGGCGTTCCAGCCCTGACCGACCTTCTGGCCGCCCGCATAGTCGAAGGTGAGTTTCCAACCACTCACCGCTGCGGTGTTGTTGGTGATCTTCACGGAGCCCTGGAAGCCGGTGTCCCACTGACTGGTGACGGTGTACTCCACCGTGCAGGCGGGCGTGGCTCCGGACGCCGTGACCACCGGTACCAGCACGGACCCGACGAGGGCGGCCGAGCCGGCAACGGCTAAAAGTACTGAACGCGGGGGGTGTCGCATGAGCGAGTCCTCACAGCTCGGGCGCGTCGTGGCGGACGCGTCGACTGATGGAATCGCTCCCACTGATGCGAGTGAAGGTAGCGGCAAGTGTCGGCGATGGACAGGGGTGGTGCTGACTTTCCCTCAACGCGTGCTGTCGAATCTTTTCGACTCTTCGCGCACCTTGACCGACCCCACCCCCGTCCGCACTATGGGAGCGCTCCCACTGGTTCAAGGCTTGTTGCTGCTGCTCCGCCCCCCACTTCTCCGAGCCGCAAGGAGGAACCAGCGCATGCACCCCAGAAGGAGAGGCAGAGCCGTACGGCGGTTGTGGACCGCCGCCGTGGCCGCCCTGGCGCTTCCGTTCACCCTGTTGAGCACTGCTTCAACTCCCGCACAGGCAGCCGCACTTCAGTGCAGCGTCGACTACAAGACGAACGACTGGGGTTCCGGCTTCACCGCGGACCTGACCCTCACCAACCGCGGTACGGACGTCATCGACGGCTGGACGCTGACGTACACCTACGCGGGCAACCAGAAACTGTCGAACGGCTGGAACGGGACCTGGTCCCAGTCGGGCCAGACGGTCACGGTGAAGAACGCCTCGTACAACGCGAGGATCGCCGCCGGTGCCGCCGTCTCCACCGGTGGCCAGTTCACCTACAGCGGCGCCAACGCCGCGCCGGCCTCCTTCGCGGTCAACGGCACCACCTGCGCCGGCGCCCACCAGCCGCCGGTCGCCGTGCTGACCAGCCCGGCCGCGGGCGCGGTCTACACCCAGGGCCAGGCCGTTCCGCTCGCGGCCACCGCCGCGGCCGCGGACAGCGCGACGGTCAGCAAGGTGGAGTTCTACGACGACACCACCCTGCTGGGCACGGACACCAGCGCGCCGTACTCGCTCTCGGCTTCCGGGTTGACCGTGGGCAGTCATTCCCTGGTGGCGAAGGCGTACGACAGCCTGGGCGCGTCCGCGGAGTCCACCCCGGTCGGCATCACCGTCGCCGCGGGCCCCGTCGTGGTCGCCACACCGTCCCAACTGGGCGTCCAGCAGGGCAAGACGGGGACGTACGAGGTGAAGTTGTCGACCCAGCCCGCCGCGAACGTGACCGTCACGACGGCCCGCGCGAGCGGCAACTCGGGGCTCTCGGTCACCGGTGGCGCCTCCCTCACCTTCACCCCGTCGAACTGGAGCACCGCGCAGAAGGTGACCGTCACCGCCGACGCGTCGGGCACCGGTGCGGCGGCCTTCGAGTCGACGGCCGCCGGTCACACCAAGGCGACCGTCACCGTGACGGAGCTGGCGGCCTCCAAGACCTACGACGCCCGCTTCCTGGATCTGTACGGCAAGATCACCAACCCGGCGAACGGCTACTTCTCACCCGAGGGCATCCCCTACCACTCGGTCGAGACGCTGATCGTCGAGGCGCCCGACCAGGGCCACGAGACCACGTCGGAGGCGTACAGCTATCTGCTGTGGCTCCAGGCCATGTACGGCAAGGTGACGGGCGACTGGACCAAGTTCAACGGCGCCTGGGCGATCATGGAGAAGTACATGATCCCGACCCACGCCGACCAGCCGACCAACTCCTTCTACAACGCCTCGAAGCCGGCCACGTACGCGCCGGAGCTGGACACTCCCAACGAGTACCCGGCGAAGCTGGACTCCGGGGTGTCGGTCGGACCGGATCCGATCGCCGGTGAACTGAAGACCGCATACGGTACGGACGACGTCTACGGTATGCACTGGCTGCAGGACGTCGACAACGTCTACGGCTACGGCAACGAGCCCGGCAAGTGCGAGGCCGGCCCGACCGCGACCGGACCGTCGTACATCAACACCTTCCAGCGCGGCGCGCAGGAGTCGGTGTGGGAGACGGTGCCGCAGCCGACCTGCGACGCCTTCAAGTACGGCGGCACGAACGGCTATCTGGACCTGTTCACCGGCGACGCCTCCTACGCCAAGCAGTGGAAGTACACCGACGCCCCGGACGCCGACGCGCGCGCGGTGCAGGCCGCGTACTGGGCCGACGTCTGGGCCAAGCAGCAGGGCAAGGGCGGTGACGTCTCCGCGACCGTCGGCAAGGCCGCGAAGATGGGCGACTACCTGCGCTACGCCATGTACGACAAGTACTTCAAGAAGATCGGCAACTGTGTCGGTCCGTCCACCTGCCCGGCCGGCACCGGCAAGGACGCCTCCTCCTACCTGCTGTCCTGGTACTACGCCTGGGGCGGCGCCAACGACACCAGTGCGGGCTGGGCCTGGCGCATCGGCTCCAGCCACGTCCACGGCGGCTACCAGAACCCGCTCGCGGCGTACGCCCTGAGCAGCTACGCCGACCTGAAGCCCAAGTCGGCGACGGGACAGGCGGACTGGGCGAAGTCGCTCGACCGGCAGCTGGAGTTCTACCGCTGGCTGCAGTCGAACGAGGGAGCCATCGCGGGCGGTGCGACCAACAGCTGGGCGGGCCGCTACGCGACCCCGCCGGCCGGCACGTCGACCTTCTACGGCATGTACTACGACCAGCAGCCCGTCTACCACGACCCGCCGTCCAACCAGTGGTTCGGCTTCCAGGCATGGTCGATGGAGCGGGTCGCCGAGTACTACCAGCAGACGGGGAACGCGAACGCCAAGGCGGTCCTCGACAAGTGGGTCGACTGGGCGCTGTCCAAGACGACGATCAACCCGGACGGCACCTTCCGGATCCCCTCCACCCTCCAGTGGTCGGGGCAGCCCGACACCTGGAACGCGTCAAGTCCCGGCGCCAACAGCGGACTTCACGTCACCGTCGCCGACTACACCGACGACGTGGGTGTGGCGGCCGCGTACGCCAAGACCCTGTCGTACTACGCCGCCAGGTCCGGTGACACGGAGGCGAAGACGACGGCGAAGGCGCTGCTGGACGGCATGTGGACGAACGACCAGGACGCCCTGGGCATCGCCGTCCCGGAGACCCGCGCCGACTACAACCGCTTCGACGACACCGTGTACGTGCCGAGCGGCTGGACCGGCAAGATGCCGAACGGCGACACGATCAACAGTTCCTCCACCTTCGCCTCGCTCCGGTCCTTCTACAAGAACGACCCGGCCTGGTCGAAGATCGAGAGCTACCTCGCGGGCGGAGCCGCGCCCGTGTTCACGTACCACCGGTTCTGGGCCCAGGCGGACATCGCCCTGGCCATGGGCTCGTACGCGGAGCTCCTCGAATAGTCCCCGCCGGGCGCCCGGCGGGGAGGGCGGTACGCAGACCGCGGTCGGTGTGTGGCCGACCCCGCGGTTCCCCGCGCCCGCACGGGCGCGGGGGCGGCACCGCGCCCCGCCGGAACGTCCGGAGCTTCGCGTGCGTGGCCCCGTCACCTGACGACGGGGCCCGGCCGGGCGGCCCCCACCCGCACGGGGGGCCGCCCGGCCATCGCCTTTCCATCCCCCCACCCGCCCGGAAAGGACGACCTGTGCGAAGGACCCGCATCCTCACCGCCGTGCTGGCGCTGGCCGCCGGCCTGCTCGCGGGCAGCCCGCCCGCGCTGGCGGCGAGCACCCCGAAGGTGACGCCCGCCGCCGACACGTACACGTGGAAGAACGCCCGGATCGACGGCGGTGGCTTCGTCCCCGGCATCGTCTTCAACCGGACCGAGAAGAACCTCGCCTACGCCCGCACCGACATCGGCGGCGCCTACCGCTGGCAGCAGTCGACGAAGACCTGGACGCCCCTGCTGGACTCGGTCGGCTGGGACGACTGGGGGCACACCGGCGTGGTGAGCATCGCCTCCGACGCGGTCGACCCGAACCGGGTGTACGCGGCCGTGGGCACGTACACCAACAGCTGGGACCCGGGCAACGGGGCCGTGCTGCGGTCCGCCGACCGGGGCGCGAGCTGGCAGAAGACGGACCTGCCGTTCAAACTCGGCGGCAACATGCCCGGCCGGGGCATGGGCGAGCGGCTCGCCGTCGACCCGAACCGGAACAGCGTGCTGTACCTGGGCGCGCCCAGCGGGAAGGGCCTGTGGCGGTCGACGGACTCCGGTGTCACCTGGTCGCAGGTGGGCAGCTTCCCCAACCCGGGCAACTACGTGCAGGATCCGGGCGACACGAGCGGGTACGCGTCCGACAACCAGGGCATCGCCTGGGTCACCTTCGACGAGTCCACGGGCACGTCGGGCACCGCGACGAAGACGGTGTACGTCGAGTCGCCGACAAGGACAACGCGGTGTACCGGTCCACCGACGCGGGCGCGACCTGGAGCCGGCTGGCCGGGCAGCCGACCGGCTATCTCGCGCACAAGGGTGTACTGGATACGAAGAACGGCTATCTGTACATCGCATACAGCGACAAGGGCGGTCCCTACGACGGCGGCAAGGGCCGACTGTGGCGGTACGCGACCGCGACCGGCGCCTGGACGGACATCAGCCCGGTCGCGGAGGCCGACACCTCCTACGGCTTCAGCGGTCTGACGGTGGACCGGCAGCACCCGGGCACCGTGATGGCGACGGCGTACAGCTCCTGGTGGCCGGACACCCAGATCTTCCGCTCCACGGACAGCGGCGGCACCTGGACGAAGGCGTGGGACTACACGTCGTATCCCGACCACTCGAACCGCTACACGATGGACGTCTCCTCCTCGCCCTGGCTGACCTGGGGCGCGAATCCGTCGCCGCCCGAACAGAGCCCGAAGCTGGGGTGGATGACGGAGTCGCTGGAGATCGACCCGTTCGACTCGAACCGGATGATGTACGGAACGGGGGCGACGGTCTACGGCACGGAGAACCTCACGAACTGGGACAGCGGCGGGCGGTTCACCATCACGCCGATGGTGCGGGGCCTGGAGGAGACGGCGGTCAACGACCTCGTCTCTCCCCCGTCGGGCGCCCCGCTGCTGAGCGCGCTGGGCGACGTCGGCGGCTTCCGTCACACGGACCTCACCAAGGTGCCGCCGATGATGTTCACCTCGCCGAACTTCACCACGACCACCAGCCTGGACTTCGCCGAGACGAACCCGGACACGGTGGTGCGGACCGGCAACCTCGACTCGGGCCCGCACATCGCGTTCTCGACCGACAACGGCGCCAACTGGTTCGCGGGGACGGACCCTTCGGGCGTCAGCGGCGGCGGCACGGTCGCCGCGGCGGCGGACGGCAGCCGGTTCGTCTGGAGCCCGGAGGGCACGGGCGTGCGGTACGCGACCGGCTTCGGCACCTCCTGGTCGGCGTCGAGCGGCATCCCGGCGGGTGCGGTCGTGGAGTCGGACCGGGCGGACGCGAAGACCTTCTACGGCTTCAAGTCCGGGAAGTTCTACGTCAGTACGGACGGCGGCGCGACCTTCACCGCGTCAGCGGCCACCGGTCTGCCGAGCGGCGACAGCGTCCGCTTCAAGGCGCTGCCCGGCACGAAGGGCGACGTGTGGCTGGCGGGCGGCGCGAGCGACGGAGCGTACGGTCTGTGGCACTCGACGGACGGCGGGGCGAGCTTCACCAGGCTGGCGAACGTCGAGCAGGCCGACACCGTCGGCTTCGGCAAGGCGGCACCCGGCGCCTCGTACCAGACGCTGTTCACCAGCGCGAAGATAGGCGGTGTGCGCGGCATCTTCCGCTCGACGGACAAGGGCGCGAGCTGGACCCGTGTCAACGACTCCGCCCACCAGTACGGCTTCACGGGCGCGGCGATCACCGGCGACCCGCGCGTCTACGGCCGGGTGTACGTCTCGACGAACGGCCGGGGAGTCGTCTACGGCGACACCTCCGGCGGCGGTGATGACGGTGGCGGCGGCACGGACCCCACACCGACGGGCGCCTGCACGGTGACCTACCAGGTCACCAACCAGTGGTCGGGCGGCTTCCAGGCGGACGTGCGGCTCGCCAACACGGGATCGAGCGCGTGGAGCGGCTGGTCGCTCGGCTGGTCGTTCCCGGGCGGCCAGAAGGTCACCCAGCTGTGGAACGCCGGCTTCACCCAGTCCGGTACGGCGGTCACCGCGCGGAACGTCTCCTGGAACGGCACGGTGGCGGCCGGCTCCTCGGTGACCTTCGGGTTCACCGGAAGCTGGTCGGGCTCCAACCCGAAACCGACCGCGTTCACCCTGGGCGACCGGAGCTGCACGGTCGCCTGAACCGGTGGGGGGGGGGGCGGGGGGGGGGGGGGAGACCCGGCGTCTCGCGTGGGGTGGCCGGGGTGGGGGGGGGGGGTGGGGGGGGTGTTCCGCCGAGAAAGATCAGGGTGGGGGGGGGGGTTGTGGGG
>NZ_JBWKDW010000001.1:120239-325758 GCF_056435735.1 Streptomyces sp. NPDC043878
AATAAGAGGCTGGTGGCCCCCCAACCCAAACCGGACCCCTTCCCTCTTGTACAACGGGGCCGCCCTCTCCCCCGAACCGGGGGGTTGCTCCCCCCCCCCCCCCCCCCCCCCACCGTCGTTCACGGTGTGTACACCGTCGGGCGGGGCGGGGTCGGCATGCCGTCTCCGATGAAGAAGCTCGGGTGCGGCGGCTGGTTGTAGGCGGTGTTCTGCCAGGCCAGGGCGGTGCGGTACTGGGTGTCGTGCAGGAGGGTCGTGATCCTTCTGGTCGTCTCCAGCGGGGTGGAGTAGATCCGCAGTGCCGTGTTGGTGCTGGTCGGCCAGACGACCTCCTCGCGCCAGTCGCCGAGGATGTCACCGGACAGCGCCGGGGTCGCCTTGGTGCCGTTGTCGGAGTGGACCGAGGCGCCGGTCAGCAGCCGGGTGTCGGACGAGGTGCCGTACTTGTCGATGTGGGTGCCGTCCGTTTCTCGACCTGGCGGGCGGTGGCCGCCTCGGCGGTGCCGGGGGTGAGCGCGGTCAGTCCGGCGCCGACCAGGGCCGCCGCGGCGGCCAGTGCGGACAGGACGGCCGTTCGTCCGCGACGCCCGCGCGGACGCGGACGCGGGCGTGGACGAAGAGGCGGGCGGGGCCGTGTGCGGGGGTGCGGGTGCTGCACGGGACGTACCTCCTGGGAGAACGGCGGGTTGCGTCCTGTCAGTTGCCGTCACCCGCACGGGAGTTGCCGTACCGGACGGCCAGTTCCGTGACCGTCCGGGTGATCCGGTCCTGGGTTGCCCGGACCGCGACCCGGCCCACTTCGTCACCCCGGACCTGCCGTGGATCGGCTGCGTCGGGGAACTGCCGCCCGGCCGGCACGAGCGGGACGCCTGGGTACGACAGCTGCCATCCCCCCCCCCAAGTGCCCGACCCTGAGGGGTACTTGGCGGACTCCCCGCCGCCCCGCCCGGGGGCACCGGGGACCGGCCTCAGCAGCCGGGCCGAACGGGGGTCCCGTGCTCTGCTCAGGCCGCCCCGTGTCCCGGGGCGAGCGCCGCGACCCGGTGGGCGAGCTCGACGTCCAGCTCGGTCACGGCGCCGCCCGCGCTGTGGGTGTGCACGGACAGGGACACGGTGTCGTAGCCGAGGGTGAGGTCGGAGTGGTGGTCCAGCTCCTCCTGCACCTGGGCGATGTGGATGACCATCGCGGTGGCCGCGAAGTGGGAGCCGAGCCGGTAGGAACGGGTGAGGCGGTCGCCGTCGAGCGACCAGCCCGGCAGCTCCGCGAGCCGGTCCTCGATCTCCTTCTGCGACAGCGGTACGACGGACATGGCCGCGCTCCTTCCGGGGTGCCGGGTACTCCTTCAGCCTGCCACAAGCGTGCCGCCGCGGCCCTGGTCACCGGCGTGCCGCGGGTCGGGCGCCGCGCTCGGCTACGGTCGGGCGTATGACCACTGCCGCCTCCGGAACCGCCGCGCCCGCCACCGCCTCCGCGAGCCAGGGGGTCGGCCCGCTGCTGCGGGCCTGGCGGGAGCGGCGGCGGGTCAGTCAGCTGGAGCTGGCCCTGCGTGCCGGCTCCTCGGCCCGGCACATCAGCTTCGTCGAGACGGGCCGTTCCCGGCCGAGCGAGGAGATGGTGCTGCGGCTGGCCGAGCACCTGGACGTCCCGGTCCGCGAGCGCAACGCGCTGCTGCTGGCGGCCGGTCACGCCCCGCACTACCCCGAGACCCCGCTGGAGGACCCGGCACTCGACGCGCTGCGCGAGGGCATGGAACGGCTGATCCGGGGCTACGAGCCGTATCCGGCGCTGGTGGTCGACGCCACCTACCGAGTGGTGGCCGCCAACCGGGGGATCACGCTCCTCCTCGACGGCGTCCCGGAGTCGCTCCTGGCGCCACCGCTGAACGCGATGCGGCTCACCCTGCACCCCGAGGGACTCGCGCCGCGCATCCGCAACCTCCACGAGTGGCGCGGCCATCTGCTCGCCCAGATGGAACGGCAGATCGCCCTGCACCGCTCGCGCCCGCTGCGGGAGTTGTACGAGGAGGTCGCGGCCTATCCGGTGCCGGCGGCCCCGGACCCGGAGGAACCGGACGGCTCCGTACCGTACTTCGCGCTGCCGATGCGGATCGAGCACGAGGGGCGGACGCTGTCCTTCGTCTCCTCCATCTCCACCTTCAACACCCCGATGGACGTGACCGTCGCCGAACTCGCCATCGAGACCTTCCTCCCGGCCGACCCGGCCACCGCCAAGTACCTTCGGTCGGCGCTGTCGTGACCCGTCAGGCCCCGTCAGGCACTTTTCCTCACCGCCGCCCCTGTGAGACCGGCGGCACGGCATGTCACACTGCTCGCGTACTTCGGCGCGTATGGGGAGGCGTGGCGTGAGTGAGCGGCGGCCCGCGCCCACGGTGGGACAGGTGGTACTCGGCAGGCGCCTGCAGGAACTGCGGGAGGCGGCCGGCCTCAAGCGCGAGGAGGCCGCACGCGTGCTGCGGGTGGCCGCGACGACCGTACGGCGCATGGAGATGGCCGAGGTCGCGCTGAAGATCCCCTACGTGCAGGTGCTGCTGGAGACGTACGGCGTCGCCGACGACGAGACGGCGGCCTTCGTCGCGCTGGCCGAGGAGGCCAACGAGCCGGGCTGGTGGCAGCGGTTCCACGACGTGCTGCCGGAGTGGTTCAGCATGTACGTGAGCCTGGAGGGCGCCGCCCGGATCATCCGGTCCTACGAGCCGCACTTCGTCCCCGGGCTGCTCCAGACCGAGGCGTACGCGCGCGCCGTCATGCAGGCCGGGACCATCGGGCAGTCGGGTGGGGACGCCATCGAGCGGCATGTGTCGCTGCGCCTGGCCCGACAGCGGCTGCTGGAGGGCGGCAACCCGCCCCACCTGTGGGTGATCATGGACGAGACGGTGCTGCGGCGCCCGGTGAGCATCCACGGCGAGGTGATGCGCGAGCAGTTGGACAAGCTGCTGGAGTTCGCCGAGCGCGACCGGGTCACACTCCAGGTCGCGGAGTTCCGGGACGGCCCGCACCCGGGGACGTACGCGCCGTTCTCGCTCTTCCGCTTCGGGGAGCCGGAACTGCCCGACATGGTCTTCACCGAGTACCTGACCGGGGCGCTCTACCTGGACTCCCGCAGGGAGGTCGCGGCACACCTGGAGGTACTCGACCACATGTCGGCGCAGGCCGCGTCGGCGGAACGCACGAAGGAACTCCTGCGCGAGCGCCGCGAGGACTTCTGAACCGGCACCACCCGCCCCGTACCCGAAGCCCGAGGAGACGACACCGCATGACCGGCTTACGGCCCACGCCCCTCCGCGTCGACACCAGCCGGCCGCATCCGGCCCGGGTGTACGACTGGTGGCTGGGCGGCAAGGACAACTACCCGGTGGACGAGGAGCTGGCCCGCCGCATCCTCGCCTCGGACCCCGCCGCCGTGCGCGGGGCGCGCGCCAACCGCCGCTTCATGCACCGGGCCGTGCGCACCGTCGCCGAGGCCGGGACGCGCCAGTTCCTGGACATCGGCACGGGCATCCCCACGGAGCCCAACCTGCACCAGGTGGCCCAGGAGGTCGCGCCGGACGCGAAGGTGGTGTACGCGGACAACGACCCGATCGTCCTGCGGCACGCCGAGGCGCTGCTGCACGGCCGCGCCGAGGGCCTGACGACGTATGTGCACGCCGACGTCCGGGACCCCGGCACCATTCTGCGCAGGGCCGGCGAGTTCCTGGACTTCACCCGGCCCATCGCCCTGTCGCTGGTGGCGCTGACCCACTACCTCGACGACGAGCCGGCCGGTGACGACGTGTACGGACTGCTGGCGCGGTACGTCGCCGCGCTCGCCCCGGGCAGTCACCTGATCCTGTCGCAGGTCACCCCCGACCTCAGTCCGGAGGCCGTCGGGCGGGCCGCGGAGCACTTCCGCCGCGGCGGGACCGCGTTCCACCCGCGTCCGCTGGCCGGGTTCGCCCGTTTCTTCGACGGTCTGGAGCTGCTGGGGCCGGGCGTGATCCCCGTCTCCGGGTGGCGTCCGGGGCCCGAGGACGTGGCGGCCCAGGCGGAGGGCATCGTGCCGGTGTACGCGGGAGTCGCCCGCAAGCCCTGACCCGGCGGCCGCGGGTCAGGGGGTGTTCGTGACAGCCGCGCAACTCCCGGACGTGGCACGGAAGTCGTGCTCCCGTCCTCGCGCGGCCGCCCCGGACCGGCGGGCCGCGCGAGGACCGGACGTCAGGCGAGTTCCGCGGTCAGCGTGATCGTCGTGCCGGTGAGGGCCTGGCTGACGGGGCAGTTCTTCTTGGCGTCCTCGGCGGCCGAGGCGAAGCCGGCGGCGTCCAGGCCGGGCACCTCGCCGCGCACGGTGAGGTGGATGCCGGTGATGCCCTCGCCGGGCTGGAAGGTGACGTCGGCGTTGGTCTGCAGCCGGGTGGGCGGGGTGCCGGCGCCGGCCAGGGCGTGCGAGAGGGCCATGGAGAAGCAGCTGGAGTGGGCGGCGGCGATCAGCTCCTCGGGGCTGGTCTTGCCGTTCGCGTCCTGGGCGCGCGAGGCCCACGTGACCGGCTGCTGAGCGATGCCGGAGGAGTCGAAGGTGACGACACCGTTGCCCTCGAGCAGGTTGCCTTCCCAGACGGTGTGTGCGGTACGCGTGGTAGCCACGGTCATTCCTTTCACGAGTGGTCCCGGTGACGGGCTGCCCACCCCATCCGATCACACTCCGGCGCACCGCACCCGCAAGACCCGTCCCCGTGCGGTGGACGGCGGCCCGGACGTCCGCGCGAACTCCGGGACGGGGGTGGACTTCGCGGCGGTGCGCGGGCCGGGCCGGGGTACTCAGGCCGCGCTCTCCTCCTGGGCGGGGAGCGGCACCTGGGGCCCGTTCGACTCCTCCAGCCAGCGGCGCAGGACGCGGTGGACCTGTTCCGCGCCGACCAGTTCCTCCGCATCCCCGACCGGCGCCGAGCAGTCGAGCGGCGACAGCAGGAACGGTTTCGCCTGCGCGCCGCCGAGCCCGCCGTGCGAGCCGATCTGCTCCTCGAAGGCGAGGACCTCGCCCTCGGACGGGTCGTACCAGGAGTTGACCATGATGTCCGCGGTGTGCGGGAAGGAGTGGGTGCGGCGGACGGCGTCGGCGGCGCCGGGGCCGAAGTCGGCGAGCGGGCCTGGGTGTTCGTCGTCGAGTTCGTCGAGCGGGACGGCGACGCCGTGCGCGCCGAGCACCAGTCCGCCGTGCTCCTCGCTGCGCACCAGGAGGAAGCCCATGCCGGGATGGTTGGCGAGGGTCGTCAGCAGGGCCGGGTGGCGGGCGTCGATCTCCTCTCTGCTCATCCGGTGGGGCACGTCCGGGAAGGAGATCAGGCCGAGGTTGCCGGAGGCGAGCACGAGCGGTTCGGACGGGCGGTGCGCGGGCCGGTGGCGCTCACGGCCCTCCTCCACGGGCCGGCGCAGCGCGGCCCGCACCGCCGCGCGGGCCTCGGCCCCGCTGTGCGTGCGCTGCGCCCGGCGCGGCACGGGCAGGCCGCAGCCGGCCCGCACGAGGTCGCCGAGGCCGAGTCCGTAGCGGGCGCGGAAGGTCTCGCCGGGGCTCTGACCGTGGTCGGAGAGCACGACGATCCGGTACGGACGGGGGGCGTGTTCGGCGACGTCGGCTATCAGGGCGAGTGACCGGTCGAGACGTGCGAGGACCTTCTCGGCGTCGCGGCTGCGCGGTCCGGAGTGGTGGGCGACCTCGTCGTAGGCCACGAGGTCGGCGTAGACGGCGGTGCGTCCGGCGAACATGTCGCCCATGACGGCGGCGACCACGACGTCCCGTTCGACGACGGTCGCGAAGGCGCGGACGAAGGGGTAGAGGCCGGCGCGGGCCACCCGCGGGCGGACCCGCTCGATACGGCCGCGGGTGGACTGGCCCATCTCGCGGCCGACCTCGGCGACGAAGGACATGACGGTGCGCACGGCGTTGGCCGGGTCGGAGAAGTAGGCGAAGTAGCCGGCCCGGGAGCGGTTCTCGGGGCCGCGCCGCAGGGTGGCGATCGACAGGACGAGGGCCTGCTCCTCGGCGCCACCGCTGAACAGGTTGCCGCGGCTGGCGCCGTCGACGGCGAGCAGCCCGCCCTCGCCGGTCCGCCGCACGGCGCGGTGCTGGAGTTCGGCGGCGCTGGTGGGGCGGTTGCAGACCATGATCTCGCCCCGGTCCTTCTCGTACCAGCGGAAGGCGGGGACGTCGTGGTTGCTGCCGTGCAGGATGCCGAGCTGGCTGGCGCCGGTCTGGCTGGACCAGTCGGTGCGCCAGGGGGTGAGCCGGTGGGTCGGCCGGTCGCCGAGCCAGCCGGCCACGGTCGGCATCAGGCCCTTGGCGGCCGCCGCGAGCAGGGTGTCGTGGCCGACGCCGTCGAGCTGGAGGAAGACCGTGCCGTGCGTGGTGGGACAGGCCGGGCCGGCGCCGCGGCGGCGGTCGGCGAGGCGGTAGAGCCTGCGGCGGTACGGGTCGTCGTCGCGTACGGCGAGGGCGGCACCCGTGGCGGAGGCGACGGCGGACATCACCGCGGCGACGACGACGGCGGTCTCGGGGGCCACCTCGCCGCGTCCGGAGGGGTTGACGCGCAGGGCGATCAGCAGCAGAGACCCGTTGAGCACGAACACGAGGAGTCCGAGCACGAGGGCGGGCACCAGCAGCAGGAGCCGTACGAGCAGCGGCCAGACCAGGGCCGACAGCAGACCGAAGGCGCCGGCGCCGACCGCTGCGGTGACCGCGATCCGGGTGGCGCTGTCGCCGTCCGGGGACTGGATCTGGAAGTCCGGCAGGATGCCGGCGAGCACCAGCATGGTGACCGTCGAGGCGGCCCACACCGTGACGCTCCGCCCGATCTGACTGGCGGTCCGCCGCCACCACACGCCCCGCACGCCCCGCCCACCTCTCCCCGCCCGTCGTCGGTGCGGGCGCCTGCACTCACCCTGTCACAACGCGCGGCGGGGGCCCCGGGCGGCCCGAGGGGCGGGGTGGCCGGCCCTCGCCGGTGGGGGGCGGGCTACCGTCCGTCGTAGCCCGCTGTCGGCATCGACAGTCTGCGGTGCACCCGGGCCTTCATCTGGGCGTCGTAGGACGGTTCGGCGTGGCCCACCGTCTCGACGCCCACGCCCCGGCGGGCGCACTCCGCGGTGAACTCCTCCACGGAGGACAGGGCGCTCTCCAGCACGCGGCGGCTGGGCGCCACGAAGAGGTCGAGGCCGGGCCGGACACCGTCCCACAGCACGCAGTGGTCGGGGCGCAGCCCCCGCACCAGCAGTTCCCGGCCGACGACGTAGCCGCGCTCGGCCGCCCAACGGGCGCACATGGCGTGCTGGCTGCGGGAGTCCACCAGGAAGGGATCGGCGTCCAGTTCCTCGAGCGGCGTCAGACTCGCGATCGCCGTGACGCGAACCGGTCCCATGGCGTCCCCCCTCACCTCCGGGTTTCGCCGCCGACCCTACTCCTGCCCGTAGGCTTCGGGGAGTCGCGCGAAGGAGGCAAAGAGGTGCCGGTGGAGATCACCTGGTGGGGGCACGCCACCTGCACGGTCGAGGACTCGGACGTACGTGTGCTCACCGACCCCCTGTTCGCCCGCCGGCTCGCCCACCTGCGCCGGCGCCGCGGGGCGCTGCCGCCGCCCGGCGCCCGGCGCGCGGACGTGGTGCTCGTGTCCCATCTGCACGCCGATCACCTGCACGTTCCCTCGCTGGCGGGGCTCGCGCCGGGCACCCGGGTGCTCGTGCCCCGGGGTGCGCCCAGGGCCGTGCCGGGGTTGCGCCGGCTCGCGCATCTGCGGATCAGCGAGCTGGCGCCGGGCGAGGAGACCACGGTCGGGCCGCTGGCCGTCCGGGCGGTGTCCGCCCGGCACGACGGGCGGCGGCTGCCGCTCGGCCGGCACCGCTCCCCCGCCCTCGGCTACGTCGTGGAGGGCGAGGCCCGCACCTACTTCGCCGGGGACACCGGTCTGTTCGACTCGATGGCGGCTGAGGTCGGCCCGGTCGACGTGGCGCTGCTGCCGGTCGGCGGCTGGGGTCCGCATCTCGGCGAGGGGCATCTGGACGCGGGACGCGCGGCCCAGGCGCTGGCCCGGCTGGCGCCGCGCAGCGCGGTGCCGGTGCACTACGGCACGTACTGGCCGATCGGGATGGACGCCGTGCGCCCGCACGAGTTCCACGCGCCGGGCGAGGAGTTCGTGCGGCTCGCGGCGGAGCGCGCGCCCGGGGTGGACGTGCACCGGCTCGGGCACGGCGAGAGCGTGCGCCTGGCGGTCGCGCGGTGAGCTGGTTCGCCATCGCCCCGGCGTCGGTCACTCCCGAGTACACGCAGCAGGCACTCGGCTATCCCTCGCTGTTCCTGCTGGTGCTGATCGGGGCCCTGGTGCCGGTGGTGCCGACGGGAGCGCTCGTGAGCACGGCGTCCGTGGTGGCCTTCCACCGGACGTCACCCGTGGACCTGGGCCTCATCTTCGTGACGGCCTCGCTGGCCGCGTTCCTCGGCGACGGCACGCTGTACTGGCTGGGGCGGCGCGGGATGCGGTCGAAGAACGGGTCGCGCTGGCTGGAGGCGATACGCAGACGCGCCCCGGAGGACCGCCTCGCCCAGGCGCAGGAGAAGCTCGGCGACCACGGGGTGGCGGTCCTCGTGCTGTCGCGGCTGGTGCCGGCGGGCCGCATCCCGGTGATGCTGGCCTGTCTGATGGCGGAGTGGCCGCCGCGCCGCTTCGCCCGCGGGAACCTGCCGGCCTGTCTGGCCTGGACCGTGACGTACCAGCTGATCGGCATCCTGGGCGGCTCCCTGTTCGACGAGCCCTGGGAGGGCGTGCTCGCGGCGATCCTGCTGACGGTGGGGGTGAGCGCGGCGCCGAGCCTGTGGCGGCGGCTCCGCCGGACCTCCGGGATCCGGGGCAGGGCGTAGACGTACGGCGGCGGCCTGACGTGCTGCTCGGCGGGCGGTCCCGGGTCGCCCGGTCTACGACCCGTCGCGGGGCAGGACGCGTGAACCGCCCACCGGCAGGTCCCACAGGTCCTCGGCGGCGAGACCCGCCTTCTCCCAGGCGGCCCGTACCCGGGTGAGCGGTTCGAGGACGGGCTCGGCGGACAGCACGAACGTGGCCCAGTGCATGGGGGCCATCCGGCGGGCGCCGAGATCCTGGGCGGCCCGCACCGCCTCCTCCGGGTCGCAGTGGACGTCGCTGAGCCACCAGCGCGGGTCGTACGCCCCGATGGGCAGCAGCGCGAGGTCGATGCCCGGGTAGCGCTGTCCGATGCGGGCGAACCAGTGGCCGTACCCGGTGTCGCCGGCGAAGTGGACCCGCTGCCCGTCGGGGGCGGTGAGGACCCAGCCGCCCCACAGGGTGCGGCAGGTGTCGGTGAGGCTGCGCTTGGACCAGTGGTGGGCGGGCACGAAGTCGAAGCGGACACCGCCCAGTTCCGCGCCCTCCCACCAGTCGAGTTCGGTGACGGCGGTGAACTGGCGGCGGCGGAACCAGCGGGCGAGCCCGGCCGGCACGAACACCGGTGTGTCACGCGGGAGTCGGCGCAGGGTGGGGGCGTCCAGGTGGTCGTAGTGGTTGTGGCTGATGACCACCGCGTCGACGGGCGGCAGGGCGCTCCAGGCGATGCCGACGGGGGTGATACGGGCGGGCGTGCCGAGGATACGACGGGACCACACCGGGTCAGTCAGGACCGTCAGTCCGCCGATCCGCACCACCCAACTGGCGTGGCCCGCCCAGGAGACGGCGACGGTGTCGGCGCCGGCCCGGGGCAGCGGCCCCGGCGCGAAGGGCAGCCGGGGAATGTCGGCGAGGCCCTCCCGCCCCGGGCGCACGGCGCCCTCACGGGCGAAGCGGGCCATGGCCTTGAGGCCGGGCAGCGGGGCGGTGAGACGGTCGTGGAAGGTGCGCGGCCACACCCGCCGCTCCCCCAGCGGCCGGGGTTCGGCGAGCGGCGGCACGGCGGCCGGCCCCGGCCGCGCACGACCCGCGCCGTGCGTGACCGGGGCGGTGGACGGCGGGCCTACGGTCGTCGTACCGGTGCTCGTCGTACCGGTGCTCGTCGTGCCGGTGGTGGGGGTGCCGGTGGTCGTCGTACCGGTGGTGGGCGAACTCGGGGTCGCGGTGCCCGGGATGGCCGTGTCGGTCGTCGTCGCGCTGGTGGTGGCGGTTGTGTCCGTGTCCGAACTCGTGGCGCCGCTCGTGGTGGTCGACTCGGACTGCTGCGTCATCGAGGAGGCTCCCATCGCTGAGCGTCGTCGCGGAGATCGTCGAAGACCGATTCCAGTCGGATCAACGCGCGTTGCACGTGTGGCAGTTCCAACGGCGCGGGGGCCCTGAGGCATTCCGCTCGTTCCTCGTCCGTGTCGCCGAGCAGCGGCCCGGTGGACAGCCGGACCCGCAGGGCGCCGAGGTCGTCGCCGAAGCGGTGTCCGCCGGGCGCGGGCATGCCGAGCCGGGCGGTGAGGAAGTCCTCCAGTTCCTGCGCGTCGCCGACGCCGTGCGCGGTGAGCGCGCCCCGCAGGGGGCCGAGGTCGGCGTAGAGGTGGCGGCCCGACCTGGGCGGCCGGGCCACCGCGCCCGCCGCGACGACCGCGCGGTGGACGGCGGCCGACAGCGGCGCGTGCAGGCGGACCGTGGCGGCCACGCGCGCGGTGACCGGCCCGGGCTCCGACAGGGCGTACGCGGCCGCCGCGGCGACCGGGGCGGCGACCCGCGCGCCGAGCGCGGTGAGCACGTCGAGGACCTGGGCGCGCAGGGCGGCCCCGCCCTCGTCCGCGGGGAAACGGGCGGCCGCGGCCGGCCAGCCCGGCGCCAGCAACGCGCCGGCCAGGTCGCTGACGACGGTGACGCGGTCGGGGAGCATCTCGGCGGGACTGAGCAGCACGGTGTCGTGCGGGGTGTGCAGGGTGTCGCGCCAGGTCTCGTCGCTGACCAGGTAGAGCCCCTCGGCGGCCGCGGCCTCGACGGCGGCGTGCAGCGCCTCGGGCGGCGCCACGGTGGCGGTCGGGTCGTCGCCGAGGGACAGCACGAGCAGCCGCGGATCGCCGCCCTCGGTCCTGATGCGGCGGACGGTCTCCAGCAGGGCGTACGCGTCCGGCACCCCGCCGGACTCGGCGGGGGTCGCCACGTGGAAGACGGGCCGCCCCAACAGGCGCGCGTACGGCGCCCACCAGGCGGCGCAGGGCCGGGGCACCAGCACGTCACCGCCGAGCGCCGCGGTCAGCGCGACCAACAAGGAGGGGGCACCGGGGGCGGCCACCACGCGGTCGGGTTCGGCGGGCAGACCGCGCCGGTCCCAGTAGCCGCACGCGGCGGCCAGCAGCGCGGGGCCCCCGCCGACGGGTTCGCTCTGCGGGCGGGACGCGGACTCGGCCAGTACGGCGGCCAGTTCGGGGAGCACGGGCAGCCCGTCCTCGGGGAGCGGCGGGCCGTAGCGGACGGGGCCGTGTCCCTGGGGGGCGGTCCGCGGCATCCGTACCTCCGGTGCGGCTTCGGGGATGAGACCGGTGCGGGCGGTGCTGTCGTCCGTCCCCCGTGCGCGACCGCCGGCGCGGCCGTGGCCGCCGATCGCGTGGGTCGTACGGGTCAGGCGGGTCCTCGGGGGTCTGAGTACCCCGCCGTACGGCACCTCATGGGCGCCGGTCGGCGTTGTGCCGGTCACACGGGTGCCGAAGGGGGGTGACGAACGGGGACGGAAACGGAGACGGAGACGGAGACGGGCTCAGCGGATCGGACCGGCGCCGCGGTGGCAGGACTTGCGGCCGGGGTCAGCCGACCGGACCGGAGTCGCGGTGACGGGCGAGGGACATGGTCAGCGGACCGGACCGGAGTCGCGGTGGCGGAGACGGTGGGCGGCGGCGCCGAGTCCGCCCGCGATCAGCAGGCCACCGGCGACGAGGGCCGGGACGGAGCCGGTGAGGGAACCCCCCTCGCCGGCCCGCACCCCGCGCTGGACCACCGCGCCCCCGCAGTCGTCCCCGGACTTCTCGGCGCACCGCTCGCCGGTGTCGCTGTCGCAGGTGGGGGCGGTCGCGCCGGTGCACTGTTTCCCGGTGTCGCAGGGGCCGGGTACCGCCTCCGCGCACGGTTTGGTGCCGTCGCGGGGCACGTCGAAGCTGGCGCTCCACTGCTTGCCCTTCCCGCCGGTGGGCGCGGGGCAGGCGCCGTCGACGGTCCACGGCGAGTCCCGGCCGGCCGCGTCGGCGTCGCCGTCGAGGCTCGTGGTGGGCGAGATGCGGGCGGTGCCGCTGTAGGCGAGCGCGGGGGCCTGGCTGTCGCCGCCGGGGACCTGCTGGAGCTGGACGGTGCCCTGCTCGAAGGCCGGGGAGCTGGCGTCGATGGCGGCGGGCGCGGCGGAGGTCGTGGCGTCGCAGGAGACCGAGACGGTGACGCTGCCACCGGGTGGGACGCTGCTCGGACCGACCTCCGCGGCCGGGTCCGCGAGGGCGGCCGAGGCGGCGAAGCCCAGGACGACACTGGCCAGGGCTGCGACGGACAGGGCACGGACGGTGCGGCGCATGAGGTGGGCTCCTTCGGCCGACGGCTGCGGGACACGGCGTTCGTGCCCCTGCGGCCATCACAGCCCGCCGGGCGCCGGGTCGCGCGCGGCCGGACCCCATTCGCGGGAAGGGGACGGCCGAGTGGGTGACCCGACGGCCTCCCACGAGCCCCGGAACTCCTCGGGCACGGGGGACTCCCGCGGGCCCCGGGAGTCCCCCGTGCGTCCCGCGCCCGGCCGGACCCGCGGAACGCCCCCGCAGGGCCGCGTCCCGCCGGACTCCCGCCTGCCCCGGGGAACCCGCGCCGGCCGCGCCCAGCCCGCGAACCCCCGTACACCTTCACGGCCCACGCCCTCGCGACGTCGTACGACCGCCGCCCCGCGAGCCGTCGCCTCAACCGCCCCGGTCACCGGCCCTGTTGCCCCGCCGACCAGGCATCCGGCCCACCGCCCCGCCTTCCGGGCCCACCGCTCGCCGCCCGCCGCTCGCTCAGAGCCGTGTGCCCGCGTCCCGCATGACCTGTTCCCGCACCCGGCCGCAGCAGCGGCTGATCAGCCGGGAGACGTGCATCTGCGAGATCCCGAGCTCCTCGGCGATCCGGCTCTGCGTCATGTCCGCGAAGAACCGCATGTACAGGATGGCCCGTTCCCGCTCGGGCAGGGCCGCAAGGCGCGGCGCGACCGCCGCGCGGTCCACCACCGTGTCCAGCGCGGGATCGGCCGCCCCGAGCGCGTCGCTCAGCGAGTAGCCGTCCTCGCCGCCGGGCAGTTCCGCGTCCAGCGACAGCGCGCTGAAGCTCTCCAGCGCCTCCAGTCCGGCGCGGACGTCGTCCTCGGTCATCCGGGCGTGCTCCGCGATCTCGGCGACGGTCGGCTCGCGTCCCGGGACGGTCTGGGAGAGTTCCTGGCGGGCGCGCCGTACGCGGTTGCGCAGGTCCTGGACCCGGCGCGGTACGTGCAGGGTCCACATGTGGTCGCGGAAGTGCCGCTTGATCTCCCCGGTGATGGTGGGGACGGCGTAGCTCTCGAACGCGTTGCCCAGCTCGGGGTCGTACCGGTCGACGGCCTTGAGCAGGCCGAGGGCCGCGACCTGCCGCAGGTCGTCGCCGCTCTCGCCGCGGTTGCGGAACCGGCCCGCGAGCCGGTCGGCCATGGGCAGCCATGCCTCGACTATGCGGGCGCGCAGGGTGTCGCGCTGCGGTCCCGCGGGGAGGGCGGCCAGGGTGCGGAAGTCCTGCGCGGTGTCGGGGGCGTCGTCGTGCGGGTGGCGCTCAGCGCCGGCTCGGGTCGCCATGGGGCGTCGCAACTCCCTTGGAGTGCTGTGGGTCGGGCGGTCACCGCGGGGCGCGCGTGGTGCGCCGGTGCCCTGCCGGACGGACGTGGCCGTGCGGGCGGGCGGATGACTCCTCTGGCGTGCCTCCGGTCCGAAGCACCTCACGTGCGCCTGCCCCGGGCCCTCCGGGGCAAACAGCTCCGGGTCCGTCCGCCGGCCGGTTCCGCCGGACGGCGGACGGACCCGGTGTCGGCGTCGCCTCTTCGGGTACGCGGTGGCCACCCGAGGAACTGGAGGGTGACATGCGGCCAGGCAGTGACCGGCCCGGTGTCCGGCGCGGCGGCGTCCGGCCCGAGAAGGAGACGAGGCACAGGTCCGGCGAACGGGAGGCCCCGCGGTGACCGCCGAGTTCGTGAAGGACGTGATGACCGCGGGCGTGGTCGCCGTACGCCCGGACGCCTCGCTGGTGGAGGCGGCGCAGCTGATGCGCAGGCAGGACATCGGCGACGTCGTGGTCGCCGAGGGACAGCGCGTCGTCGGTGTGCTCACCGACCGGGACATCACGGTGCGGGCGGTCGCCGAGGGCATCGACCCGCAGACGGTGAGTGTCCGTTCCATGTGCACGCCCGATCCCGTGGTCGTCGCTCCCGGCGATCCCCTGTCGGCCGCGGTGGCCCTGATGCGCGCCCACGCGGTGCGCCGGCTGCCGGTGGTGGAGGACGGGCTGCCGGTCGGGATGGTGAGCCTCGGCGATCTGGCCGAGGCCGACGATCCGGGTTCGGTGCTCGCGGAGATCAGCCGTGCCGAGCCGGACAGCGGCGCGGCGGCGGACGACCTGCCCGAACCGGATCTCAGGAGCGGCCTGTGAACCGGGGCCGGGCGACCGGCACCGGCACCGGCACCCGCACCCGCACCCGCACCCGCACGGTGCCGCCGGTCACGGGACCGCGCGGCACCTGCCGAGCCGCGACCACGAGCGTCGTGAACACGCTGTACGAGAAGGGACGTTGACACCATGCGTATCGCTTTTCTGACCGCACCCGAGGGTGTCGAGCAGGTCGAACTGACCGAGCCGTGGCAGGCGGTGAAGGACGCCGGCCACGAGCCCGTGCTGGTGTCGACGGAGCCCGGCGAGGTCCAGGCGTTCAACCATCTCGACAAGGCGGACACGTTCCCCGTGGACGAGGTGGTGGGTGAGACCTCCGCCGACTCCTTCGACGGGCTCGTCCTGCCGGGCGGCGTCGCCAATCCGGACTTCCTGCGCTCGGACGAGAAGGCCGTGGCGTTCGTGGCGGACTTCTTCGACCAGGGCCGGCCCGTCGCCGCGATCTGCCACGCCCCGTGGACGCTGGTCGAGGCGGACGTCGTACGCGGCCGGGTGCTGACCTCCTGGCCCAGCCTGCGGACGGACATCCGCAACGCGGGCGGGACCTGGGTCGACGAGCAGGTCAAGATCTGCGACCACGGCCCGAACAAGCTGGTCACCAGCCGCAAGCCGGACGACCTGAAGGCGTTCGGCGAGGCGTTCCTCGACGTGTTCGCCCAGGAGGCCGGCGCGCGCTGACCGCCGGCGGCCCGGCCGCCGGCGCGGCTGGAGAGCGGCGCGGCGAGAGAGCGGCGCGGCTCAGGTGCGGGGAGTCGCCGACTCCCCGCTTCCGCGTTCCCGGGCGCCTTCGCGGGTACGGCCGGCGGCGACCGGACGGTCCGGGTTGCGGCGCAGGTACTCGCCCTCCAACTGTGCCATGCGGTCGTTGTGGGCGCGCAGGGCGCCGCTCGACCCGTGCAGCAGTGTGTCGTGGCGGGTGCGGTGGATGGTCTCCAGTTCCTTGATGAGCTGCTGGTCGTCCAGCCGGCTGGCGTCGACTCCGGTCATGGTGGTGTCCCGCTCGTCATGTGCGTTCATGCGGTGCGGGTACCCAGCCGTCGGCCGCCTCCCCGGACGGTTTCCGGGAGGACCGGCTGCGTTCCGCCTTCCGCATCCACTCTACGAACATCCCGGCCGCGCGCGACGGGAAGCCGCCCGGGGCCGGTCAGCGGGCCCGCTCGACCCTGCGTTCGTCCCAGACCGGCTCGGGCGTCTCACGGAGGCGGCCGTCGCTGCCGAAGACCAGGTAGCGGTCGAAGGAGCGGGCGAACCAGCGGTCGTGGGTGACCGCGAGGACCGTGCCGTCGAACGCCTCCAGGCCCTCCTGGAGAGCTTCGGCGGACTCCAGGTCGAGGTTGTCGGTCGGCTCGTCCAGCAGCAGGGCCGTGACGCCCTCCAGTTCGAGGAGAAGGATCTGGAAACGGGCCTGCTGGCCGCCGGACAGCCGCTCGAAGCTCTGCTCGGCCTGCTGGGTGAGCTCGTAGCGGCGCAGCCGGGACATGGCGGCGCCCCGGTCCTGGGAGTGCTCCTGCCACAGGATGTCGAGCAGGGCGCGGCCGGTCAGCTCGGGGTGGGCGTGCGTCTGGGCGAAGTGCCCGGGCACCACCCGCGCGCCGAGCTTCCACTCGCCGGTGTGCGCGACGTCGTCGCCGGCGAGCAGCCGCAGGAAGTGCGACTTGCCGGAGCCGTTGGAGCCGAGGACGGCGACCCGCTCGCCGTAGAAGACCTCCAGGTCGAACGGTTTCATCAGGCTGGTGAGCTCAAGTCCCTTGCAGGTCACGGCTCTTACTCCGGTGCGGCCGCCCTTCAGGCGCATCCTGATGTCCTGCTCGCGCGGCGGTTCCGGCGGCGGGCCGGCCTCCTCGAACTTGCGCAGCCGGGTCTGGGCGGCCTGGTAGCGGGAGGCCAGCTCGTGGCTGATGGAGGCGGCCTGCCGGAGGCTGAGGACCAGCTTCTTCAGCTGGGCGTGCTTCTCGTCCCAGCGCCTGCGCAGCTCCTCGAAGCGGGCGAAGCGTTCACGCCGGGCGTCGTGGTAGGTGTCGAAGCCGCCGCCGTGCACCCAGGCGTCGGCGCCCGCGGGCGAGGGTTCGACGGAGACGATCTTCTCGGCGGCGCGGGCGAGGAGCTCGCGGTCGTGGGAGACGAACAGGACCGTCTTACGGGTCTCCTTCAGCCGCTCCTCCAGCCAGCGCTTGCCGGGTACGTCGAGGTAGTTGTCGGGCTCGTCGAGCAGCAGCACCTCGTCCGTGCCGCGCAGCAGCGCCTCCAGGACCAGCCGTTTCTGCTCGCCGCCGGACAGGGTGCGCACCTGGCGCCACTGCGCCTTGTCGTAGGGGACGCCGAGCGCGGCCATGGTGCACATGTCCCACAGCGTCTCGGCCTCGTAGCCGCGCGCCTCGGCCCAGTCGGAGAGGGCCTGCGCGTAGGTCAGCTGGGCCGCCTCGTCGTCCGCGGTCATCATGGCGTGCTCGGCCTTGTCGACGGCCCGCGCGGCCTCGCGGATGCGGGGCGGCGCGACCGACACCAGCAGGTCGCGGACGGTGGTCTCGTCCCGTACGGACCCCACGAACTGGCGCATCACGCCCAGGCCGCCGCTGACGGTGACGGTCCCGCCGTGCGGTTTCAGCTCGCCGGAGATCAGTCGGAGCAGGGTCGTCTTGCCGGCTCCGTTGGGCCCGACGAGGGCCACGACGGCCCCTTCGCCCACCCGGAACGACACATCGCCGAGCAGCGCCCTCCCGTCGGGAAGGTGGTACTCGAGGTGCGCGGCTTCCAGATGTCCCATAAGGAGTCAGTCTGCGGTCGGAGGCCCCCGTCGACAAGCGCTTTTCGGCGCCCGCCGCGTGGGACGCGACACGTCTGACGGGGCGTCAGTCCACTATACAATACATGTATCTCATCATGCGACATGCGGGCGTAGCGTGACGCGTATCGCCGGAAGGGGCCGCGAGGACCCGCGAGCCGGTACGTCGAGAGGGGAACCGGTCATGCCTGAGCCACAGGGGACGCCGTCGCCGACATCACGGGAGACGGCCGTCTACACGCACGGGCACCACGAGTCCGTGCTGCGCTCCCACACCTGGCGCACCGCCGCCAACTCCGCGGCCTACCTGCTCGGTTCGCTGAAGCCGCACATGCGCGTCCTGGACATCGGCTGCGGCCCGGGGACGATCACGGCCGACCTGGCGGAGCTGGTCCCGGACGGGCACGTCACCGGCGTCGACCACGCGCCCGACGTCCTGGAGCGGGCCCGCGCCGAGGCCGCCGGCCGCGGCCTGACGAACACCGACTTCGCGGTCGCCGACGTGCACGCCCTGGACCACCCGGACGACACGTTCTGCGTGGTGCACGCCCACCAGGTGCTCCAGCACGTCGGCGACCCGGTGCGGGCGCTGCGCGAGATGCGCCGGGTCACGAAGCCGGGCGGGTTCGTCGCGGTGCGTGACGCGGACTACGCGGCCATGACCTGGTATCCCGGCTCACCGGGGATGGACGACTGGCTGGACCTCTACCACCGGGTGGCCCGCGCCAACGGCGGTGAGCCGGACGCCGGACGCCGGCTGAAGTCCTGGGCGGTGCGGGCGGGGTTCACGGACATCACGGCCACCTCCGCCACCTGGACCTTCGCCACCGCCGAGGAGCGGGCCTGGTGGAGCGGTCTGTGGGCGGACCGCACGGTGGCGTCGGCGTACGCCGAGCGGGCCACCGCGGGCGGCCACGCGACCGCGGCCGACCTGCGGGCGGTGTCGGAGGCCTGGCGGGAGTGGGGGACGCGCGAGGACGGCTGGTTCAGCGTCCTGCACGGCGAGATTCTCTGCCGCAAGGACGCCTGAACCGCTGCTTACGGGAAACCCGGAGAGCAGGAGGTTCAGATCATGATTCCACTTCTGCTCGTACTGCTGCTGGTGCTGATCCTCTTCGGCGCCGGGTTCGCGGTGAAGCTGCTCTGGTGGATCGCCCTGGCGGTCCTCGTCGTGTGGTTGCTGGGATTCCTGGTCCGCGGCACGAGCGGATCCGGAGGGAGGGGTCGCTGGTACAGGTGGTGAGGGCCGGGATTCACTCCCGGGGAAGCAGCGGTCCCAGCGGCCCGAGGTCCAGATTGAGGTCCTCGGGCCGCAGACCGTACCGCTCCCGCAGCTCCGTCATCCGGTCGTCCAGCAGCATCAGGGTGAGCCCGATGCGCTCCTCCTGCTCCTCGCTGAGGTCGCCCGTGTCGAACCGGCGCACCGCCTGCCGCTCCATGAGCTGGCGCAGCAACTCCACCACGGTCAGGACGAGCTTGATCAGGTCGCGCTCGACGGTGTCCGGTTCGAGGTCCATGCGGTTGCGGCTGTCAGTCACGTCAGTTCCCCCAGGGTGACGGCACCTGCTCGTTCACCGAGCTGATCAGCGCGTTGAGGTCGATACGGACGAGGTCGACGTCCGCGATGCGCAGGGTGATGTCCCCCTTGATGACGACCCCGCCGGCGAGCAGCCGGTCGAGCAGGTCGACGAGGGCGATCTCCCGGCGTTCCACGACGGTCATGCCCCGGCCTCCGAGTCCCCCGCGAAGGAGTAGGCCGCCCAGGGCCCGGTGAGCTCCACCCGCAGCCCCGGGACGTCGTCCTTCGTCCGGTCGACGAGCTCCACGAACTCCTCGGAGCCCTCACGCGGCACGAGATAGGCGGCGTTGAGCACGTTGCGGCCCGACGCGCCGGACAGCGCGGGGTTCTGCGGCGCGTGCAGCCGGGCGTCCTCGGCGAAGGAGGCGAGCCCGCCGTGCAGCCGGCTCGCGAACTCCTCCGCCTTCTGCCACAGGTCCTCGCCGGCCCGGGCCTGCTGACGCCGCCGCATCAGGTAGTCCCGGCCCGACGCCGGCTTCGCGGCCGGCCGGGCGGCCTTCTCCGGCTCGGCCTCCGCGTACACCTTGACGCCCCACTCCACCCGCCCCGCGAGGCGGTCGAGGGTGCGCCGGAAGCCGGCCTCCCGCTCCTCCATCATCACGCGTACGCCGCTGTCGTCCCGGAAGACGGTGCCGAGCCGCAGCGGCAGCGGGGTGGTGACGACGGTGAGGGCGTCGATCACGCCCTGGTGCGCCCTGGCGGTGTCGGTCAGCCAGTCCAGGTCCTCCAGGTGGGCGTGCAGCGCCTCCTCGGCGAAGTCCCGCTCCGGCACGTGGCTGACGACGGCGACCAGACCGTGGTGGGTCAGCAGCCTGGGCGGGTCGCCCGCCACGCCGGTCAGCTGCGCCTGGAGGGGCGCGCCGAGCGGGTGGCAGACGGCGTACACGTACCGCAGTCCGGTCATCCGGGCTCCTCCTGCTCCTTCTTCTTCTCGCGGTTCGGCTCCAGCGCCCGGTCCGGTTCCAGCCGGGCCAGCCGCTCACGCAACTCGGCGTTCTCACGGGCGAGTTCGTCGCGGCGGGCCCGGGAGGACAACGCGGGGTCGTCCTCCCACCAGTCGATGCCCATCTCCTTCGCCTTGTCGACGGAGGCGACGATGAGCCGCAGCTTGATCGTGAGGAGTTCGATGTCGAGCAGGTTGATGCGGATGTCGCCCGCGATGACGATCCCCTTGTCGAGCACCCTCTCCAGGATGTCGGCGAGGTTGGCGCCGCCGCCCTGCCCGTAGGGCTCGGGCATGCGCCCTGCCATGCTCATCGCCGGCTACCACCGTCGGCGTACTCGTACTCGCCCTCCTGCTCCTCTTCCTCCTCCGGCTCCTCCTCCTCGTACTCGCCGCTCTCCTCGCCCGTCTCGTCCTCGGCGGCCGGGGCCTCCTCGGAGTCCTCGTCGTACTCCTCTTCCTCGTCCTCGTCGTAGGGCTCCTCGTCGGCGGCCTCCTCCTCGCCGTCCTCCGCGGTCGCCTCGTCCTGCCCCTCCTCCTCCTCGTCCTGCCCCTCCTGCTGCTGCTCCTCCTCTTCCTCCGCGACCGCGTCCTCGTGGCTGCGGACGACCTCGCCGTCGCTGATCTCGCCGCGCCAGCCGTCCTCCGCCTCGCCCTTGAACGTGATGAAGCGCGCGAAGTTCTTGAGGTCGAGCCGGGCCCGGCGGCCCTGGGCGCGCCAGATGTTGCCGGTCTTCTCGAACAGGCCCTTGGGGTAGTACTCGATCACCAGCAGGACGCGGGTGAGGTTGTCGCCCAGGCTGTGGAAGGTGACGACGCCCTTCGTGGTGCCCTTGGCGCCCTCCGAGGTCCAGGAGATCCGCTGGTCGGGGATCTGGCCGGTGGTGTGCGCCTTCCAGCTGCGGGTGGACCAGAAGATCTTCATCTGCCAGTCGGAGGTGACGTCGTCGGCGCGGTTCGCGCTCTTGACGCCCTTCGCGAAGGTGCTGAAGTCCTGGTACTGGGTCCACTGGTCGTAGGCCGTGCGCAGTGGCACGCCCACGTCGATGTGCTCGATGATGACGGTGGGCTTGTTGCCCGAACTGCCCTTGTTCTTGCCCTTGCCGCCGAGGTTCTTGAGAGCGCCCATCACGTTGTCCTTTGCGCGGGTGGCCCCCACCTCCAGGGCGCTGCGCAGCGGCCCCTTGCCCTCGGCGAGCTTGCGTCCGCCGTCGAGCGCGAGTTTCGCGAAGCCGGGGCTGTTGCCCTCGGCGATGTCGTTCAGCTTGCCCGTGGTCTCACCGAGTTTGTGCCCCACCCCGACCAGCAGGCGCTGGGCCTGGGCGGCGAGGTAGTCCTGCGCCTCGCCCTTCAGCCGTTCCACGGCGTCGCTCTTGGCGATGTCGGTGAGCGGGTTGCTCTTGGCCTTGTCGGTGGCCTCGCGGGCCGATCCGAGCGAGTCACTCATCGCTCACCGCCTCCCTTCGACGTCCGGCGCCCGGCGTCACGGGCCGCGCCGCCCGACGACGCGGTCTTCTTGCCGGCCGTCTTCTTGCCGGCCGTCTTCTTGGCCGCGGTCTTCTTGGCGGCCACCTTCTTGGCGGGGGCCTTGCGGGCCGCGGTCTTCTTCGCGGGCGCCTTGCGGGCCTGCGACTGCTTCGACGGAGCCTTCTTCGCCGGCCTGCGGCGCGGCTCGGGCTCCTCGTCCTCCTCCGCGTCCTCGTCGTCCTCCGCGTCGGAGTCGTCCTCCGCGTCGGCCTCGTCCTCGGCCTCGTCCTCGTCGGTGGCCTCGTCCTCCTCGGAGTCCTCGGGCTCCTCGGAGTCCTCGGGCTCCTCGTCCTCGGAGTCCTCGACCTCCTCGTCGTACTCCTCCTCGGGCTCCTGGTCCTCGTCGCGCTCGTCGTCGTCCTCGTCACGGGACCCGCGGCCCTTGTCCGGCACCACGCCCGAGAGCTGGTCGCGGACCTCGGCGGTACGGCCGTGCAGACGGTCGGCGAGTGCCTCGACCTGCCGCTCCACCATCGCGCCCGAGGCCGCCTTGCCGACCCCGCGCAGGTCCTGGCGGAGCTGGTCCCCGATCTCCTTGAACTGCGGGTTCTTCAGCAGTTGCTGGGAGGCCAGTTCCGCTATCCCCTTGGGCGTGAGGTTCAGGCGCTTGCCCGCCACGATCGAGCCGACGGCCAAGGCCAGTTTGAGCTTCTTGGTGCGTCCCAGAAGGTATCCGGCCCCTACCGCGAGGCCCATTCCCACTCGGTTCATAGTGTCGTCCCGTCGCCTGTCCCCGCGCCACCGCGCAGTCCGATCTCCAGCCGGTCCAGGAGTTCGTCCTCCTTGCGGTCGAACGTCTCCTCGTCGATCTCACCGGCTTCCAACTGCTCTTCCAGCTGGCCGAGTTCAGCCCTGACCGTGGCCGGGTCGTAGTAGAGGCGCTCCGCCTCACTCAGCACCTGCTTGATCACCCATCCGCTGCCGCGCACCGGAGCGAACGGCAGCAACAGCACCTCCGAGATCAGTCCCACGGGATCACTCCTTGCCGGCGTCCGCCCCGATCGTGGTGCCCGCGGGCTCGGCGGGGCCGGGCTCGACGAAGCTGTAGGGCGGCAGCGGGCCGTTGATCCGCAGGTCGACGTGCGGATGGGCGGCGCGGACCTGCTCCACGGCGGCGAGGAACTGCTCTGCCTCGTCGCGGTCGACGAGGAAGGAGACGTTCGCCAGCCAGCCCGAGGACTCGGGCCCCACGCTCACGGCGGCGGCCACGGACTCCAGGGCACTGCGCACCTCGGCCGCGTCCTCGGCCTCCCGGGCCTGGACCGCGGCCACGACCATCTCGCCGAGCTGCAGCTTCTGCTCGTAGGAGCCGCCGCCGGACTGCCGGTTGGCCTCCGTCATCGCGCGGATCTCCGAGTTCTCGGACATCACGCGGTGCAGCACGGCCTCCTCGTCGTGCACGGCCTTGACGTTGTACTCGACCTTGCCGTCGAGCGTCGCCAGGCGCTCCTTGTAGTGCTCGGCGCGCTCGGTGAGCACCTGGGTGATCGACGCGTCGTCGGGGGCGACGCTGCCGAACCGCATGGGCAGCACGCAGGCGTCGGCACCCGCCTCGGTCAGTACGTTCTGGTGCGCGAGGAGGTCCTTGCGCTTGGGGCGCAGTCCCTCCGGCGCGTCGCTGACGACGGCCGCGAGCTCGCCCGCCTTGAGGATGCGCACGGGACGCGCCGGGTTTCCGACACCGTCCATCCCGTCGGGCAGCGCGGGGTGCGAGGCGGCCGTGATGCCGTAGACGTAGGTACTCACTCCGCCTCCTCCTTCCTGCGGGAAGCCGTGGACTTCCGGGCCCGGGGCCGGGGCTCGGGCCGGCTCTCCTCACGCGCCTCCTTGAAGGCGCCCGAGATGGTCTCGGCGGCGCCGGACAGCGCTCCCTTGGACTTGCCGCGCGCGCCGGACTCGGTCATCTCGCCGACGAGGTCGGGCAGACCGGGGCTCTTGTGCGGTCCGGACTCCAGGTCGAGCCGGTTGCACGCCTCGGCGAAGCGCAGATAGGTGTCGACGCTGGCCACGACGACACGTACGTCGATCTTCAGGATCTCGATGCCGACGAGGGAGACCCGCACGAACGCGTCGATCACCAGCCCCCTGTCGAGAATGAGCTCAAGAACGTCGTAAAGGCCGCTGCTGCCGCCTCCGCCGCCGCCCTGCTGTGCCGGAACTACGGTCATGCCGACCGTGCCTCCTTCTCTCTGGCTTCGGGTGTGGGTGTGGTCGCGGTTCCGGACGGCCTAGCGGCCGCCGGACCTGCGTGCGTCGGACCGGCCGCGTTCATAGCGGCGGACACGGCGGTAACCGGTGAGCTGTCCGTCCCGGTCGAGGTCCACCTGGTAGCTGGCCATCAGGCTCATCGTGTCGGGCACGCGGGAGAGCTCCAGGACCTCCACGTCGAGCGACCAGCCGTCCGCGGTCTTCTCGAACGACGAGACGCTCTCGGCTTCCATGCCTGTCAGCTCCGCGAGCTGCGAGCGAGCGCCGCGCAGCACGTCCATGGGGCTGGGCCGGTCATCCGTCACGGTGTCTTCCGTACCTTCTTCGTCCTCTTCGGGTGCATTCTGTGAATCGTGAGAGTTTGATGTGTTCTTTGTGTTCGACATCGTCACCTCTCCACTTCGTGTGGCCTCGATGTCGGTCGGCAAACCTTCCGGGCCGGGCCGGTCAGCCGCGCAGTCTGTCGAGCCTGCGCCGAGCCGGTCCGAGGGCGCGGCCGCCGCGCGACAGGCCGGCCCAGGGGCGGGTGCGCGCCTGCTCGACGGCGTCGGCGACGCTCCAGCGGCGGGCATGGACGTCCGGGTCGTCCAGCTGGGACCAGGTGATCGGGGTGGCGACCGGAGCGCCGGGCAGCGCGCGGACGCTGAAGGGCGCGACGGCTGTCTGCGCGTAGGCGTTGCGGCCCACGTCGAGGTAGAGCCGGTCACCGCGTTCCTTCTTGCGGGCGGCGGTGGTCAGCGCGGCCGGGTGCGCCTCGGCGAGGGTGTCGGCGACGGCCCGGCTGAACGCGCGCACCGTGTCGACGTCGTCGCTCCCGGTGAGCGGGACGACGACGTGCAGACCGCGTGAGCCGGTGGTCATCAGCCACGAGGGCAGGGCGAGTTCGTCGAGCAGCTCGCCCAGCAGCCGGGCCGCCGAGCGCACCGCCTCGAAGTCGTCCCCGGCCGGGTCGAGGTCGAACACCATCCGGTCGGGCCGCTCCAGCCGCCCGGTGCGCGACAGCCAGCGGTGCAGGGTGAGCGCGGCCTGGTCGGCGAGGTACAGGAGCGTGGCGGTGTCGTCGCACACCGGGTGGCAGACGGTGCCGCCCTCCTTGGGGACCTCGACGCGGGTGATCCAGTCCGGGTAGCTGTCCGGGGTGTTCTTCTGCATGAAACGGGGGCCGTCGACGCCGTCCGGGTGCCGCTCCAGCATCAGCGGACGGCCACGCAGGTGCGGCACCATGAACGGGGCCACGGCCCGGTAGTAGTCGACGAGGTCGCCCTTGGTGTACTCCTTCGCGTCCCCGCCGCCGGGGAAGAGCACCTTGCCGGGCCGGTGCACACGCACCGTCCGCTTCCCGGCCCGCACCGAGCGGGTGTCGTCCCCGCTCACCGCACGACCGCCTCCTCCACCAGCAGCCGGCCCGCCGCGACGACGGCCTCGGCGTCGATACCCGCGGCGTGCAGCGCCTCGTCCGGTGAGGAGGAGCCGGGCATCGTCCGGACGGCGAGACGCACGAGCCGCGGCACGGGACGCCCGTCGGTGAACGCGTCGAGGACGGCGTCGCCGATCCCGCCCTCCGCGTGGTGGTCCTCCACGGTCAGCAGGCAGCCGGTCTCCTCGGCGGCCTGCCACAGGGTGGGCCGGTCGACGGGCTTGACCGAGTACAGGTCGACGACCCGCACCCGGATGCCCTCCTCCAGCAGGGCGTCGGCGGCCTTCAGCGCCTCGTGCACGGTGACGCCCGCGGCGACGATCGTCAGCCGGTTCTGCTCCGAGGAGCGCAGCACCTTGCTGCCGCCGACGGGGAACCGCTCGTCGGGCCCGTAGAGGACCGGTGCGGCACCGCGCGAGGTGCGCAGGTAGCGGACGCCCTCCAGGCCGGCCATCTCCGCCACCAGCTTCGCGGTCTGGTTGGCGTCGCACGGGTACAGGACGGTCGAGCCGTACACCGACCGCATCATCGCGAGGTCCTCCAGGCCCATCTGGCTCGGCCCGTCCTCGCCGATCGCCACGCCCGCGTGCGACCCGACGAGGTTGATGCCGGAGCCGCTGACCGCGGCCATGCGGATGAAGTCGTGGGCGCGGGTCAGGAAGGACGCGAACGTGCCGGCGTACGGCACCCAGCCGCGCGCCGCGAGGCCCACCGCGGCGCCGACCATCTGCTGCTCGGCGATGTAGCACTCGAAGTAGCGGTCGGGGTGGTCCTTCGCGAAGAGCTCCGAACGGGTGGAGTCGCCGACCTCGCCGTCCAGGACCACGACGTCGCCGCGTGCCCCGCCGAGCGCGGCGAGCGCCTGCCCGTAGGCGTCCCGGGTGGCGACACCCTTGCCGTCCTCGTCCCGGTCGAAGCGGGGCAGCTCCGCGTCGTCGCCGGTCCGTACGGCGTGCAGCAGGCGTGCGGCCGGCGGTTCCTGCACCCGGACGGCCAGGTCGCGCGGGCCGCCGAGTTCGGCGATCGCCTCGTCGGCGTCCGGCAGCGGCTTGCCGTGCAGACCCTCCCGGTCCTGGACCGCGGCGACGCCCTTGCCCTTCAGGGTGCGGGCGAGGATCGCGGTCGGCTGGCCGGTCGTCGACGCGGCCTCGCCGTAGGCGCGGTCGATCGCGTCGACGTCGTGCCCGTCGATCTCGACGGTGTGCCAGCCGAACGCCTGGAAGCGGCGGGCGTAGGCGTCGAGGTCGTGGCCGTGCCGGGTGGGGCCGCGCTGACCGAGCCGGTTGACGTCGACGATCGCGGTCAGGTTGTCGAGGTGCTCGTGCCCGGCGTGCTCGGCGGCCTCCCAGACGGAGCCCTCGGCCAGTTCGCTGTCCCCGCACATCACCCAGACGCGGTAGCCGGTGCGCTCCAGCCGCTTGCCGGACAGCGCGATGCCGACGCCGACGGGCAGTCCCTGGCCGAGCGAGCCGGTGGCCGTCTCGACCCACGGCAGCCGCCGGGGCGTGGGGTGTCCTTCCAGGCGGCTGCCCAGTTTGCGGAACGTGAGCAGTTCGCTGTCGTCGAGGGCGCCGGCCGCCTTGTAGGCGGCGTACAGCAGGGGCGAGGCGTGCCCCTTGGAGAGGATGAAGCGGTCGTTGCCGGGGTGGTCGGGGCGCTCGAAGTCGTAGTGGAGGTGGTGGGCGAGGAGTACGGCCATCAGGTCGGCGGCCGACATCGAGGAGGTCGGGTGTCCTGAGCCCGCCGCGGCCGCGGCACGCACACTGTCCACGCGCAACTGCTGTCCCAGTTCGACGAGTTCAGCGGTGTTCATGAATCTCCTTCCGCGGGCGCGTCCGGCGCGCCGCCGGATCGCGTGGCAGGGTCGTGAGCCTCGGCGGGTGCACCGCTCACGGTCGGCCCCCGGCGCTGTCGCATGGCTCGGGAGCCTTCCGCGTCCCCCTGGCCGGAGCGCCCAAACGTGGCCCGGTTTCCGTCCCGGACTCCGGGTACCCGGGCGTCGACCCGATCCGCCCCCCGCCGCGGCGCCCCCGATCCGCCTCCGCGGCGGAGTCACCGGAGGTACCCCCATGCCCGAATACGGCTACTTCCTGTCGTGCGAGGAGTTCGGCCCCGCCGACCTGGTCGAGCAGGCGAGGATGGCCGAACAGGCCGGTTTCCAGTCGCTGTGGATCTCGGACCACTACCACCCGTGGAACGACGCCCAGGGACAGAGCCCGTTCGTCTGGTCGGTGATCGGCGCGATCTCGGAGGCGGTGTCGCTGCCCATCGGCACGGCCGTGACCTGCCCGACCGTGCGGATGCATCCCGCGGTGGTGGCCCAGGCCGCGGCGACGGCCGCCGTGATGACCAACGGCCGCTTCCGGCTGGGCGTCGGCAGCGGCGAGGCCCTCAACGAGCACATCCTCGGCCATGTCTGGCCGCCCGCCAACGTCCGCCTGGAGATGCTGGAGGAGGCGATCCAGGTGATGCGCCGACTGTTCACGGGCGAGGAGGTCAGCCACTACGGCACGCACTACAAGGTGGAGAACGCCCGCCTGTACACGGTCCCCGACGAGCCCGTTCCGATCGACGTCTCGGGCTTCGGTCCGGCGGCGACGAAACTCGCGGCGCGGGTGGCCGACGGCTACGTCACGATGATGCCCGAGGCGTCCATGGTCGAGCAGTTCCGCAAGGGCGGCGGGGGCGCCAAGCCGGTGAGCGGCGGCACCAAGGTCTGCTACGGCACGGACCGCGACGAGGCCGTCCGTACCGTGCGCAAGCTCTGGTACAACGAGCAACTGCCGGGCGAGATGGCCCAGATCCTGCCCTCCCCGCGTCACTTCGAGCAGTTGGAGCCGCTGGTCACCGAGGACATGGTGCGGGAGAACGCGGTGTGCGGGGACGACGTCGAGGAACACGTCGCCGCGCTGACCGCCTTCGCCGACGCGGGCTTCGACCGGATCTACGTCAGCCAGATCGGCCCCGACCAGCGCGGCTTCTTCGACTTCTACCGCACGAAGGTGCTGCCGCGGCTTCGGGGGTGAGGTTTGCGCACCGGCGGCCGCGAGGACACCCGCGCCGCACGAGCGGGGCGCTCCCCGGAGAGGTGCCCACGGGTGAGGCGGGTACCCGGAAGGCGCGGCGGTGCCGTCCGGGCGGGCGCGGGCGAGGCGCATATCCGAAAGGCGCGGCGGGCGGTTGTCACCGTCCCGCCGCGCCTTCGGTCGTCCTGACCGCCCGCGCCGCGTCACGCCGGCCGGTGCGGCGGCCGGGGGCCGGTGTCGTCCGGGCGGGCGGCGGCCGCCGGGCTCGCGGCGGGCGGCACGGAGGGCATGGGCGGGACGGGGACGCCCGGTCCGCCGGCGGCCGCGGCGGGTGCCGCCCCGTCCGGGACGGTGGCCGCGGCGGGCTCCGCCCCGTCCGGGACGGGCTGTCCGTCCGCGCCCCGCTCGTCACCGGCGACGGCACCGTGGCCCGTGCCGAGCCGTCCCGCGAGTGACCCGCCGGGCCGGGCCGCCTCGCGCAGCGCGTAGGCGACGGCGCCCAGGATCACCGCGGTGATCAGTGCGGCCGCCCAGTCGGGCAGGCCGAGGGCCAGGGCGAGGCCGACGGCGAGGGCGACGGCCGCTCCCGCGTACAGGGCGGCGGCGCCGGACGCCGCGTACAGGGCGGCCGTACGGCGTTGCTTGCGGGTCTGCTCGCGCAGTTCGTCGCGCACGGTCTCGCGCGTCACCCGCGCCAGTTCGTCGACGAGTTCGCGGTCCGGATGCTCCAGGTGTTCCAAGCGGTCCATGACGTCCGGCTACCCGCACTTCGACGCGTGAGGCCCCCCTTTCCCCGTCCCGCCCTTTCCCGACGCCTTTTCCTCCCCCGCGCCGATCACCCCAACTAGGCTTGTGCGCATGGACATTCTGGGAGCCACGCTGCGCGTATGCGTCGACGACCTGGAGACCGCGGTCCCGTTCTACGAGCGCCTGTCGGGCGGCACGGCCCTGCGTTTCGAGCGCGGCGGCGTCGAAGTGGCCGCGGTCGGCTGCTTTCTGCTGATGAGCGGTCCGGCAGCCGAACTGGAGCTGCTGCGCAAGGTCGCCGCGACGATCGCCGTCAAGGACGTCGAGGAGGCCCACGAGGTGCTGAGCGAACTGGGCGCGCGCATCATCGCGGGCCCGGTCGCGACACCGGTGGGCCGCAACCTGATCGCGATGCACCCGGACGGCGCGGTCTACGAGTACGTGGACCGCAGAGGGTGACCGGCCGGCGCGGCCCGCGTCCGTCGTTCAACCGGAGGTCCGCGGGCCGGTCATCTCGACGGTGATCGCCCAGCGCTCGTGGTCGCGCCAGGCGCCGTCGAGGAAGAGCATGGCGGGCGAGAAGCCCTCCAGCCGGAACCCGCAGGCGCGGGCGAGCGCGATGGAGGCGGCGTTGCCGGGCTGCACGTTGATCTCCAGCCGGTGCAGCCGCATCGGCCCGAACGCGTGGCGCACCACGAGACCCAGCCCCTCGCGCATCAGCCCGCGCCCGGCGGCGTGCGCGAAGGCGCCGTAGCCGAGCGCCCCGCACTGGAAGCCACCCTCGACGATGTTGTTGATGTTGATGAACCCGGCGATGCCGCCGCTGTCCTTCTCGCACACCAGGAACCCCGCCCTGGCGGGGTCGTCGATCAGCCGGCCGGCGTACGCGGTGTAGGCGGCGACCCGGTCCGGCGGGAAGAGCCAGGGGTGATGCAGGTCCTTGCTCTCCCGGGCGCGGGCGGTGAACTCCGCGCCGTCCTCGAAGGTGAAGGGCCGTATGCCCACCCGGGGGCCTTCGGCGAGATAGCGGGAAGCGTGATGAGGCACCTGATCACCTTACGGCGCCCGTCCGGCCTGGCGCTCAGCTCCGCCGTCTCCCGAAGTACGCCCCGCACAGCGCGCCGATGGCGCCGGTGGCGAGCAGCGCCGCCCACAGGGGCGTCGTCACCTCGGGCACCAGCAGCCTGATCCTGGTGGCGCGGGTGTTCTCGAAGATGAGGACCAGGGCGAGTACGGCGAGCAGCAGCACGGCGACCCTGGCGGGCGTGAGGGTCCGCCTGCCCTCACCGGTCCGGCCACCGCTGCCGGAGGTCTTCGGACTCATACGACCAGCATGGTCGGCCCCTGCCGGTCCCGCGCGGTGAGCGCCGGTCCGTGGAGCGGGAGACTGGGCCGTACGAGTGGCACCGCGGACCCGCGGGGCCGTCCCGCGGCGCGTGGGTCGCGCCTCGGCCACCCGGGCCGCCCCCGCCCCCTCATGGCATCCCGACCCGTGGCACCGCCCGCCCGCGCCGGCCGCCCGTCAGCGCAGTGCGGCTTCGTCCAGCGTCAACGTGCCCGCGTCCGCGTCGAGTTCGGCGCTCACGCCGAGCGGGACCGTCAGCGCGCCCTCGCAGTGGCCGAACCCGAACTCCTCGACGACGGGCACGCCGAGGCTGCCGAGCCGGTCGGCGAGGACCGCGCGCACCGCGTCGTAGGGGCCGCAGCGCGCCCACGAGCCGAGGGCGACGCCCGCGACCCCGTCCAGCAGGCCGCTGCGCAGCAGTTGGGTCAGCATGCGGTCGACGCGGTACGCCGGTTCGCCGACGTCCTCCAGCAGGAGCAGCCCGCCCCGGGCGGCGGTCAGGGCGTACGGGGTGCCCAGGTCGGAGGTGAGCATGCTCAGGCAGCCGCCGAACGTGACCCCGCGCGCCCGGCCGCCGACCAGGGCGCCGCCGCCCGTGGCGGTGAGGGCGCGGACCGACTCCGGCGTGAAGAGCGTGGCGCGCAGGTGCTCACGGGCCCGCGTGTTCTTCACGAAGTCCACGCCGGCCGCCGCGGGCCCGTGCAGGGTGACCAGGCCGAGCCGGGCGGCGAACGCCTGGTGGAGCACGGTGATGTCGCTGAAGCCGGCCAGGACCTTCGGCCCGGCGGCGCGCATCGCGTCCCAGTCGAGCAGATCCACCGTCCGCTGCGCGCCGTAGCCGCCCCGCGCGCACAGCACGGCCCGCACGGACGGGTCGCACCACGCGCGCTGGAGGTCCGCGGCCCGGTCGGCGTCCGAGCCCGCCAGGTACCCCAACTCGCCGTGCCGGTCCAGTACATGGGGGCCCACGATCGGGTCGAGGTCCCAGCCGCGCAGCAGGTCGAGGCCTGCCTGGAGGCGTTCCTCGGCCACGGGTCCGCTGGTCGCGACGACGGCCACGCGGGCGCCGGGGACGAGCCGGGGCGGCCGCAGCAGGGGCCTCACGTGGTCGGCTCCCAGGCCGGGACACCGGGCGGGTTCAGCCCGAAGACGTGGGCGTACAGGCCGAGTTCGGCCTCCAGGGCGCGGACCATGGTGTCGGCCCGGCGGAATCCGTGGCCCTCACCCTCGAAGGCGAGGTAGGTGTGCGGGACGCCTCGTGCGGCCATCCGGGCCAGGAAGCGTTCGCTCTGCGCGGGCGGGCAGATCACGTCGTCGAGGCCCTGGAGCAGCAGGAAGGGCACGGTGACGCGGTCGGCGTGTTCGGTGGGCGAGCGCTCCGCGTACCGGCCGGGCACCTCGGCGTACGGCCCGATCAGGGTCTCCAGGTACCGCGACTCGAAGTCGTGGGTCTCCCCGGTGGCCCAGCCCGCCAGGTCGAGGATCGGGTAGCTGATCGTGCCGCAGGCGTAGACGTCGGTGGTGACGAGCGACGCGGCCGCGGTCCAGCCGCCCGCGCTGCCGCCGCGCACGGCGAGCCGGTCGCGGTCGGCGGCGCCCTCGTCGGCGAGGGCCAGCGCGACCGCGGCGCAGTCCTCGACGTCGACGACCCCCCACTGTTCGCGCAGCCGGTTGCGGTACTCCCGGCCGTACCCGGTCGAGCCCCCGTAGTTGACCTCGGCGACCCCGATGCCCCGCGAGGTGAAGTAGGCGATCTCCAGGTCCAGGACGAGCGGGGAGCGCCCGGTGGGGCCGCCGTGCGCCCACACCACGTACGGCGGCAGTTCGCCGCCGGGCGCCGTGCAGCCGGGGTGGTGCGGCGGGTGGACGTGGGCGTGCACCTCTCGTCCGTCCGGGCCGGTGAAGGTGCGGATCAGCGGTTCGGAACAGTAGGCGGGGTCCACGGCGTCGTCGCGCGCGGCGCCGATCACCCGGGACCGGCCGGTCCTGGTGTCCAGTTCGACCACCTCGTACGCGCTGCGCGGACTCGCCCCGACGGCGACGATCCGCTCACCGTACGTCGCGAGGGTCGGTGAGAACTCCGTCCAGGGTCCGGCCGTGTCGACGACCTCGCCGGTCTCCGGGTCGAGGATCCCGAGGGTGGTGGCGCCGCGACCGTGGACGACGGCGACGAGACCGTTGTCCAGCGGCGCGAACCAGCGCTGGCCGAGCTTCCACAGGGGTCCGCCGAACTCCTCCTCGCGCGGGCACAGCGGTTGTCCGTCGCGGTGGAGGTTCCACCAGCCGGTGCGGTCGCTCGCGTACAGCAGGGAGCCGTCGGGCGCCCACTCGGCCTGCGGGATCGACTCGTCGGGGCCGCCGGCCACGGTCCGGGGCTCGCCGAGGGTGCCGTCGGCGGCGACCTCGGCGACGAGGAGTTCCGTGCCGTCCCACGGCATGCGCGGGTGGTCCCAGGCGAGCCAGGCCGCGCGCCGGCCGTCGGGTGAGAGCCGGGCGCCGGTGACGAACCGGTGCCGGTCGTCGGTGAGTTCACGCACGGCGCCGCGGTCGTCGGCCGCCGATCCGTCCAGCGGCACCGCGGCCAGGACGCGGCGCACGTCGGAGGGCCCGTCGCCGGTGAACTCCTCCAGGACGCACCAGACCTCGCCGTCGGCGGGACGCACCTGCGGCTGTGCCCAGCGCAGTCCGCCGCCTACCGGGGACACCGGGGTGAGCGGCAGCGGCTCGCCGCCCGGCCGGTACCGGTACAGCCGCTGGTCGGGGAAGTGCACGAACACGACGAGGGGTCCGTCCTCGTCCGTGACCCCCGTCCAGGGGGTTCCGCCGTACTCGATGACACGGCTGCGCACGTTCCACGGGGCCGGCAGCACCGACTCCTCCCGGCCGTCGCCGTGCCGGCGCACGAGGGCGCGACGGCCGCCCTCGGCGGGGCGCGGCTCGGTCCACCACACCTCGTCGCCGACGAACCCCACGTACTCGGGGTGCCCCTCGTGCGCGGCGGCGAGCGCCGCGTCGACCGGTGAGGGCCAGGAACCGTAGGCCAGCGTCCGCATGTCGTCCTCCACCCTCTAGGCCGTGCGCAGGAAGCGGTCGAGTACCCGCACGCCGAAACGCAGCGCCTCGACCGGCACCCGCTCGTCGACACCGTGGAAGAGGGCCTGGTAGTCGAGGCCCTCGGGGAGCTTCAGCGGCGCGAACCCGTAGCCGGTGATGCCGAGGCGCGAGAACTGCTTGGCGTCCGTGCCGCCGGACATGCAGTACGGCACCACGTGCCCCTCGGGCGCGAACTCCCGCACGGCATCGGCCATCCTGGCGTACGTCACCGAGTCCACCGGCGCCTGGAGGGCCACCTCCCGGTGCACGAACTCCCAGCTCACGTCCGGACCGGTGAGCCGGTCGAGGGTCGCGCGGAACTCGTCCTCGCCGCCCGCGAGGAAGCGCCCGTCGACGTGCGCGACGGCCTCTCCCGGAATGACGTTGACCTTGTAACCGGCGTCCAGCATGGTCGGGTTGGCGCTGTTGCGGACGGTGGCCTCGACGAGCGCGGCCGCCGGGCCGAGCTTGTCCAGGAGCACGTCCACGTCGCTCAGGTCGGGCTCGATGCCGTAGAGCACGGCGAGTTCGGTGAGGGCGGCGCGCACGGTCGGGGTCAGTCGCAGCGGCCACTCGTGCTCGCCGATCCGGGTGACGGCGGCGGCCAGGCGGGTCACCGCGTTCTCCCGGTTCACCTTGGAGCCGTGCCCGGCCCGCCCGCGGGCGGTCAACTTCAGCCAGCCGGTGCCGCGTTCACCGGCCGCGATCGGGTATAGCTGTCGGCCGGCGCCGTCGTGGAAGGTGAACGCCCCCGACTCGCTGACGCCTTCGGTGCACCCCTCGAACAGCCCGGGGTGCCGGTCGGCGAGGAACCCGGAGCCGTCCTCCGCGCTGGCCTCCTCGTCCGCGGTGAACGCGACCACCACGTCCCGGCGGGGCCGTACGCCCTCCCGCGCCCAGGACCGGAGCACCGCGAGGATCATCGCGTCCATGTTCTTCATGTCGACCGCGCCCCGGCCCCACACGACCCCGTCCCGGATCTCCCCGGAGAACGGGTGCACGGTCCAGTCGGCGGCCTCGGCGGGCACCACGTCGAGGTGACCGTGGACGAGCAGGGCGTCCGCCGACGGGTCGGTGCCCTCGATCCGGGCGACGACGTTGGTCCGGCCCCTGGTCCGCTCCAGGAGGGTGGGTTCGAGTCCCGTATCGGCCAGCAGCGCGGCGGCGTACTCGGCGGCCGGCCGTTCCTGGCAGTCGCCGCCGCCCCGGTTCGTCGTGTCGATGCGGATGAGGTCGGACGTGAAGGTCACGACCTCCTCCAGGGCCTGCCGGTCAGCCATACTGCTCCTCCACTGCGGCCGAGACGATCGTGGTGACCGCCTTGAAGGTACGAATCCCCTCGTACATGGTGTCGCTGGTGTACGCCACCCTGCGCTCGCCGACGCGGCCCACGCCGGGCACGACGGTGGCGGCCATGGCGAGGTGCTCGGCGTCGAACTCCAGCGCCACGGTGTACGGTCCGCCGGGCGTGGGCTCGTACCGCACCGCCAGCCCGGCCGCCTCCCTGGCCGCGGCCCGGATGTCGGCGGCGGTCCTGGCCGGGGTGCGGCACACGGCCGCGTACCGCGAGACGTGGTCCTTGACGGCGACCTTCAGCGCCCCGGGCGCGTAGCCGAGGGCGTCCTCGCAGGCCACGTCGTCGCCGGTGACCAGCACGACGGGCACGCCGTACTCGGCGACGACGTGCGCGTTGAGCAGGCCCTCGCTCGCGCGTACGTCGTTGAGCCACACGCCGGTGATCGAGTTGGCGAGGTAGGTGTGGGCGAGGACGCCCTCCGCGCCGGCGCCCGCGTGGTAGCCGACGAAGGCGATGCCGTCGACATCGCCGTGCTGCACGCCCTCGACCATGGAGAGGGACTTGTGGCGGCCGGTGAGCATCTCGGTCCGCTCGTCGAGGTGTTCCAGGAGCAGGTTGCGCATGCTCCAGTGCGCCTCGTTGACGAGCACCTCGTCCGCGCCGCCGTCGAAGAACCCCAGCACGGCGGCGTTGACGTCGGAGGTGAACATGGACCGGCACCGCTCCCACTGCGGGGTGCCGGGCAGCACGTCGGCCGGCCAGGTCACGCCGGTGGCGCCCTCCATGTCGGCGCTGATGAGGATCTTCATGCTGCGTCACGTTACGCGCCGCTGCGGGAACCGGCCAAGGTGGCCCGCACCCGCCGTTCCGGCAGGCTCACCCGCCTGGCCGGGGATCGGCCAGGACGCCGCCGGGCCCGGTGCGTCCGGGTCCCGCGCACCGGGGCGGCGACCGTCGTCCGGTCAGTCCGTACGCCCCGCCACCAGCCATTTCGAGGGCAGCACGATACGGCTTCCGTCGGGCCGGTACTCCGTGGTGGTGAGGGGCAGTTCGCCGGCGGCCAGGACGGTGAGCCCGGCCGCGCGCAGCAGGGCGGGGACGACGACGTCGGCCACCTCGCCCGGGGCGATGCCGTGCCGGAAGACGGGGGCGAGTTTGGGCGGCGGCCCCGCCGGGCTCTGTGCCAGGCCCATCAGAACGGGCTTGGCGGCCTCGGACAATTCGACCAGGAAGACCCGGCCGCGGTCCCCGGCGAGTGCGGCGAGGCCGTCCACCAGCGGCTGCCGGTCGTCGGGGTCGGCCTGGTGCAGCACGCCCCGCACATAGACGTTGGCGTCGCCGATCTCGGCGTGCAGGGTATGCGCCTCGCCCTTCTCGGCGGCGTCCAGCAGCCGGTAGCCGGCCTGTCCCGCCGGGTCGGCACGCCGGGCGTGGTCGAGGGCGGCGGCGGACAGGTCGGCGCCGATGACGTGCGGGAAGCGGTCGGCGAGGAACCGCGTCTGGGTGCCGTTGCCGCAGCCGAGGTCCACCATGGGCAGGTCCGGATCGGTGAGATGCGGCTCGAAGAGGGCGAGGTGCGGGCCCGCGGTCAGGGCCGGCTCCGCGTCCCAGAACACGGCCCCCTGTCCGTCGGGGGCCTCGCGCCAGAAGCCCTCCCAGGCGTCCCGGTACCGACTCGTCACGCTCATGCCCACTCCCCAGGTCGCGACCGCCGCCCGCCGCACGTCACGGGCCAGTACGGTCTATCGCGCCCCGCGACCGCCGACAAGCGCGCGGCGCACACCTTCACCCCGCGTTCGACCCGCAGTGCGCGGTCGTGCGCCCCTCTCGCCCCACGCGCCCGTCAGTGCCGCGGCAGGGTCAGCTCGAACCAGACGGTCTTGCCGGCCTTCGTACGGCTGGTCCCCCACTCACGGGCCAGCGTGCTGACCACCCGGAGACCGCGCCCGGACTCGTCACCGGGGCCGGCGCTCAGCAGGGCCGGCAGCTCGGGGTCGTCGTCGTCCACCTCGCACAGCAGCGTGTCGCCGCGCACCAGGCGCAGGTCGACGGGGCGGCTGTGGGAGTGCCGTACGGCGTTGGCGACGAGCTCGCCGACCATCAGCTCGGCGTTGTCCGCCAGCGCGGCCAGCCCCCACGTGTGGAGCTGTTCGCGGACCGCCGCGCGCGCCCGGCCGGCCTCGGCCGGGTCGCGGGCCAGCCGCCATTCGGCCACGTCACCGGGTGAGATGCCGGTGAGGCGGGTCATCAGCAGCGCCACATCGTCCTTGCGGCCGCCTCGGGTGTTCAGCGCCCGGATGATGGTGTCGCAGGCGTCGTCCATGGAGGCGGCGGGATGCGCGGCGGACTCGCAGAGCGTCGCCAGACCCACCCCGATGTCCTCGCCGCGCACCTCCACCAGGCCGTCGGTGCACATCACCAGCCGGTCGCCGGGCGCCACCCGCACCCGCAGCGACTCGAAGGGCACCCCGCCGACGCCGACGGGCGCGCCCGTGGGCAGGTCGAGCAGCTCGCTGCGGCCATCGGCGGCACGCACGAGCACCGGCGGGATGTGTCCCGCGTTGGCGATCTCCAGCTCGCCCGCGATCGGGTCGTAGACCGCGTACAGGCAGGTCGCGAGGTAGGAGTCGCCGAGCCGCTGGGCGAGGTCGTCGAGCTTGCGCAGCAGCTGGGCGGGCGGGAGGTCGAGCGCGGCCATGGTCTGTACGGCCGTACGCAACTGGCCCATCATCGCGGCCGAGTTGAGCCCGTGACCCATGACGTCGCCGACGACCAGGGCGGTGCGGGCGCCGGGCAGCTTGACGGAGTCGAACCAGTCGCCGCCGACCCGCCCGAGGAGGGTGCCGGGCAGGTAGCGGGTGGCGATGTCGCAGCCCGCCATGCGCGGCGGGATGTGCGGCAGCATGCTGTCCTGGAGGGTCTCTGCGACGCTCTCCTGGTAGGTGTACATCCGCGCATTGTCGAGCACCAGGCCCGCGCGGGCGGCGAGTTCGGCGCCGGTGACGCGGTCCATGTCGTTGAACTCGACGCGCTCGGGGTGCCGCAGCAGGATCATGAACCCGAGGACGACGCTGCGCGCCTTGAGCGGGACGACCAGCATGGAGCGGCCCGTGATGAGGGGCCGGATGTCCCGCTTCTCGAACTGCGAGGCGATGGCGTGTCCCATCCGCTCGCTGATGCGCGGCACCAGGACGGGCTCGCCGGTGGTCATGCACTGGAAGAACGGGGTGTGCGCCGGGAACGGCATGGCCTCGCCGACCGGCACCACGTCGTCCCAGCGGCCGGGTTCGTCGGTGTGTTCCAGGGCCACCCGGTGCCACATGGTGGTGGTGTCGGGCACGCCCTCGGGGAAGCCCTCCCCCGCGACGACCTGCTCGCGCAGATAGGTGCCCGCGACGTCGGTGAAGCGCGGCACGACCGCCCTGCTGACCTCGACGATGGTGGTGGCCAGGTCGAGCGAGGTGCCGATGCGGCCGCTGACCTCGGTCAGGAACTCCAGGCGCTCGCGCACGGCGGCGTACTCGAGGTCCTCAGCCTCGTCACCGAGGTCCTGCGGCACGGGCAGTCCCTGGGCGCGGGCGCGCGCGGCGCGCTCCCTCCGGGCCCTGCGCTCCGCACGCCGGGGCACGCCCCAGTCGGGTGTGACGGGCACCCGGTCGTTCTGGCTGAACTCCAGTACCGGGTAGCCCAGTTCGAGGACCTGGCCGACGATCCGGGCGCCTTCGTCGACGCTCATGCTGGGCAGGATCTCCGGGAGGCGCCTCGCCAGGTCGTCGGCGCCGGGGAAGTCGGTGTGCAGGGCGAAGGCGGGCGCGATCCGCTGGAAGCCGGCGTCCTGATCACCCGCGCCGGTGCCCTCGGGGTCCTCGGTCCGCAGTCTGCCCGCGTCGGCGGCGAGGACCAGCAGCCGCTCCCGCCCCGGGCCCACCAGCGGATAGGCCCACCACAGCACGTCCACCCGGTCCGTCCCGCCGGGCGGCGGGCCCGCCGTCGGGTGTGGTCCGCGCCCCGGTCCGCCGACGCGGGCGCGGCCGGCGGCCGGGTAGGCCAGCCTGCCGTCGAGGGAGGACTCCAGGTCGGGGCCGAGACCGTCGTAGGCGGCGTACCCGTCGTACCGGCCGATGTCCTGCGGGTCGGGGAGCACCCCGGAGACCGGCAGCAGGTCGGCGGCCGGCCGGCCGATCGCCTCGTCCCTGGCGGCGCCGAACAGACGGCGCGCACCGCTGCTCCAGTGGGAGACCAGGCCGTCACGGTCCACGACGACCACGGCGAGCGGGACACGGCCGGCCGCGGCGGCATCCGTCGTCTCACCGGTTTCCGCTCCGGGGCGGGGAGGCGCGTCCCTCTCGGTGCCACGGTCCATGGCCAAGGCTTTCTCTCCCCACGGCTCGGCAAGATCTGTGCCGCCGTCACCACCGTACGGCGCCCGCCGGAGACCATGTGCGGCAATACGGTAATTACCCGCGGCGGCGTGCACCGGCGCACGGGACCGCGCGAGGAAGCGACCAGGGCATTCGTCTGGATCAGGCCGGATCAGGCCGGATCAGGAGCGGGGGCCGGTGTGGTGCGTCGCACGGCGGAGCGGGGAGTCAGGGCGGGCCCCGGGCGACCGACGACGGCGCGGCGGCGCGGCGGCGCGGCACCGGGGCCCGCAGCCCGGCCTGATCCGAGCGGGAGGCCCACCAGGCCCACCAGACCCACCAGGCCCTGCTAGTCCTCGTGTCCGAGCTGGAGGTCCCGCTCGGTCCGGCCTCCTCCCGCCATCCGGAGCACGGTGGCGACCGGCGGGTAACCGGAGGCGATGACGGTGTACTCGCCGGAGGACAGGTCGACGAACCGGAACGTGCCGTCGGCCCCGGTGGTGAGCGTGTCGACCACGTTGGCCGCCGCGTCCAGCAGGGTCACCCGGGCGTCCTCGACGGGCCGTCCGCCACCGGCCCGCACGGTGCCGCGCAGGACCGCTCCGCCGGCGAGCTCGACGTCCTGGCGGGTCTCCCGGGCGGCCTGCACGGTGACCGGCAGCGCGGCCGGGCGGAACGCGGGCGCGCCGACGGCGAGGGTGTACTCGCCGGCCACCAGCTCGGTGAGGGCGTAGCCGCCCTCGCGCCCGCTGCGCGCGCCGGCGACGACCTCGCCGTGCACGTTGGTGAGGGTGACCACGGCGTCCCGCACCGGTGTGCCGTCGGCGGTCAGCACGCTCCCCGCGAGCCGGCCGGCGCCGCCGAGCACGACGTCCAGCTCCACCGGACGTTCGCCGACCGTGACGGAGACCGCCTGCGGCTGGTGCCCGCCCGCCGCGGCGATCAGCACGTACGACCCCGCGCCGGGCGTGGCCAGCGCGTACCGCCCGTCCTCGCCGCTCGCGCCCCGCCCGATCTGCCGGCCGGTGACGTCGATGAGGGTGAGCGCGGCACGCGGCACGACGGTCCCGTCGGGGTGCTGCACGGTGCCGGAGACCGGGGTGCCGGCGGCATGGGGCGAGCGGGGCGGGAGGGGGGTTCCCCCGGGGCGTGCCTGCGGCACCTGGGCGCTCGGGGGCGCGACCGGTGTCGTCTGGGCCGGGGCGTTGTGGGACACCAGGGGTTTCTCCTTGAGGAAGCAGGCGATCAGCAGACCGAGGACGAGCACCGGCACGAGGTAGAGGAAGATCCGCGGCATCGCGTCGGCGTAGGCGTGGACGTAGGCCTCGCGCAGCGCGGGCGGCAGGGTGCGGACGAGCTGGGGGGTGACGGACTCGGGGTCGGGCAGCACGGCGCCCGCGGGGAGGCGGTCGGCCAGGGCGCGGGCGAGCCGGTCGGCGAAGAGCGTGCCGAAGACGGCGGCGCCGACGCTGCCGCCGATCTGCCGGAAGTAGTTGCCGGCGCTGGTGGCGGTGCCGAGGTCGGCGGGGAGCACGGAGTTCTGCACGGCGAGGACGAGGACCGGCATCACCATGCCGATGCCGGCGCCGAGGACGGCCATCCAGACGCTGTACTGGAGCCGGGGCGTGTCGGCCTCCAGGTGGGACAGCAGCCACATGCCGGCGGCCGCGAGGGCGCTGCCGAGGACCGGGTAGACCTTGTAGCGGCCGGTGTGGGTGATGAGCTGTCCGGCGATGATCGAGGCGCCGACGATGCCGCCCATCATCGGCAGCATCAGCAGGCCCGACTCGGTGGCCGAGGCCCCGCCGGCCATCTGGAGGAAGGTCGGCAGGTAGCTGGCGGCGCCGAACAGGGCGACGCCGATCACCAGGCCCACCAGGCCGGTGACGTTGAAGACGGAGTCCCTGAACAGCCGCAGCGGGATGAGGGGTTCGGCGGCGAAGCGCTCGGCGAGGACGAACAGCGCGGCGGCGGCAGCGGCGCCCGCGCCGAGGCCGAGGACGACACGCGAGTCCCAGGCGTACTCGGTGCCACCCCAACTGGTCAGCAGGACGAGGCAGGTGGAGGCGGCGGCGAGCAGCAGCGCGCCGAGCAGGTCGAGCCGCGCCCGCACCGCGGGTTTCGGCAGTTTCAGCACGGCGGTGACGACGGCCAGTGTGAGCAGGCCGAAGGGCACGTTGACGTAGAAGCACCAGCGCCAGGTGAGATGGTCGGTGAAGTAGCCGCCGAGCAGGGGGCCCGCGACGGAGGCGAGTCCGAAGGCGGCGCCGATCAGGCCCATGTAGCGGCCGCGCCGCCGGGGCGGCACGATGTCCGCCAAGATCGCCTGAACGCCGATCATGAGACCGCCGGCGCCGGCACCCTGCACCGCGCGGTAGGCGATCAGCTGGTCCATGGTCGTCGCCCGGCCGGCGAGCGCGGAGCCGGCGACGAAGACGACGATCGCGAACTGGAAGACGCCCTTGCGGCCGAGGAGGTCGCCGAGTTTGCCGTAGACCGGCAGTCCGACGGTGGCGGTGAGCAGGTAGGCGGTGATCGCCCAGGACATCCGGTCCAGGCCGTGCAGCTCACCGACGATCTTCGGAAGCGCGGTGGCGACGATCATCTGCTCCAGCGCGGCGAGCAGCAGCGCCAGCGTCAGCGCGAGGAAGACCAGCCGCACCCGGCGCGGCCCGAGGACGACGGGCGGGGCGGGTGCCGGGGCCGGATCCGGGGGCGCCGTGACCGGGTCGTCCTGCACCGGAGTCGTCCCGCGCACGTACCGCTCCCCTCGTCGCACCTGTCACGATTCCCGCGTTGAGCGACAACCACGAACAGGTGCGACGAGTTACGGCGTCACGCCGGACAGCGAGAAGATCCACCCGAACCGGTGAGCGGACCGGAGGGGGTGGCCAACGCCTCGCGGGGACCGGCCCGTTGCGGCTACTTCTCCACCTCGGAGGCGAGCTTGGCGAGCACCTCGTCGTAGATCCGGCCGAGGCCCTTGGGCGCGAAGGCGCGCTCGAAGAAGCCGCCGACCCCGCCCGCGCCGTTCCAGACGCTGGTGACGACGACCCGGGAGGCGCCCTCGCCGGCCGGGGTGACCCGCCAGGTGGTGACCATCGAGGAGTTGCGGTCCTTCTCGACGAGCTCGCCGTCGGTGGGTTCGCTCACCTCCAGCAGGCAGTCCCGCACGCGCTTGCTGGTGGCCTGGAGCTTCCAGTGGACGAGGGTGCCCTCGCCGTCGCCGCCCTCGCGCACCTCGTACTCGCTGAAGTGTTGGGGCAGCAGTTTCGCGCGCGTGCCGCTGTAGTCGGCGAGAGCGTCGAACACCTTCTCCGCGTCCGCCGTGACGACCCGCTCCGTAGTGGCTTCGACCTGCGCCATTGACTTCCTCCAGGACCTGGCTTCTCGGGGCGGGAGCAAGCCAACCACCCCGGTCCCCGGCCACCCAAATCGGGGTGCCGGAAGCGGTCGCCAGGCGATCAGAACAGGCGCTCGCACGATCAAGGGAACATGTGTTCTATTCTGTGGCCAGTGCTACCCGAGGAGGCCTCATGCGCTGGGAGAACCTCACGGCGGAGTCCGCCGGCCGTCCGGCCGACGCCGCGCTGTTCGGCGCGGACGCGGTGACCACCCGTACCTTCGACACGCCCGAGTTCCGCGGGATCACCTTCCACGAGATCCGGGCCCGCTCGATCCTCAACCGGGTGCCGGGGGCCTCGCGGATGCCCTTCGAGTGGACGGTCAACCCCTACCGCGGCTGCTCGCACGCGTGTGTCTACTGCTTCGCCCGCAAGACGCACAGCTATCTGGACCTGGACACCGGCCTCGGCTTCGACTCCCAGATCGTCGTGAAGGTGAACGCGCCGGAGCTGCTGCGCCGCCAGCTCGCCTCCTCCCGCTGGCACGGGGAGCATGTCGCGATGGGCACGAACGTCGACTGCTACCAGCGGGCGGAGGGCCGCTACGGGCTGATGCCGGGCATCCTCGCCGCCCTGCGCGACCACGCCAATCCCTTCTCGATCCTGACCAAGGGCACGCTGATCCTGCGCGACCTCGACCTGCTCACCCAGGCCGCGCGGGTGACGGACATCGGCATCTCGGTCTCGGTCGGCTTCACCGACACCGAGCTGTGGCGCACGGTCGAGCCGGGCACACCCGCGCCGGAACGCCGTCTGGACGTGGTGCGGACCCTCGGCGAGCACGGCGTCGACTGCGGTGTCCTGATGGCCCCGGTGATCCCGTTCCTGAGCGACCGGCCCGCCCAACTGCGCGCCACCGTACGGGCGATCGCGGCGTCCGGAGCCACCTCCGTCACCCCGCTGGTGCTGCACCTGCGGCCCGGGGCCCGGGAGTGGTTCATGGCCTGGCTGGCCCACCACCACCCCCACCTGGTGCGCCGCTACGAGCGGTTGTACGCCGACGGCTCCTACGCCCCGAAGTGGTACCAGCGCCGGATCACCCGTCAGGTCCACGACCTGGCACGGGAGTACGGCATCGGCCCCGCGGGCGCGGGAATGCCGCGCCGGATCAGGGAGCCCGAGCCCGAGCCCGCCGACGAGCCGGTGCCCGGCCCCACCCAGCTCACGCTGATCTGAGCCGGCCCCCGGGGGATCGACAGGGACCGACAGGGACCGATGGAGATCTCGGGGCATCCGAGCGCATCGCGCGGCCCAATTGGGTCAAGAATCGGCGGAACGGGTTCCTCCGGGTGCGCTTTCCGGGACTATGCGGCGGGGACCGTGACAGTGCGGTCCGGACACCTCCGTCCTGGGAGGACTTCTTGAGAAAACGCGCAGCCGTGCTGTGCGGTGCCGTCGTCGTCGTGGCCGGAACCCTCACGGCCGTCCCCGCCGACGCGAGCGCCCCACGGACCGCGGACCTCGCTCCGGCCGCGAGGCCCAGCTGGAAGAAATGTGGCACCACCGACTATCCGACGCTCCAGTGCGCGTCCCTGAAGGTGCCGCTCGACCACGCGAACCCGCGCGGACGGCAGATCACCCTGGCGCTGTCCCGTGTCCCGCACACCGCGAAGAAGTACCAGGGACCGCTGCTGGTCAACCCCGGCGGCCCCGGCGGCAGCGGTCTGTCACTCGCCGGGTTCGTCGCCTCCGCACTGCCCAAGGCCGTCGCCGCCCAGTACGACGTCATCGGCTTCGACCCGCGCGGGGTGGGCGCGAGCAAGCCCGCCCTCAACTGCGAGCCGGGGTACTTCAACCCGGTCCGCCCCGACTCCGTGCCCGTCACCCGCGCGATCGAGAAGGCGAACCTCAAGCGCGCGAAGTCCTTCGCCGGTGCCTGCGGCAAGAAGTACGCGAGCCTGCTGCCGTACATCAACACGGTCGCCGCCGTACGGGACATGGACTCGATCCGCGCCGCCCTGGGCGCCAGGAAGATCAACTACTTCGGCTACTCGTACGGCACGTACCTCGGCGCCGTCTACGCCAAGCTCTACCCCGAGCGGGTGCGCCGCCTGGTCCTGGACTCGATCGTCGACCCCACGGGCGTGTGGTACGACGACAACATCTCCCAGGACTACGCCTTCAACGACCGCCACCGCGCGCTCATGGCGTGGATCGCGAAGCACGACGCGACGTACAGGCTCGGCACCGATCCGGAGAAGATCGAGGCCAAGTGGTACGCCATGCGGGCCGCGCTGGCCAGGAAGCCCGCGGACGGCAAGGTCGGCGCCTCCGAACTGGAGGACACCTTCATCCCGGGCGGCTACTACAACGGCTACTGGCCCTACCTGGCCGAGGCGTTCGCCGCGTACGTGAAGGACAAGAACGCCGACCCGTTGGTCGAGGCGTACGAGAACTTCGCCGCCGTCGACGCCTCCGGGGACAACGGCTACAGCGTCTACACCGCGGTGCAGTGCCGGGACGCCTCCTGGCCGCGCGACTGGGGCCAGTGGCGCAAGGACAACTGGGCGGTGTACGACCGGGCGCCCTTCATGGCCTGGAACAACGCCTGGTACAACGCGCCGTGCGCGTTCTGGCCGACGGAGTCGGAGAAGCCCGTGAACATCGCCAACGGCAAGCTGCCGCCGGTGCTGCTGTTCCAGGCGACGGACGACGCGGCCACCCCCTATGAGGGTGGCGCGACGGTCCACCGGATGCTCGCGCGCTCCCGTCTGGTGGTCGAGCAGGGCGGCGGGAACCACGGCATCACGCTGAGCGGCAACGCCTGTCTCGACGGGTACCTCTCGGCGTACCTGACCGACGGCACGGTGCCGCGCGGTCACCACGGGGTCGACGCGGTGTGCCGGACACTGCCCGATCCCGAGCCGCTGAGCGCGAAGACCGCGTCGACGTCGGCACGCGGCTCGGCACTGCACGGGCTGCTCGGCTTCCGCGGCTGAGCCCTCGGGGTCCGCCCGGCACCCGTGTGCCGGGCGGACCGAAAACCGGAGGCCGGGCGCCGGGGCGGGCCCCTAGGGTGCCGCCATGGACGACGAACGCCTCCGCATCCGCGCGATGACCCTGCCCGACTGCGACCGTGTGGCGGAGATCCGCGTCCGCGGCTGGCAGAGCGCGTACCGGGGGCTGATGCCACAGTCCCATCTCGACGGACTCAGCGTGCCGGCGGACGCCGAGCGGCGCCGGGCCGCACTCGCACGGGGGGACGGCAGCGTGCTGGACCTCGTCGCCGAGCAGGACGGCGAAGTCGTCGGCTGGGCCTGCACCGGGCCCTACCGGGACGGTGAAGTCCGCACCGCGGACGGTGAGTTGTACGCCATCTACGTGGACCCCGACCGGTACGGCGGCGGCATCGGACACGCCCTGCTCCAGGCGTCGGTGCGGCACTGCGCCGCCGCCGGGCACGACCGCGTGTACCTGTGGGTCCTGGAGGGCAACACCCGCGCCCGGCGCTTCTACGAACGGGCCGGCTTCCGCGCGGACGGCGCCGAGGAGCCCTACGAGGTGGACGGCGTCCCGGTGCCCGAGGTGCGGTACGTGCGCGATCTGACGCCACCGGCCCTGTAGCCCGGCGCTGACGGGGGATCCGGGCCGGCGCCGGCGCGGGACAGCTCAGCGCCGGCGCGGGATCCTGGCCAGCGCCCGCACCGCCGCCTCCGCCAGCGCCGGGTGGGCGAGCGCCTCGTCGAGCACGGCCTCGGCCCGCGCGTCGCCCAGCGTGCCGAGGCCCTCCACGCAGGCCAGCGCCACGCGCCGGTACGGGTCGTGCGGGCGCAGGCGCCGTTCCAGGGTGGTGATCAGCGCCGGCACCGACTCGGGGGCGCGCAGCCGCACCAGCAGCCGGACCGGGTACAGGGCGTAGGCGACCCGCAGTTCGTTGGTGGCGAGGGTGGCCGCCGCGCGGGCGGTGCGCGGGTCCGCGAGCCGGGCCAGGGCGTACGCGGCGGAGGCGCACCGCTGCGGGTCACGGTGGTTGAGGAGCAGGACGAGGGCTTCGAAGGCGCGCCGGTCGCCCGCGAGGCCGAGCCGGAAGGCGGCCAGTTCCCGGGCCCACAGCGGCTGCCCGGGCTCGGTGAGCACTCCGGCGAGTTCGTCGAGGTCCCCGGTGGCCACGAGACGGTGATAGCCGGGCGGCGCACCCGACTCCTGCCGTAAGCGCTCCGTGAGCGATCGCAACTCTTCGTCCATGAAACCGAGATTAGGGGTGCGGTCCGGCGCCCGGGACCTACATCACAAACTCGGGGGCTGGCGCGCTCGTTACCGACGGGTTAAGCTCAGACGAGCGAGTTACCCACTCGCATCTGCTTGCGGTGGCCTGGTGACGCAGCCACCGCGAGTGCTGGTCGGTTCGGTACTTCACGTACCGCGGTACGACCCGGCTCCGGGACAGGGCCGGTCGGCTTCCACCGTTCTCCGGGCGTGTGCACGCCCAGGACCACGGCACCGGGCGTGTGCGCTCGCAGCCCGGAAACACCCGCACTCCTCTCGCACCCCGGTGCGCCCCACGGCGCACCCGGGCGCGCTTCCAGTCGTCACCCTCATTCCTGGAGTCCCGCGATGGCCGCTCCCCTGTCCGACACCCCTCTGTCCCCGCTCACGACCGTGGCCGTCGTCGGCCTCGGCACCATGGGCACCGGTATCGCCGAGGTCCTGGCGAGGGCCGGCCGCACGGTCGTCGGCATCGACCTCAGCGAGGCGGCGACCGCGAAGGCCCTCGCCGCCCTGGAGACCGCGACCGCCCGCGCCGTGGAGCGCGGCCGGCTGACCGAGCGGGAGCGCGCCGACGCCCTCGCCCGGGTCAGCACCTCCACCGACCTGCGTGCCGCGGCCGACGCCGACCTGGTGATCGAGGTGGTCCCGGAGTCGTACGAGATCAAGCACCAGGTCTTCCGTGAACTCGACGGCATCGTGCGGCCCCAGACGATCCTGGCGACCGGCACCAACGCCCTGTCCGTCACGCGTCTGGCCGCCGACTCGGCCCGTCCGGAGCGCGTTCTCGGAATGCACTTCTTCAACCCGGCGCCGGCGATGAAGCTGGTCGAGGTGGTGTCCTCGGTGCTGACCGCGCCCGCGGCCGTCGCCGCCGTCACGGACCTGGCGCTGGAGCTCGGCAAGGAGCCGGTGGCGGTCGGTGACCGTCCGGGCTTCGTCGCGGACGGCCTGCTGTTCGGCTACCTCAACCAGGCCGCCGCGATGTACGAGGCGAAGTACGCCTCCCGCGAGGACATCGACGCCGCGATGCGGCTCGGCTGCGGGCTGCCGATGGGGCCGCTGGCGTTGCTGGACCTGATCGGTGTGGACACCGCGCGCACGGTCCTGGAGGCCATGTACACCGAGTCCCACGACCGTCTGCACGCCCCCGCCCCGATCCTCAAGCAGCTCAGCGAGGCCGGGCTCACCGGCCGCAAGGCGGGGCGCGGGTTCTACACCTACGAGGCCCCCGGCGCCGCCACGGTCGTCCCGGACGGTCCGACGCCGGTCGCCACGGGCGCCGGGGCGGCCGGGCGCCCGGTCCACACCGTCGGTGTCGCGGGCTCGGGCACCATGGCCTCCGGTATCGCCGAGGTCTTCGCCAAGGCCGGCTACCAGGTCGTGCTGGCCGCCCGCAGCGAGGAGAAGGCCCAGGTCGCCAAGGCCCGCGTCGGCAAGTCGCTGGCGCGTTCCGTCGACAAGGGCCGGCTGACCGCCGAGGCCGCCGCCGAGACCCTGGAGCGGATCACTCCGGCCGGTTCCTACGACGCCTTCGCCGACGTCGACCTGGCGGTGGAGGCGGTCGCCGAGGACCTGGAGGTCAAGCAGCAGCTGTTCGCGACGCTGGACAAGGTCTGCAAGCCGGGTGCCGTGCTGGCGACCACGACCTCCTCGCTGCCGGTGGTGGCGTGCGCCCGGGCCACCTCGCGTCCGCAGGACGTGATCGGCATGCACTTCTTCAACCCGGCGCCCGCGATGAAGCTGGTGGAGGTCGTCCGTACCGTCCTGACGGCCGACGACGTGCACGCGACCGTCCGCGAGGTCTGCGCCCGGATCAGGAAACACGCCGTGGACTGCGGGGACCGGGCCGGCTTCATCGTGAACGCCCTGCTGTTCCCGTACCTCAACAACGCGATCAAGATGGTGCAGGAGCACTACGCGTCCCTCGACGACATCGACGCGGCGATGAAGCTGGGCGGCGGCTACCCGATGGGCCCCTTCGAGCTGCTGGACGTGGTCGGTCTCGACGTCTCCCTGGCCATCGAGAAGGTGCTGCACCGCGAGTTCCGCGACCCGGGCCTGGCCCCGGCCCCGCTGCTGGAGCACCTGGTGGCCGCCGGCTGCCTCGGCCGCAAGACGGGCCGCGGCTTCCGCGAATATGCCCGCCGCTGAGCGACCGGGCGACCGGTTCACGGGCGACGGCGAGCGGTTCGGGGCGAACGAGGACTGGGGCGGGCTGCTCGACCCGGGCAGGCCCGCCCCGTTCCCGGTGCCCGGCACTCCCCCGCCCGTGCGGGGCGGGGGAAGTCCTGGCCATGCCCGTCCCCCTGCGCACATGCAGTACGTTCAGGTCATGCCCCAGGCCGCCAAGTCCTCACGTACGCCAGCCGCGCCCGACGCACCGGAAAGTGCCGCGGGCAGTCGCGCCGCCGCCCAGCGGCTCAAGATGCGCCGTGAGCTGGCGGCCGCCGCGATGGAGCTGTTCGCGACCAAGGGGTACGAGGCGACCACCGTCGACGAGATCGCGGCCGCGGCCGGGGTGGCCCGGCGTACGTTCTTCCGCCACTTCCGTTCCAAGGAAGAGGCGATCTTCCCCGATCACGACGACACCCTGATCCGGGCGGAGGCCGTGCTCAACGCGGCCCCCGCGCACGAGCACCCGCTGGACACGGTGTGCCGCGGCATCAAGGAGGTCATGCGCATGTACGCGGCGCGGCCGGAGATCTCGGTCGCCCGCTACAAGCTGACACGTGAGGTGCCCACCCTGCGGGAGGCGGAGATCGCGTCGGTCGCCCGCTACGAGCGTCTGTTCACCCGCTACCTCCTCGGCCACTTCGACGAGCACGCCCACGACGACGACGCCAACGACGACCCGCTGCTCGCGGAGGTCGCCGCGTCCGCCGTGGTCACCGCCCACAACCACGTCCTGCGGCGCTGGCTGCGGGCGGGCGGCCAGGGGGACGTGGAGGCGCAGCTGGACCACGCCTTCGGGATCGTGCGCAAGACGTTCGGCACGGGCATCGGGGCCGGGCGCGGCCCGGGCGCACAGCCGGCGGCCGCGACGGTGTCCGCCCACGGCGAGGTGCTGGTGACCGTGGCGCGCACCGACGCCCCGCTGGACCAGGTCATGCGGACCATCGAGGAGGCGCTCAGGGACCGCTGATCCCGGCGCCACCCTGTGACGACGGCCACCCCTCGGGGTGGCCGTTTTGCCATGTCAGGGCACCTTTTCAGGCACCTTTCACGCCCCGTTCGATCGATCATCGCTCATTTGTTACGTAAAGATTTCACCTGAGAGCAAGTTCTGGCACTCAGTGCCTTGCGAGGTGACACGCGGTGTCATACGTTGAAGGAGTCCGGGCGGCCGGCGTGCAGAGACCATTCGTACGCCGGCTGTCCCCGCAAACCATCGGTTCGCGCGCCCGGACGCCTGCGTCACAGGCACCCTCCCGCGCCACCACGCGCTGCCGAAACACCCTCCGCCGAACCGACGGCACCGTTCCACCCACCCTCAGCAGCAAGCACCGACGTAACCCTCAGCGCCCCTCCCTCAGGGCGCTCACCGCCGGAGGCAACACCGTGACCGTGAAGGACATCCTGGACGCGATCCAGTCGCCGGAATCGACGCCGGCCGACTTCGCCGCACTGCCCCTCCCCGAGTCGTACCGCGCGATCACCGTGCACAAGGACGAGACGGAGATGTTCACGGGTCTGGAGACCCGCGACAAGGACCCGCGCAAGTCGATCCACCTGGACGAGGTGGCCCTGCCCGAACTGGGCCCGGGCGAGGCCCTGGTCGCCGTGATGGCCTCCTCGGTCAACTACAACTCGGTGTGGACCTCGATCTTCGAGCCGGTGTCGACGTTCTCCTTCCTGGAGCGCTACGGCCGGCTCAGCGAGCTCAGCAAGCGGCACGACCTGCCGTACCACATCATCGGTTCCGACCTCGCGGGCGTGGTCCTGCGCACCGGGCCGGGCGTGAACGCCTGGAAGCCCGGGGACGAGGTCGTCGCACACTGCCTGTCCGTCGAGCTGGAGTCCTCGGACGGCCACAACGACACGATGCTCGACCCCGAGCAGCGCATCTGGGGCTTCGAGACCAACTTCGGCGGGCTCGCGGAGATCGCGCTCGTCAAGTCCAACCAGCTGATGCCCAAGCCGGACCACCTCAGCTGGGAGGAGGCCGCCGCCCCGGGCCTGGTCAACTCCACCGCCTACCGGCAGCTGGTGTCCCGCAACGGCGCCGGCATGAAGCAGGGCGACAACGTCCTGATCTGGGGTGCCAGCGGCGGACTCGGCTCCTACGCCACGCAGTTCGCGCTGGCCGGCGGCGCCAACCCGATCTGTGTCGTCTCCAGTCCGCAGAAGGCGGACATCTGCCGCGCCATGGGCGCCGAGGCGATCATCGACCGGAACGCCGAGGGCTACGCGTTCTGGAAGGACGAGAACACCCAGGACCCCAAGGAGTGGAAGCGCTTCGGCAAGCGTATCCGCGAGCTCACCGGCGGCGAGGACATCGACATCGTCTTCGAGCACCCGGGCCGCGAGACCTTCGGCGCGTCCGTCTACGTCACCCGCAAGGGCGGCACCATCACCACCTGCGCCTCGACCTCGGGCTACATGCACGAGTACGACAACCGCTACCTGTGGATGTCCCTGAAGCGGATCATCGGCTCGCACTTCGCCAACTACCGCGAGGCCTGGGAGGCCAACCGGCTGGTCGCCAAGGGCAAGATCCACCCGACGCTCTCCAAGGTGTACTCCCTGGAGGACACCGGCCAGGCGGCCTACGACGTGCACCGCAACCTCCACCAGGGCAAGGTCGGCGTGCTGTGCCTGGCCCCCGAGGAGGGCCTGGGCGTGCGCGACGCGGAGAAGCGCGCCCAGCACGTCGACGCCATCAACCGCTTCCGGAACGTCTGAGGAAAGCGGAGGTTCACGAGATGACTGAGCGCCAGACGCAGCAGGTGCGCAACGAGCGGGACCGGCCGTGGCTCATGCGCACGTACGCCGGTCACTCCACGGCCGAGGCGTCCAACGAGTTGTACCGGCGCAACCTCGCCAAGGGCCAGACCGGCCTGTCGGTCGCGTTCGACCTGCCGACGCAGACCGGCTACGACTCCGACCACGTCCTCGCCCGCGGCGAGGTCGGCCGGGTCGGCGTGCCGGTGGCCCATCTCGGTGACATGCGCCGGCTGTTCCAGGACATCCCCCTGGAGCAGATGAACACCTCGATGACCATCAACGCCACCGCCATGTGGCTCCTGGCGCTCTACCAGGTCGTCGCGGAGGAGCAGGGCGCGGACATCACCCTGCTCCAGGGCACGACCCAGAACGACATCGTCAAGGAGTACCTGTCGCGGGGCACGCACGTGTTCCCGCCGGTGCCCTCGCTCCGGTTGACGACCGACATGATCGCGTACACGGTCTCCCACATGCCGAAGTGGAACCCGATCAACATCTGCAGCTACCACCTGCAGGAGGCGGGCGCCACGCCGGTCCAGGAGATCGCGTACGCGATGTCGACGGCGATCGCCGTGCTGGACGCGGTGCGCGACGGCGGCCAGGTGCCGCGGGAGCGCATGGGTGACGTCGTCGCCCGGATCTCCTTCTTCGTGAACGCGGGCGTCCGCTTCGTCGAGGAGATGTGCAAGATGCGGGCCTTCGGCCGCATCTGGGACCAGGTCACCCGCGAGCGTTACGGCATCGAGAGCCCCAAGCAGCGCCGTTTCCGCTACGGCGTGCAGGTCAACTCCCTCGGTCTGACCGAGGCGCAGCCGGAGAACAACGTCCAGCGGATCGTGTTGGAGATGCTGGCCGTGACCCTCTCCAAGGACGCCCGCGCACGCGCCGTGCAGCTGCCCGCCTGGAACGAGGCCCTGGGCCTGCCCCGCCCCTGGGACCAGCAGTGGTCCCTGCGCATGCAGCAGGTCCTCGCCTACGAGAGCGACCTGCTGGAGTACGAGGACATCTTCGAGGGCTCGAAGGTGATCGAGAGCAAGGTCGAGGCGCTGGTCGAGGACTCCCTCGCGGAGATGGCCCGGATCGAGGAGATGGGCGGCGCGATGGCGGCCGTCGAGTCCGGCTACCTCAAGTCACAGCTTGTCTCCTCGCACGCGGAGCGCCGGGCGCGGATCGAGTCCGGCGCGGAGAAGATCGTCGGCGTCAACATCTTCGAGACGACCGAGCCCAACCCGCTCACCGCCGACCTGGACACGGCGATCCAGACGGTAGACCCGGCCGTCGAGGCCCGGGTGGTCGCCTCGCTGCAGAACTGGCGCGACACCCGCTACCAGCCGCCCTTCAACCATCCGCGCCCGTGCAAGGCGCTGGAGAAGCTGAAGGAGGCCGCCAAGGGCACCGCCAACCTCATGGAGGCCACCCTGGAGTGCGCCCGCGCCGGCGTCACGACGGGCGAGTGGGCCGGCGCGCTGCGCGAGGTGTTCGGCGAGTTCCGCGCGCCGACCGGGGTCTCCTCCGCTCCGGTGGCGATCCCCGCCGAGGCGGGCTCCGCCCTGTCGGAGGTCCGCCGCAAGGTGGACCTGACGGCGGCCGACCTCGGCGTCGGCAAGCTCCGCTTCCTGGTCGGCAAGCCGGGCCTGGACGGGCACTCCAACGGTGCCGAGCAGATCGCCGTGCGGGCCCGTGACGCCGGGTTCGAGGTGGTCTACCAGGGGATCAGGCTGACGCCGGAACAGATCGTGGACGCGGCCGTCGCCGAGGACGTGCACGCGGTCGGCCTGTCCATCCTGTCCGGATCGCACGCGCAACTGGTGCCGGACGTCCTGGAGCGGCTCCGTGTGGCCGGTGCCACAGACATTCCGGTGATCGCTGGTGGCATCATCCCGAATGGTGACGCCGAACAGCTGCGAGCTGCCGGAGTGGCCGCGGTCTTCACCCCGAAGGACTTCGACATCACCGGAATCATCGGCTGCATCGTCGACGAGATCCGGAAAGCGAACAAGCTCGACCCCCTGGAGGTCCCCGCATGACCACGCCCGTCAACCGTCTGCGCCCGCGGCGCTCCTGTCTCGCGGTCCCCGGGAGCAACCCCCGCTTCCTGGAGAAGGCCCAGGGCCTCCCCGCCGACCAGGTCTTCCTCGACCTGGAGGACGCGTGCGCGCCGCTGGCCAAGCCCGACGCGCGGCACACCATCGTCAAGTTCCTCAACGAGGGCGACTGGACGGGCAAGACGCGGGTCGTGCGCGTCAACGACTGGACGACCGAGTGGACCTACCGCGACGTCGTCACGGTCGTCGAGGGCGCGGGCCCCAACCTCGACTGCATCATGCTGCCGAAGGTGCAGGACGCCCAGCAGGTCGTGGCGCTCGACCTGCTGCTGACGCAGATCGAGAAGACCATGGGCTTCGAGGTCGGCAAGATCGGCATCGAGGCGCAGATCGAGAACGCGCAGGGCCTCAACAACGTCAACGCGATCGCGCAGGCCTCCCCGCGCGTCGAGACGATCATCTTCGGCCCGGCCGACTTCATGGCGTCGATCAACATGAAGTCGCTGGTCGTGGGCGAGCAGCCGCCCGGCTACCCGGCGGACGCCTACCACTACATCCTGATGAAGATCCTGATGGCCGCCCGCGCCAACAACCTCCAGGCGATCGACGGCCCCTACCTGCAGATCCGCAACGTCGAGGGGTACCGCGAGGTCGCCGGCCGCGCCGCGGCCCTCGGCTTCGACGGCAAGTGGGTGCTGCACCCGGGCCAGGTCGAGGCCTCCAACGAGATCTTCTCGCCGTCGCAGGAGGACTACGACCACGCCGAGCTGATCCTCGACGCGTACGACTACTACACGTCCGAGGCGGGCGGCAAGAAGGGCTCGGCGATGCTCGGCGACGAGATGATCGACGAGGCCAGCCGCAAGATGGCGCTGGTCATCTCCGGCAAGGGGCGCGCCGCCGGCATGCGGCGCACCAGCACGTTCGAGATTCCGGAGGCGTGAGCATGCAGTTCGGGCGCACCTACGAGGAGTTCGAGGTCGGGGCGACGTACAAGCACTGGCCCGGCAAGACGGTCACGGAGTACGACGACCACCTGTTCTGCCTCCTCACCATGAACCACCACCCGCTCCACATGGACAGCAACTACGCCGAGAAGACGACCGACTTCGGCAAGAACGTCGTGGTCGGCAACTACATCTACTCGCTGCTGCTCGGCATGTCGGTACCGGACGTCTCCGGCAAGGCGATCGCCAACCTGGAGGTCGAGTCGCTCAAGCACGTGGCGCCGACCTTCCACGGCGACACGATCTACGGCCAGACGACCGTGCTCGACAAGTGGCCCTCGAAGTCGAAGAACGACCGCGGCATCGTCCACGTCGAGACCAAGGGCTACAAGCAGGACGGCACGCTGGTGTGCGTGTTCCGCCGCAAGGTGATGGTGCCGACCGAGACGTACATCAAGGAGCGCGGCGGCGAGCAGCCCGGCCGCCCTGAGCTGTCCGCCCCCGCGGAAAAGAACACGGAGAAGTAGCCATGGCGCGACTCGCCCAGACCGCCGGTCTGACCGACGTCCAGCAGGAGATCCTGTCCACCGTCCGCGACTTCGTGGACAAGGAGATCATTCCGGTCGCGACCGAGCTGGAGCACCGCGACGAGTACCCGCAGGCGATCGTCGACGGCCTCCGGGAGCTGGGCCTGTTCGGCCTGATGATCCCCGAGGAGTACGGGGGTCTGGGTGAGTCGCTCCTCACGTACGCGCTGTGCGTGGAGGAGATCGCCCGCGGCTGGATGTCGGTGTCCGGCATCATCAACACCCACTTCATCGTGGCGTACATGCTCAAGCAGCACGGCACGCAGGAGCAGAAGGACACCTTCCTGCCGAGGATGGCGGCGGGAGACATCCGCGGCGCCTTCTCCATGTCGGAGCCGGCGCTCGGTTCGGATGTGTCCGCGATCACGTCGAAGGCGGTCAGGGACGGCGACGAGTACGTCCTGAACGGGCAGAAGATGTGGCTGACGAACGGTGGCACGTCCAGCCTGGTCGCCGTTCTCGTCCGAAGTGACGAAGGACACCCCGAGGGCAGCGCGCCCCACAAGTCGATGACGACCTTCCTGGTCGAGAAGGAGCCCGGCTTCGGAGAGGTCCGCCCCGGCCTCACCATCCCCGGGAAGATCGACAAGATGGGCTACAAGGGCGTCGACACCACCGAGCTGATCATGGATGGCCTGCGCGTTCCGGCCGATCGGGTGCTCGGCGGGACCACCGGCCGCGGTTTTTACCAAATGATGGACGGCGTCGAGGTGGGTCGGGTCAACGTGGCGGCCCGTGGCTGCGGCGTCGCTCAGCGCGCCTTCGAGCTCGGCGTCTCCTACGCCCAGCAGCGCCACACCTTCGGCAAGGCGATCGCCCAGCACCAGGCCATCCAGTTCAAGCTGGCCGAGATGGCTACCAAGGTCGAGGCCGCCCATGCCATGATGGTGAACGCTGCACGCAAAAAGGACTCCGGCCAGCGAAACGACCTTGAGGCAGGGATGGCGAAGTACCTCGCCTCCGAGTACTGCAAGGAGGTCGTCGAGGACGCCTTCCGGATCCACGGCGGCTACGGCTTCTCCAAGGAGTACGAGATCGAGCGTCTCTACCGTGAGGCGCCGATGCTGCTGATCGGCGAAGGTACTGCCGAGATCCAGAAAATGATCATCGGCCGCAGGCTGCTCGAAGAGTATCGGCTCCAGGGCTGAACATCCCGGTTCGGGGTGTTTTCTTGGAGAAGAAGATCACACCCCGTCAACACTGTTCCGCCGCCGACTCGGCTGCCTGGCTTGCCCAGTTGCGGGCCGCGACCGGTACGATCCCGGGAAAGCCGCCGTCCCCCTCCTGAAGCGCGGCATCATCCGCTACGAAGGTCATCCATGCCCCACAGCCAAACCTCTGCACCTCGCGACAGCCTGGCAGGCGTACGCCTGGCGCGCGGAGCATCGCCGTGGCTTCTCCCGACCGTCGCCACCGCAGCCCTCAGCCTGGTCCGGGCGCGCCGCTCCGGCGCCGCCAAGGCCATCGCCGTGCCCGCCACCGCGCTCGCGGCGGGCATGCTGTGGTTCTTCCGCGACCCCGAGCGCGAGATCACCCAGGGCCGGGTCATCTCGCCCGCCGACGGTGTGGTGCAGAGCATCATGCCGTGGAAGGACGGACGCACCCGCGTCGCGATCTTCATGAGCCCGCTCAACGTCCACGTCAACCGGGCGCCGCTGTCCGGCACGGTGACGTCGGTCGAGCACATCCCGGGCGGGTACGTCCCGGCGTTCAACAAGGAGAGCGAGAACAACGAGCGCGTAGTCTGGCATTTCGACACCGAACTCGGCGACATCGAGATGATCCAGATCGCCGGTGCGGTCGCTCGCCGCATCGTCCCGTACGTGCCCCAGGGCACCAAGGTCGAGCAGGGCGACCGGATCGGACTGATCCGCTTCGGCTCGCGCGTCGACGTGTACCTGCCCGAAGGCGTGGAGGTCGCGGTCGAGGTCGGTCAGAAGACCGTGGCTGGGGTGACTCGCATTGACCGTGATTGATCCGGAAACCCAGGCGGGCTGGGTGCCCGAGGCCGACGAGGTGGACGACGAGGAGGAGATGCCCCTCTCTCTCCGCCTCTCGATAGCGGACACCCTCACCCTCGGGAACGCCACCTGCGGGTTCATGGCGGTGTACTTCACCACCACCGGCATCCTGATCCCGCACCTCACGGGCAGCCAGGAGTCCGGCATGGCCCGCCACAGCGCGGCCACCGCCGTGATCCTCATGCTGTGCGCGGCCGTCTTCGACCTCTTCGACGGACTCGTGGCGCGCAAGCTGCGTTCGTCCCCGATGGGCGCGGAACTGGACAACCTCTCGGACCTGATCAGCTTCGGTCTGGCCCCGGCGTACTTCGTCCTCGTCTACGGCATGGTCGCCGACGACGCGCACCAGCGGGTGGCGGCGGTGGGGGCAATCGTGGTGCTCCTCGCCGTCGTACTGCGGCTGGCACGCTTCTCGTGCGTCACCGTCAAGGACGGCACCTTCCAGGGCATGCCATCGCCGTTCGGCGCGCTGACCGTGGTGTCGATCGTGCTCCTGGAGCTGCCCTTCGTGGCGACGCTCATGGCGATCCTGGGTACGGCCTGGCTGATGGTGAGCCGGGTCGAGTACCCGAAGCCGCGCGGCCGGCTCGCCGGCGCCATGCTGGCGTGGATCGTGCTCTCGATGGGCCTGCTCGCCGCCTGGGCGTTCGACGCCCCCAGCGGTCAGCTGCTGCTCCAGACGGGCTGTGCGCTGCAGCTGGTCATGGGTGCGGTCATCCCGCTGTTCGCCACGGCCCGCCGGGTGAACAACTTCCGCGACAACCGGCGTGAGGCGCGGACGGCGCAACTGCCGTAGCGCGTTCGCCGTACCGGCACGGACGAAGGGCCCCGAGCGGGAAGCTCGGGGCCCTTCGTCCGTGCCGCCCGCGGTGCGGTGCGGGGGCTCAGTTCAGGAAGTCGCGCCCGATCGCCTCGGCGACGCGCTCCAGGATCGGCCCGGCGTCCGCGACGCACTTCGCGAGGTCGGGTTCGGCGTCCGTCAGCGGGTACGCCCGCCGGATGCCGGCCCGGCCCAGCTCCGCCGGCCGCAGGGCGAGACGCCCGCACACCGCGACGACCTCCTTGCCGGCCGCCCGGGCCGCGGCGGCGACACCCGCGGGTGCCTTGCCGTGCAGCGTCTGCTCGTCCAGGGAGCCCTCGCCGGTGATCACCAGCGTGGCCCGCTCCAGCGCGGGCGCGAAGCCGAGGACGTCGAGCATCACCTCGATGCCGGGGCGGAAACGGGCGCCGAGCAGCAGGGCGCCGAAGCCGATGCCGCCCGCCGCGCCCGCGCCCGGTGCGACGGCGTGCTCGGCGGCCGCCGGCCCGAGCGCCTCCTCCAGCACCTTCGCGTAGTGCGCGAGGGCCGCGTCCAGCTCCGCCACGTCGTCCGGCGAGGCGCCCTTCTGCGGGCCGTACACCGCGGGGGCGCCCTTGGGCCCGGTCAGCGGGTTGTCGACGTCGCTCGCGAGGACGAGCTCGACGGACCCGAGCCGCGGGTCGAGACCGGACAGGTCGGCGGAGGCCAGGGCGGCGAGGCCCTCGCCGCCCGGTGTCACCGGCTCGCCCTCCGCGTCCCGGAACCGGGCGCCCAGCGCGGACAGCATCCCGGCGCCGCCGTCCGTGGTCGCGCTTCCGCCGACACCGAACACGATGGTCCGCGCGCCCGCGTCGAGCGCGGCCAGCAGCAGCTCGCCGGAGCCGTAGGTGGACGCGGTAAGCGGGGCGAAGACGCCCGCGGGCAGCCGCTGGAGTCCGCTGGCCTCCGCCATCTCGACGACGGCCGTACCCTCGCGCAGTGCGAACGCCGCCGTCACCTCGTGACCGAGGGGGCCCGCGACCCGTACCTCGCGCCGCTCGAAACCGGCCGCGACCGCCGCGTCCACCGTCCCGTCGCCGCCGTCGGCCACGGGCAGCGCCTCGACCGCCACGCCCGGTGCGGCCCGGCGGAGCCCGGCCGTCACCCGCTCGGCGACCTGTACGGCCGTCAGCGAGCCCTTGAACTTGTCCGCGGCGATGAGCACCCTGTGGGCACCGATCACTCCAGCGTCCGCCACCTTGCATCCCCTTGCTCTCCGGGTCCTCACGCACGTCAGGACCAGTCGCGCCGCTGCGACCTTAACCGCCGGACACCCCCGCCGTCATGCGCCGACCGCCCCGTGGAACGCTCCGTGGTGCCATCCGTGCGCCGCCGGCTCCCCGGCCCACCGCCGGCGGGCACCGGGCCGGGCCGTCCGGAGATCGGGCGATGGGCTCCGAATGCGGGGGTGGGAGCTGGTTACCCTTCCTCAATGACCACCACCGAAGACTTCGCCACGTACATCGCGGGTCTCCCCCGTGTCCTGGCCGGGGCGGCCGTGCTCTTCCGGGACGCCGGCGGCCGGGTGCTGCTTGTCGAGCCCAACTACCGGGAGGGCTGGGCGCTGCCGGGCGGCACCATCGAGTCCGACGAGGGCGAGACCCCGCGGCAGGGCGCGCGCCGCGAGACCGTCGAGGAGATCGGCCTGGACCGGGAGCCCGGCCGGCTGCTCGCGGTGGACTGGGTGCACGGGGCGGCCCGGCCGCCTCTCGTGGCGTACCTGTACGACGGCGGTCTCCTCGGCGACGCCGACTTCCAGTCGATCCGGCTCCAGGAGGAGGAGCTGCTGTCCTGGCGGCTCGTTCCGCGCGAGGAGATCGGCGAGTACCTGCCCGGCGCCCTGGGCCACCGGGTGCTGGCCGCCCTCGACGTCCTGGCCGAGGGCACGGGGACGGCCGAGCTGGAGAACGGCCACCGGGTGGCCTGACGGCGACGTCCGCCGGGCCGACCACGTGGACTACGGTTCGTGAAGGTTACGGGTGGCGTGGGCACGGGGCCCGCGCAGGGGGGCGGGACGGATGCGACACAGTGCCGGACACCGACGGCGGGGGGACGGCTCGGCTGTTCCGGGAGACACCCGTCCGCGCCGGGTCCGCCGGCTCGTCGGCTGCGCCGCGGTGTCGGTCCTGGTTCTGACGGGATGCACGGCCGGGCAGGCCCACGACCCCGCTCCCGCCCGCGCCGCCTCCCCCGCGGCCACCGCACACGGCACGGCGTCCCGGACCGAGGCGAGGCTCACCGCGCAGGTCACCGCCGCCCTCGACGCCGCCACCGCCGGCAGCGGCCCGATGGTCGAGTCCGGGGTGGAACGCGTCCTTGACGGCATCCACACCCGGCCCGGCCTCGCGCGGAACGTCGCCTACGAGGTGAGCGTGGTGTGCGCCGGGACGGGGACGGTCCGGATGGTCGTGACGCCGGCCGCGACGGGCTCCGCGCGCGCCGTCCCCTGCGACCGGTCGGTGGTCTCCGCACGGCTACCCGTGAACGGCGCGCCGCACCTCGACGTGAGAGCGGAGTCGGGCGCCACGGGGATGGTCGCCTGGCGGATCGACAGGGTCTGACGGCACGGGCCGGGGCGGATATCCACTGGCTCGCGGCAGCCGGCCGTCCTACCCTCGGCCCATGAACAGGCCCCTCGTCGCCCTGCTGAGCGGCGCCGGAATCTCGACCGACTCCGGAATTCCCGACTACCGCGGACCCGACGGGCTGTGGCGGCGGGACCCGGAGGCCGAGAAGCTCGTGACGTACGAGTACTACATGGGCGATCCGGAGATCCGGCGCCGGTCGTGGCAGCTGCGTCGGGCGACCGCGGCCCTGAAGGCCGAGCCGAACGCCGCGCACCGGGCCGTGGCCGACCTGGAGAGGTCCGGCGTGCCGGTCAGGGTGCTCACGCAGAACGTGGACGGCCTGCACCAGCTGGCCGGGATGCCGGCCCGCAAGGTGCTCGAACTGCACGGCAGCGCACGGAGGTTCGTGTGCACGCAGTGCCACGCGACGGGCCCCATGGCGGACGCGCTGGCCCGCGTCGAGGCCGGCGAGGACGATCCGCCGTGCCTGGAGTGCGGCGGCATCCTGAAGTCGGCGACGGTCTTCTTCGGTGAGCCCCTCGACCCGGTGGTCCTCGGTGACGCCCTCGCCATCAGCAAGGCGTGCCAGGTGTTCATCGCCGTGGGCAGCACCCTCCAGGTGCATCCCGCCGCCGGGCTGGCCGGTGTGGCAGCCGATCACGGAGCACGGCTGATCGTCGTCAACGCGGAGCCGACGCCGTACGACGACCGGGCGGACGACGTCGTACGGGAGCCGATCGGGACCGCGCTGCCGAAGCTGCTGAGCGGGCTCGCCGCCTAGGGTCAGAACAGCGCGCTGCCCCGCTCCAGGTCCAGGAGGCGCTGTTTGCGTTCCAGGCCGCCGCCGTAGCCGGTGAGGCCGCCGTCGGCGCCGACGACGCGGTGGCAGGGCACGATGATGCCGACCGGGTTCCTGCCGTTGGCGAGGCCCACGGCGCGGGAGGCGCCGGGACTGCCGAGGGCGCCGGCCAGTTGGCCGTAGGAGCGGGTCTCGCCGTACGGGATGCGGCGCAGCTGCTGCCAGACGCTGCGCTGGAACGGGGTTCCGTGCAGGCGCAGTTCGACGGTGAACTGCGTCAACTCGCCCGCGAAGTACGCATTCAGCTGGTCGGTGGCCTCACCGAAAAGCAGGTCGTCGCGGTCGCCGAAGGTCTCCTGCGCCGGGCGGTGACGCTGGTCGGTCAGGTAGAGGCCGCACAGGGCGCCGTCGTCGGCGACGAGCGTCAGCGGGCCGTAGGGGCTGTCGATCACGGTGTGCCGTCTCACGGAACGTCCTCACAGGGGCAGGGAGTTGATGGGGTGGCTGTCGGTCGCCCACAGGTACTGGACCGCGTACGCGCGCCAGGGCCGCCAGGCCGCCGCACGGGCCGTGAGCGCCGCCGGGGTCGACGGCAGGCCCAGTTCGCGGGCGGCGCGCCGGACTCCGAGGTCGGTGGGGAGGAAGGCGTCGGGGTCGCCGAGTGCCCGCATCGCGATGACGTCGACGGTCCACGGTCCGAAGCCGGGAAGGGCGAGCAGTCGGTCACGGGTCTGCGCCCAGTCGCTCTCCAGGCCCAGGTTGACCGTCCCGTCGGCGAGCCGGGCCACCAGCGTGGTGAGGGTGGTGCGGCGGGTGGCGGGCATCGCCAGGGTCGCGGGGTCCACCGCGGCGAGCGCCTCGGGTGAGGGGAAGAGGTGGGTGAGGCCGCCCTCGGGGTCCTCCACCGGCTCGCCGTGGGCGGTGACCAGGCGGGCCGCGTGGGTGCGGGCGGCGGCCGTGGAGACCTGCTGGCCCAGGACGGCGCGTACGGCGAACTCCGCCTCGTCGACCGTGCGGGGAACACGCCGACCGGGCGCCTTGTCGACCAGGGGCGCGAGGACGGGATCCCCGCGCAGCTGGTCGTCGACCGCGACCGGATCGGCGTCCAGGTCGAGCATGCGGCGGCAGCGGCTGATGGCGACGGTCAGGTCGCGCAGGTCGCTGAGGGTGAGGCGGCAGGCGATGTGGTCGGGGCGCGGGGCGAGCGCCACGATGCCGTGGCCGTAGGGCAGGCGGAGGGTGCGCCGGTAGGAGCCGTCGCGCCACTCCTCCACGCCCGGGACGGCGGTCGCCGCGAGGTGGCCGAAGAGGTTGTCGGGGTTGAGGGGGGCGCGGAAGGGGAGGCGGAGGGACAGGACGCCGGGGGTGTGTCCGGGGGCCGTTCTCGGTGCCCGGGAGCGCAGGTCGCTCGGTGCCAGGGCGAAGACCTCCCGCACGGTGTCGTTGAAGGTGCGGACGGCGGAGAAGCCCGCGGCGAAGGCGATGTCCGCCATCGGGAGCGGGGTCGTCTCGATGAGGACTCTGGCCGTCCGGGCGCGCTGGGCGCGGGCGAGGGCGAGCGGTCCCGCGCCGAGTTCGGCCAGCAGCTGGCGTTCCAGCTGCCGGGTGCTGTAGCCGAGGCGGGCGGCGAGGCCGGGCACACCCTCGCGGTCGACCACGCCGTCGGCGATCAGTCGCATGGCTCGGGCCACGAGGTCGGCCCGCTGGTTCCACTCCGGGGAGCCGGGGCTGCTGTCGGGCCGGCAGCGCTTGCAGGCACGGAATCCGGCCTGCTGGCAGGCGGCCGCGCTCGGGTGGAAGGTCATGTTCCCGGGCTTGGGCGGTACGACCGGGCAGCTCGGCCGGCAGTAGATGCGGGTGGTCAGGACGGCGGTGAAGAACCAGCCGTCGAAGCGCGCGTCCTTGGACTGGACAGCGCGCAGACAGCGCTCCCGGTCGGTGTGCATCCCGTTCTGCATGCGTCCAGGATCTGCCACCGGGCGGGGCGGGGCTGGCGGGAATCCGACATCAGTGTCGGGCGTCCCGCCCCGGGCCGGGGCTCCCACATCATCAGCGCCGGGCGCCGCGCCGCCCCGGGCCGGGGCGGACGCCGACGCGGCGCGGTGGTCAGGTCGTGGGGTCGGTCGCCGTCGGGCGGCGCCACAGGGCCTGGGCCCGGTCCACTCCGGGCAGCGGGCGCAGCCGGTAGGTGTAGGCGTAGTCGCGGTCGGCGAACAGTTTGTACTCGTCGTGGGTGTGCGCGCCCCAGCTGTTGTCACCGCCGACGCCCATCTGCCGGTGGTTCAGCCGCAGCACGACCGACGCGCGCGGGGTCAGCTGGTAGTCGTGCCGGGCCCCGTTGGAGAGGTCCTCCGGAGTGAAGTGCGAGGCGTTGACCTCGATCAGCGGTTCGCCGCAGACGAGCAGCCCCGCGCCGTCGCGGCCGGTCAGCGCTGCCCAGCGGACGTCGGTCCGGTTGCCGTTCTCCTGCGGGCGGATGTAGGGCGTGCCCTGCTCGGCGACGGTGCCGGAGTAGAGGCCCACGTCCGTCCCGTCGTTACGGTCCCAGTAGTTCTCCTCGGGGCCGCGCCCGTAGTAGTGCAGCCGGTCGAGACGGGCCGGCAGGAACAGCAGGCTGCCGACCTCGGGGATGTACGGCAGACTCGCCGCGCCCGGGTGCAGCGTGTGGTCGATCTTGATCTCGCCGTTGCCGAAGACCGTGTAGGTGGTGGTGTACGCCGACTCGACCGTGGTCGGCAGGGTGCCGCTCACCTTGATCTCGACGGCCCTGTCCCGCAGCGCGCGCACGCCGACGCCGGTCACCTCGCGGTTCGTCCCGGCGTCGCGCCAGGTCTGGTTGCGGGTGTGCTGGCCGTTGCCGTGGTCGTTGTCGGTGGGTGCCCGCCAGAAGTTCGGCGCGGGCCCGGAGGTGAGCAACCGGGCGCCTCCGGCCTCGTAGGAGGTGATGGTCCCGGTGCGTTTGTCGACGGTGACGGAGAAGCCCCTGCCGGTGACTGTGACCGCGTCCTCGGCGTCCCGGTGGCGGAGTGCCGGAACGTGTGCCAGCGGTACGGCTGTCACGGCGGGGCTGCCCGCGTCGAAGGGGAGTTGCCGCGCCGCCACCTCGAAGCCGGCCTCGGCCCACCGCGTGGGTTCCCTGGTGGTGAAGGACAGCCGCAGGAAGTACTCCGCGCCCGGCGCCGGCTTGTCCGGCAGCCTCACGGGGACCGTGATGGTCTTGCCGGACAGCGGCGCCACGTCCAGCTGGTCGCGGGTGAGGCGGCCCCGCCGGACGACCTCTCCGTCAGCCGTCAGCTCCCAACGCCCGTCGAACTCGCGGAGGTTGGTGAACAGGTACTCGTTGGTGAGCGTGACGGCGCTCGCGCTGCCGGTGACGTCGATCGCCTGGTAGACGCGCTTGACCTCGGCGGCCTTGCCGGTGTGCGCGCGGTCCGCGGTGACGATGCCGTCCGCGCAGAAGTTGCCGTCGTTGGGGTTGTCGCCCCAGTCGCCGCCGTAGGAGAGGAAGGTCTTCCCCCGGGGGTTCCTCTCCTCGAAGCCGACGGTGGCCGCGTCGAACCAGAACCGCACGCCGTCGTCTCCGGGGCCTCGTCCGTCGGCGGCCAGTTCGGTGGCGCTCAGGGCGCGGGCGTAGACGCGCGCCCTGCGGATGGTGCCGCTGAACTCCCGGGTCGGGTTGTCGGCGTCGGTGGCGAGGGCGAGCGGGGCGGTGGTGCTGCTGGGCCGCCGGGTGGTGGCGCGGGTGGCGCGCGGCACGCCGTCGGCGTACAGGACGAGGGTGCCGGCGTCCGCGTCGAAGACACCCGCGACGTGGTGTTCGCGGCCGGTCCAGTCGGCCGGCAGCGCCCAGCTCACGCTGCTCCACCGGCCGCCGCCGTAGATGAGGAACTCCAGGTTGTCGTCGGACTGTCTCAGCGCGTACTGGGTGTCGCCCTTGGCCAGCACGGGCTGGTGATATCCCGTCACATGCGGGGTGATCCATGCCTCCAGGGTCAGCGAGCCGGTGAGGTCCAGGCGCGCGTCGCGGGCGAAGAGGGTGCCGCCGAAGACGCCGTCGGTGCGGTCGAAGCTGCCGCCGGGGGTGATGAGTTCGCCGCGCAGCAAGCCGGGCCCGGTCTCGGTGAACAGCTTGCGGGCCGGGGTGGGCCGGCTCAGCGCCTGGTCGACGAAGTCCCAGATCCAGCCGCCCTGCAGGACGTCGTGGTCGCGGACGACGTCCCAGTACTTCTTGAGGTTGCCGTTCGAGTTCCCCATCGCGTGGCAGTACTCGATCATGACGTACGGCCGGGTGTCGGCCGTGTCCCTGGCGCGGGCCTCGACGCGTGCGGGTGTCTCGTACATGGCGGAGCGGATGTCGCTGACGGCGGGCCGGTCGTCGCCCTCGTACTGGATGACGCGGGTGGGGTCGTAGGAGCGGATCCAGTCGTGCATGGCGACGAAGGTGCTCCCGCCGCCGGCCTCGTTGCCCAGCGACCAGATGACGACCGAGGCGTGGTTCTTGTCGCGGTGGACCATGTTCTGCGCGCGGGCCACGCAGGCCGCGCTCCAGTCGGCGTGGTCGCCGGGGTACTCGCCGCGGATGCCGTGGGTCTCCAGGTTGGTCTCGTCGACGAGGTACAGGCCGTACTCGTCGGCGAGTTCGAGCCACTGCGGGTTGTTGGGGTAGTGGGAGGTCCGGACGGAGTTCATGTTCATCCGCTTGATGATCCGGATGTCCTCGACCATGTCGGCGCGGGTGATCGAGGTGCCGCGGTCGGGGTGCGTCTCGTGCCGGTTGGTGCCCCGGATGGACACGGGCCTGCCGTTGATCCGCATCAGTCCGTCCCTGAGCGCGAACTCGCGCAGGCCGACGCGGTGCGAGAGGGTCTCGGTCACCTTTCCGGCCGGGTCGCGCAGGCGCAGCACGGCGGTGTACAGGTTCGGGTGCTCGGCCGACCAGAGCCGCGGGGCGGGTACGGCTCTCGCCGCACTCACGGTCGTCTCGGCGCCGGCGATCAGGTCCACGGCCTGCTGCAGCGGCCGGGGCCAGACCGCGTGGCCGTCGGCGTCGTAGAGTTGCGTCTCCACGGTGTGACGGCCACCGCCCTCGCCGCCGTAGTCGCGGACGCTCGCGGTGACCGACAGTTCGGCGGTCGTGTGGTCGTCGCCGAGCGGGGTCTCCAGTTTGAAGTCGCGCAGGTGGACGGCCGGGGTGGAGAACAGGTAGACCGAGCGGAAGATCCCGCTCAGCCGGATCATGTCCTGGTCCTCCAGCCAGTCGCCGTCCGAGTAGCGGTAGACCTCGACCGCGATCTGGTTGGTGCCGGGTCGCAGATGCGGGGTGATGTCGTACTCGGCGGGGGTGAAGGAGTCCTCGTGGTAGCCCACCAGCACGCCGTTGATCCACACGTAGTGCGCCGACTTGACGCCCTCGAAGTGCAGGAAGGTGCGCCGCCCGGCCCAGCCGCGGGGCACCGTGAAGCCGCGGCGGTACTGCCCGACCGGGTTGAAGCGGGTCGGCGCGGCCGGCGGCTGCGGTTCCTCGCCGAGGCCGTTGGGGCCCCAGTACGGATAGGTGATGTTGACGTAGATCGGGCGGTCGTAGCCGTGCACCTGCCAGGGCGAGGGGACCGGGATGGTGTCCCAGGACGTGTCGTCGAGGTCGGTGCGGTGGAAGTCGGTGTCGCGGTCGCCGGGGCGGTCGACGTGGGCGAAGCGCCAGGTGCCGTCCAGGCTCACCCGGTAGGGCGAGCGGGTGCGGTCGGCGGCCAGCGCCTGCGCGAGGTCCGCGTAGGGCATCAGCGTGGTGTGCGGTCGCTCGGTGCCCACCTGGAACAGGGCCATGTCGCCGTTCCACTCCGGCGCGCCGTCCGCCGCCGCGCGGAAGCGGGCCGCCTGTGCGGCGGCGCCGGGTGCGGCGGACAGGGCGAGCGCCCCGAGTGCGGCGGTCCCGCCTTCCAGGAGGCGGCGGCGGCTGACGGCGGAGGTCTCGTGCGGGTACGGCATGACCGTGGCCTTCCTCTGGACGACAGTGGGGTGCGCGAACCGAGGGAGCGTCAGCATGTCGGATGCTGTTGGAATACGGCAGTTGGGGGCGAGCCGGAAACGGACTGATGGTGACAAAGCGAACGATTGAGCCAGGGAAACCCTAGAACCCGCACACAAGCGAAGCAACGATCCTGTCGTTGTTTGTTGGTTCCTGGGCGGCGGACGCGGGGGCGACGACACCGGCCGAGGACGCGGGGGCCCGCGGGGCGACCGCCGTCCCGACGACCGGCCCTCCCGCAAGGCGACCGCCGTCCCGGCACGGCCCTCCCGCAAGGCGACCGCCGTCCCGGCACGGCCCTCCCGCAAGGCGACCGCCGTCCCGGCACGGCGGTCCCGCAAGGCGACCGCCGTCCCGGCACCGCGGTCCCCGCCGGGCAACCGTTTCCCCGGCGCCTCGGCCTCAATCCCCTCAACCGCCGGCCCCGCGGGACCGCCGCCCCGCCCCGGCGCCCCGGCATCGCGACCACCGTGCTCGCTCCGGGGCCCACCATCGCAGCCGCCGTCCCCGCACCGCGGCCCCGCCCGGGCAACGGTCGTCCGGCGACGCGGTCCCCACCCCGCAACCACCGTCCCCGCGCCGGCGCCCCGAACGCGCGACCACCGTCCCCGCGCCCGGGCCCCCGCCCAGCAACCACGGCCCCCGTCAGCGCAGTTGCGCGGCGAACGCCTCGTACGTCCGCTCCTCGAAGAGGACGAACCTGATCTCCTCGACCGACGTGGTGGTCCCCCGCACGGTCTCCACGGCGATCCGGGCCGCGTCCGCCACCGGCCAGCCGTAGATGCCCGCGGAGACGGCCGGAAAGGCGACCGTGCGGGCGCCCAGCTCGTCGGCGACCCGGAGCGACTCCCGGTAGCACGAGGCCAGCAGCTCCGACCGGTCCTCCTCGCGGCTGTGGCGCGGGCCCACCGTGTGGATCACCCAGCGCGCGTCCAGTTCGCCCGCGGTGGTGGCGACCGCCCGGCCCGTGGCGAGGCCCTTGCCGTAGTGCGAGGCGCGCAGCCGGCGGCAGTCGGCGAGGATCGCGGGACCGCCCCGGCGGTGGATCGCGCCGTCGACGCCTCCGCCGCCGAGCAGGGAGGAGTTCGCCGCGTTGACGATCGCGTCGACGCTTTCGCGCGTGATGTCGCCCTGGACGAGCGTGATGGTGGCCATGTCCGTCTTCTACCAGGACCGGCGGGCGGAATCGCGGCCATTTCGCCTTCCACCAGGACTGGCGGGCCGGAATGGCTACCGTTTCGCGTGCGGCGCGCGGAAGTGGCTCCGCGGGCCGCGTCACGTCCGGCGCAGCCGCTTCCACACCGCTCTGGCCGCGTTGTGCCCGGACATGCCGTGCACGCCCGGTCCGGGCGGGGTGGCCGAGGAGCAGATGAACACGGCGGGGTGCGGGGTGCCGTAGGGGAACAGGGAGAGTCTGGGGCGCAGCAGCATCTGGAGCCCGGAGACCGCGCCGCAGGCGATGTCCCCGCCGACGTAGTTGGCGTTGCGGGCGGCGAGTTCGGGCGGTCCGGCGGTCGCGCGGGCCAGCACGCGGTCCCTGAACCCTGGTGCGTAGCGCTCCAGTTGGCGTTCGATCGCGTCGGTGAGGTCCCCGGTCCAGCCGCTGGGCACATGACCGTACGTCCAGAAGACCTGCTTGCCGGCCGGGGCCCTCGTGGGGTCGGCGACGCCGGGCTGCACGGTGATGAGGAACGGCCGCTCGGGCGCGCGGCCCTCGCGGGACGCGGCCCGCAGTGCCGCGCCGATCTCCCCGCTGTCGGCGCCGATCTGCACGGTTCCGGCGGAGCGCGCCTCCTCCGCCGTCCACGGCACCGGGCCGTCCAGGGCGTAGTCGACCTTGAAGACGCCGGGGCCGTAGCGGTAGCCCGCGTAGTGGTTGCCGAAGCCCGCGATCCTCGCCAGGGCGGTGGGCGAGGTGTCGAAGACGTAGGCGCGGGCGGGCGGCAGGTCGTCGAGGCGCTTGACCTCGTAGTCGGTGTGGAGGGTGCCGCCGAGGTCCGTCAGGTAGGCGGCGAGGGCGTCGGAGAGGGACTGGGAACCGCCGCGCGCCACGGGCCAGCCGCGGGCGTGCGCCGCGAGGGCGAAGACCAAGCCGACGGCGCCGGTGGCGAACCCGGTGAGCGGGGCCATCACGTGCGCCGCCAGGCCGGCGAACAGGGTCTTGGCGCGCTCGTCGTGGAAACGGCGGGTCAGCCAGGCCGCGGGTGGCAGTCCGACGAGTCCGAAGCGGGCCAGGGTCACCGGGTCGCGCGGCAGCGCGGTGAGCGGCAGGGACATGAAGTCACGGACGAGCGTGTCCCACCGGGGCAGGAAGGGCTCGACCAGCCTGCGGTACGCCCCCGCGTCGCGCGGCCCGAACGAGGCAGCCGTCTCCGCGACCGAGCGGGAGAGCACGGCGGCGCTGCCGTCGGCGAAGGGGTGGGCCATGGGCAGGTCCGCGTGCAGCCATTCCAGGCCGTAGCGCTCCAGCGGAAGGGCGCGGAACGCGGGTGAGCTGATCGCGAGGGGGTGGGCCGCGGAGCACGGGTCGTGGCGGAAGCCGGGGAGGGTGAGCTCCTCGGTGCGCGCGCCGCCGCCCACGGTGTCCCGGGCCTCGAAGACGGCCACGGAGAAGCCGCGGCGGGCCAGCTCCACGGCGGCGGTCAGCCCGTTGGGCCCCGCACCCACCACGACCGCGTCGAGCATCGACGGCACCTTCGGACCCCTTCGTCAGCCGGTGACCAGAGGATCAGGATAGGCCGGGGAGCGGACGGCACCCGGTCCAGGTCGGTTTTCCCGGGCCGGACGCCCCCAGGGCCTCTCGCCGGATCAGGACGCGCTCAGCAGCTCCCGCACCCGGCGGGCCGTGGCCGCGTCGCGGGCCGCCGTGAACGGGAGTTCGTTGCCGCCTCTGATGCGGAACGGCTCGCCCGTGCGGGTGAGGTGGACGCCGCCCGCCTCCTCGACCAGCAGCAGGCCCGCCGCGTGGTCCCAGGCGGCCTCCCAGGAGAAGGCCGTGGCGTCCGACTCGCCCCGGGCGACGGCGAGGTACTCCAGGCCGGCCGAGCCGCACGCGCGCGGGGCCACGCCGTCCGTCCACAGGCCCAGCAGGGCACGCTTCTGCTCGTCCGTCGTGTAGTCCGGGTGGGACGTGGCCACCCGCAGGTCGCGGCCGGGTTCGGCCGGACCGGCGTACAGCCGCTCGCCGTCGAGGAACGCGCCCCCGCCGCGTATCGCCGTGGCCAGTTGGTCGCGCGCGGGCGCGTACGTCCACGAGGCGCGCACCACGCCGTCGAGCGCGAGCGCGACCAGGGTGCAGAAGCCGGGGTCGCCGTGCACGAACTGCCGGGTGCCGTCGACCGGGTCGACGATCCACACCGGTGCCTCGCCCTGGATCGCGCCGTACACCGCGGGGTTGGCGTGCACCGCCTCCTCGCCGACCACGACGGAGCCGGGCAGCAGGGCGCCGAGCGCCTCGGTGAGGTGCTGCTCGGCCTTGCGGTCGGCATCCGTCACCAGGTCGTGCGGGCCGGTCTTCTGGTCGACCTCGTGCGCGGCGAGGCGGCGGAAGCGGGGCAGGATCTCGGCGGCCGCCGCCTTGCGGACGGCTTCCTCCACGTCGGTGGAGTGGCGGGCGAGAAACTCGTCGATGGTTTCCGTGTTCTCGATCATGCCTCCATGAGAGCACGCGCCACTGACAATCCCCGCCCAGCCGGTGCACCACGGGTGGAATCGGCATGAACACCCGGCTCCGACGCACAGCCGCCCGAACCGCCCGGTCTCAGCGTCCGACGGCGTACCCCTGCATGCCGCGCGGGTTCGCGGCCGCCGACAGGACGCCGGTCCGCGGGTCGCGCGCGACCGCGCACAGGCGGCCCTCCGACCAGGCCCCGCCCACCGTCACGTCGTGGCCGCGCCGCCGCAGTTCCGTGACGACGGCCGGGTCGGTGCGGGACTCCACCGTGACACTTCCCGGTCGCGTGCCGCGCGGGTGGAAGGAGCCGGGGAAGCTGTCGTTGTGCCAGTTCGGGGCGTCGATGGCGCCCTGCAGGTCCAGGCCGCCGCGCACCTGCCCGCGCAGGGCGACCGCCAGGAAGAAGTGCAGCTGCCACTGGTCCTGCTGGTCCCCGCCGGGCGTGCCGAAGGCCAGCACCGGCACCCCGTCGCGCAGGGCGATCGAGGGGGTGAGCGTGGTGCGCGGACGGCGGCCCGGGGTGAGGGAGTTCGGCAGGCCCTCCTCCAGCCAGGTCATCTGGAGCCGGGTGCCGAGCGGGAAGCCCAGTTCGGGCACGACGGGGTTGGACTGGAGCCAGCCCCCGCTGGGCGTGGCCGCGACCATGTTGCCCCAGCGGTCGACGACGTCGAGGTGGCAGGTGTCCCCGCGGGTCGTCCCGTCGGCGGAGATGGCCGGCTCGCCGGGCGCGGGGGACGTCGGGTGTTCGGCGACGGTCGCCTCACCGGCCCGCCCGGCCGTCGGCCCGCCCGCCCGCGCGGTCACCGGCCCGCCGTCCCCCGCGTCCGCCGGCTCCCCGCCGAACGCCGCGGTCGGCTCGCCGGCCCCCGGGGGGTGGTGGCCGAGGGCGTGGCCATTCACCCCGCGCGCGTACACGCACAGGCGCGGGGTGCGCCCGCCCGGTGTGCCGGGCCGCAGTTCGTACGAGGCCGTGTCGCCGACGAGTTCACGCCGGGCCGCGTTGTACCGCGCCGAGAGCAGCTCACCCAGCGGCACCTCGGCAGCGTCCCCGTACCAGGCCTCCCGGTCGGCCATGGCCAGCTTGCAGCCCTCGATCAGCAGATGGACGTAGTCGGCCGAGCCGTACCGGGGCAACTCCCTTGGCAGCAGGGCTAGTTGTTGGAGGAGGACGGGGCCCTGGCTCCAGGGGCCCGCCTTGCAGAGGGTCCAGCCGTTCCAGTCGTACGTCGCCGGCGCCTCGTAGGCCGCGGACCACCCGGCGAGGTCGTCGGCCGTCAGGGTGCCGGTGTGGCGTTCGCCGCTGGTGTCCAGGGTGGGCCGGCCCGACTGCCGCACCAGGGCGTCGGCGATGAAGCCGGTGCGCCACACCTCCCGTGCCGCCTCGATCTGGCCCACCCGGTCCCCGGCGCCGGCGACCTCGGCGAGCAGCCGTTTCCAGGTGGCGGCGAGGGCGGGGTTGCGGAAGAGCTCCCCCGGCCGGGGCGCCTTCCCGCCGGGCAGGTACACGTCCGCCGACGAGGTCCACTCCGTCTCGAACAGCTCCCGTACCGTCTCGACGGCCGCGCCGACGTTCTCCACCGGCGCGTGCCCGTGCTCGGCGTAGCCGACGGCGTACGCGAGGACGTCGGCGAGGGGTTTCGTGCCGTGGTCGCGCAGCAGGAGCATCCAGGCGTCGAAGGCGCCGGGGACGGCGGCCGCGAGCGGGCCCGTCCCCGGGACCAGTTCGAGACCGAGGTCCCGGTAGTGGGCGACGGTCGCACCGGCCGGCGCGACGCCCTGGCCGCACAGGACCCGGACCTCGCCGCCCGCCGGGGCGAGCAGGATCGGCACCTCGCCGGCCGGGCCGTTGAGGTGCGGCTCGACGACGTGCAGCACGAAGGCGCCGGCCACCGCCGCGTCGTAGGCGTTGCCACCGCCCTCCAGCACGGCCATCGCCGACTGCGAGGCCAGCCAGTGGGTGGACGACACCATCCCGAAGGTGCCCTGGAGGGTGGGGCGGGTGGTGAACACGGGCGGACTCCTCACTGCGCGGCGGCCGGTCCGGCGATCGTACGCACCGCGTTTCCCCGCGCCTTCGGGCCTCACCCCGCCGGGACGGACCCGGGAGCGGACCCGCGCACCCACACTCCCCGAGACATAACGGGACACACAACGCATCGACCGCGAGCCCCCGTCACCGCACGGGCACGGAGCGAGTTCGGCCTTCCGCCCCACAGGGACTCGTGTGACACTGGCGTCCCCCGCCCGCCGTGCGGACCTCCGCACCCTCCCCCCACGAGAAGTGCGCTGTGCAATCCCTGCCTCTGCCGCTCACCCTCACCGCGCGCCTGTCACCGGTCGTCGTGCTCGCCGCGGCCGGCTGGGCGCTGTCGTCCGGCCCGCTCGCCCCGGCGCCGAAGACGGAACACAGGGCGGACGGGGGGAAGACGGCCACCCAGTCGCCCACCGCCCCCTCGACGTCGGCCGCCTCGAAGACGTACGCCGCCGCGCCCGCGCCCTGCGGCAGCGTGACCACGAAGACGATCACGGCGCTGGTGCCGGGCGCCAAGACGGCGGGCAAGGAGATCCCCTCCACGGACACGAAGGCGCGCCGCACCTGCTCCTGGAACGCGCTCAAGGGCTTCGACTACCGCTGGCTCGACGTGTCCTTCGAGCTCACCGCCTCCGACGAGGCGGCACGGAAGTCGTACCAGGAGCGTCTCGCGGACAAGAGCGGCGGCGGGGCCGTCCCCGGGCTCGGCGACGCGGGGTACTCCGTCGTCAACCTGACCACCGAGGACAAGCAGCAGACGCGCGAGGGTGTGGTGATCGCCCAGGTGTCCAACGCGCTGGTGGTCGTCACCTACAACGGCAGCGACTTCGAGACGAAGAAGGCGCCGGGCACGGACGTGATCAACAAGGGCGCCATCAAGGCCGCCAAGGAGGCGGTGGCGGCGCTGGAGGGCGGCCAGAAGGTCTGACCGCCCCCCTTTCGCGGCGCCGGTCCTATGCCTCCAGGCGGTCCCTGCCCCGCGCCAGCATCAGCGCGAGATACAGCACCATCGAGGTGCCCAGGCCCACCGCCCAGCCGTAGTCGGCGAGCGACTTCAGCGCGGGGACCGGCCGGCCGTCGACCAGCGGGTGGAAGTCCGCGCCGCCGACGGCCAGCACGCCGCCGGCCAGGAAGGCGGCCACGGCCCGCCAGTTCCAGCCGCCGTCGTACCAGTAGCGCCCGCCGGCGCGGTACAGGTCGGTGAGGTCGAGCTTGCCGCGGCGCAGGATCCAGTAGTCGGCGATGAGGATGCCGGCGACCGTGCCGAGCAGGCCGCCGACCAGGCCGAGCCAGGTGAAGATGTAGCCCTGCGGGTCCGAGTACAGCTTCCACGGGAAGATCAGCACGCCGAGCACGCAGGTGGTGAGCGCTCCGGCCCGGAAACTGACCTTCCGGGGCGCGATGTTGGAGAAGTCGAAGGCCGGCGAGACCAGGTTGGCCGCGATGTTCACGGACAGGGTCGCCACCAGCACCGTGACCAGTGCGAACAGCAGGCCCACGACGTTGTCGGTCTTGGCGGCCAGCTGTACCGGGTCCCAGACGGTCTCGCCGTAGACGGCCTGCGAGCCGGAGGTCACCAGCACCGACAGGAAGGCGAACAGGGTCATGGTGGTGGGCAGACCCAGTGCCTGTCCCCAGGTCTGCGCCTTCTGGCTCTTGCCGTAGCGGGTGAAGTCGGGGATGTTCAGGGACAGCGTCGACCAGAAGCCGATCATGCCCATGAGGGACGGCCAGAACAGCTTCCAGAAGTCGGCGCCCCAGCCGAGCTTGGAGGGCTGGTCGAGCAGCGGGCCGAACCCGCCCGCCTTGTTGCTCATCCAGATCAGCATGACCAGCGCGCCGACGAGCACGAAGGGCGCCGCCCAGTTCTCGAAGCGGCGGATCGTCTCCATGCCCCGGTAGATGATCGCGATCTGCAGCACCCAGAACAGCGCGAACGACAGCCACATGGTCCAGGCGTAGCCGCCTATGTGCGAGGCGTTCGCCCAGCTGTCGCCGATCAGTTTGCCGGCCAGGAAGTAGATCGCCTCGCCGCCGATCCAGGTCTGGATGCCGAACCAGCCGCAGGCCACCAACGCCCGTACGACGGCGGGGAGGTTGGCGCCGCGGACCCCGAAGGAGGCACGGGCGAAGACCGGGAAGGGAATGCCGTACTTGGGTCCCGCGTGCCCGGTGAGCAGCATCGGGACCAGCACGATCAGGTTGGCCAGGGCGATGGTGAACACCGCCTGCTTCCAGTCCATGCCGACGGCGATCAGTCCGGAGGCCAGGGTCCAGGAGGCGGTGTTGTGGGCCATGCCGACCCACAGTGCGGAGAAGTTGTACGTGGTCCAGGTGCGCTTCTCCACCGGAACCGGCAGCAGGTCCGCGTTGGCGTAGGGGCCGCTCGGGGCGGAGGCGCCCGGGGCGAGCTCCACCCGGCCGTCGGCGAGGGTGACTTGGGCGGACGGCGGTATGGCCGTGGGAGCGGTGTCGGTCATGGGCAGGCCAATCGATCAGGTGGGACGGGAGAGGCCGTGCGGGCGGTGCCGGTGGGGGGTGCTGCCCCCTTCCCGGAGCGGGACGACGGGAAGGGGGAGATCGGAGGGAACCGGAGGGAGGGGAGGCCGGGCGGGGGACCGGCGGGTCAGCCGTTGACGGCCGGGATCACCGTCGCGCCGTACGCGTCGATGGTGGCTTCCTGGGCGTCGTGCATGTCGTAGACGGCGAACTGGTCGACGCCCAGCTCGCGCAGCGCGTTCAGCTTCTCGATGTGTGCCTCGGGCGGGCCGATGAGGCAGAACCGGTCGACGATCTCGTCGGGCACGAACTGGGTGTCGGGGTTGTCGCTGCGCCCGTGGTGCGAGTAGTCGTAGCCCTCGCGGGCCTTGATGTAGTCGGTGAGTTCGTCGGGGACGGCGCCGGAGTGCTCGCCGTACTTGGAGACCAGGTCGGCCACGTGGTTGCCGACCATCCCGCCGAACCAGCGGCACTGGTCGCGCGCGTGGGCGAGGGCCTCGGGCGAGTCGTCCGCGGTGACGTAGGCGGGCGCGGCGACGCAGATCTTCACCTCGGACGGGTCGCGCCCGGCGGCGGCGGCCGCGTCCTTCACCGCCTTGACCATGTACTCGGTGAGGTAGAGGTCGGCGAGCTGGAGGATGAACCCGTCGGCCTCCTCGCCGGTCATCTTCAGCGCCTTGGGTCCGTACGCGGCCATCCACACGGGGAGTTCGGCGCCCGGCTTGATCCACGGGAACCTGATCACCGTACCGCCGAGGTCGGCCTCCTCGCCGCGGCCCAGGGCCCGGATGACCTTCATCGCCTCGCTGATGCGGGCCAGCGTGTTGGGCTTGCGGCCCGCGACCCGCATCGCGGAGTCGCCGCGGCCGATGCCGCACACCGTGCGGTTGCCGAACATGTCGTTGAGGGTGGCGAAGGTGGAGGCGGTGACCTCCCAGGTGCGGGTGCCCGGGTTGGTGACCATCGGGCCGATCGTCAACTTCGTCGTGTTGGCGAGGATCTGACTGTAGATCACGAAGGGTTCCTGCCAGAGCACGGCGGAGTCGAAGGTCCAGCCGTGGGTGAAGCCGCCCCGCTCGGCACGCTTCATCAGGCTGACGACCCGCGAGGCCGGCGGATCGGTCTGTAGGACGAGTCCGAAGTCCATGAGCGCCACTCCTAGTTGAGGTACTGACAGGTGGAGCGCGGGGTGTAGACGCCGTGACCCGCGCGTCCGGTGTACTCCCGCTCGGTGATGACGCTCTCGCCCCGCGAGAGGACCGTCTCGACGCGGCCGGTGAGGCGCCTGCCCTCGTACGCCGAGTAGTCGACGTTCATGTGGTGCGTCTCGGCGGACACGACCTGTTCTGCGTGCGGGTCGTAGACGACGATGTCGGCGTCGGCGCCCGGGGCGATGGTGCCCTTCTTCGGGTACATGCCGAACATGCGGGCCGGGGTGGCGCAGGCGATCTCGATCCAGCGGCGGCGTGTGATGTGTCCGTCGACGACGGCCTGGTGGAGCAGGTCCATACGGTTCTCGACGCCCGGCAGACCGTTGGGGATCTTGGAGAAGTCGCCCCGGCCGAGCTCCTTCTGGCCCACGAAGCAGAAGGGGCAGTGGTCCGTCGACACCACCTGGAGGTCGTTGGTGCGCAGGCCCCGCCACAGCGCCGCCTGGTGTTCGCGGGGCCTGAGCGGGGTGCTGCACACGTATTTCGCGCCCTCGAAGCCGGGCTCCGCGAGGTTGTCGGTGGACAGGAACAGGTACTGCGGGCAGGTCTCGCCGAACACGTTCAGGCCCTCGTCGCGGGCCCGGGCCAGTTCGGCGACCGCCTCCTGCGCGGAGACGTGCACGACGTACAGGGGCGCGCCCGCGACCTGCGCGAGCTTGATGGCCCGGTGGGTGGCCTCCGCCTCCAGGAGCGCCTTGCGGACCTCGCCGTGGTAGCGGGGGTCGGTCTCGCCGCGGGCGAGGGCCTGTTCCACCAGGACGTCGATGGCGATGCCGTTCTCGGCGTGCATCATGATCAGGCCGCCGTTGTCGGCGGAGCGCTGCATGGCGCGCAGGATCTGGCCGTCGTCGCTGTAGAAGACGCCCGGATAGGCCATGAACTGCTTGAAGGAGGTGACACCTTCCTCGACGAGGTGGTCCATCTCCTTGAGCGTTGCCTCGTTCACGTCGGAGACGATCATGTGGAAGCCGTAGTCGATCGCGCAGTTGCCCTCGGCCTTGGCGTGCCAGGCGTCCAGGCCCGCGCGCAGGGACTGCCCGACGCTCTGCACCGCGAAGTCGACGATCGTGGTGGTACCGCCCCAGGCGGCGGCCCGGGTGCCGGTCTCGAAGGTGTCGGAGGCGAAGGTGCCGCCGAACGGCAGCTCCATGTGGGTGTGGACGTCGACCCCGCCCGGGATGACGTACTTGCCGGTGGCGTCGATGGTCCGCTCGGCGGTCCACGCCTCGGCGGCCGCGGTGCCGGACGCGGCGAGGGCGGCGATCCGGCCGTCCTCGATCAGGACGTCGGCGTGGATCTCGTCGGACGCGGTGATGACGAGGCCACCACGGATGACGGTACGGCTCATGCTCGCTCTCCTTCCGGTCGTGCGTGCGCTCGTGCGTGCACTGAGGGAGTCCCGCTGCTGTCGGGGGCTGTGGTCAACGCTGTTTCCTCACAGGGGAGCCGATGGGGCCCCGCGGGCCCGGCCCCCGTGCGCCGGGCCCGCGGGCGCTGGTCCGGTGCCGGTCAGGGGGCGGTGAGCGGGGAGTACGCGTCGGGACGGCGGTCGCGGTAGAACTGCCAGCGGTCGCGCACCTCGCGCAGCTTGGCCAGGTCCAGGTCGCGTACGACCAGTTCCGTCTCCTTGTCGCCGGCCACCTCGCCGACGAACTGGGCCTCCGGGTCGACGAAGTACGACGTCCCGTAGAAGTCGTTGTCGCCCAGTTCCTCGACACCGACCCGGTTGATGGCGCCGACGAAGTACTCGTTGGCGGCGGCCGCGGCCGGCTGCTCCAGCTGCCACAGGTAGGCGGACAGACCGCGGGAGGTGGCCGAGGGGTTGAAGACGATCTCGGCGCCCTCCAGGCCGAGCGCGCGCCAGCCCTCCGGGAAGTGCCGGTCGTAGCAGATGTACACGCCGATCTTCCCGACGGCGGTCTCGAAGACGGGCCAGCCGCTGTTGCCCGGGCGGAAGTAGAACTTCTCCCAGAAGCCGGGCACCTGCGGGATGTGGTGCTTGCGGTACTTGCCGAGGTACGAGCCGTCCGCGTCGATCACGGCGGCGGTGTTGTAGAGGACGCCGGGCTGCTCCTCCTCGTACATCGGCAGGACGAGGACGAGGCCCAGTTCCCTGGCGAGTGCCTGGAAGCGCTGGACGATCGGGCCGTCGGGGATGTGCTCGGCGTACTCGTAGAACGCCTTGTCCTGGACCTGGCAGAAGTACGGTCCGTAGAACAGCTCCTGGAAGCACAGGACTTGGGCACCCTGCGCGGCGGCGTCGCGGGCCGCCTGCTCGTGCACCTGGATCATGGACTCCTTGTCGCCCGTCCAGGCGGTCTGGAAGAGGGCGGCACGGATCACTGTGCTCATCGGGACCTCCGGTCGCTCGGTGTGCGAGAAGACTAGGAAGTCCGGAAACGGGCGTTGAGTTGCACGGTGTCACGTCTGCGGGCACGGGGCGTGCCACGGTGTCACCCTGTCGTGGGCCCATGTTTCACCGCCGTTTTCCCAGGTGGTTCTACGTTTCCGCACTGTTTCCCGGTGTCGTCTCACGCCTGTTGCGCGTCGTGCGCGAGGAGCGCGATGTGCACCGAGGCGGCCTGCTCGAAGTCGTCGAGGTCCACGCCCAGCCGGGCCTGTATCGCCTCCAGGCGGCGGTAGAGCGCGGGCCGGGACACGTGGTGCAGCTGGGCCGTGCGGGACTTGTTGCGGCCGCTGGCGAGATAGGTCCGCAGGACGGCGAGCAGGTCCTCACCGGCCGCGCACAGCAGCCCGTCCAGTTCACGTTCCGCGAAGGACTGCACGTGCGGGTCGTCGCGCAGCAGTCTGATCAGGCCGCGCAGATGCACGTCCTTGAGGCGTACGACGGCGGGCAGGTCGAGGGCGGCCGAGGTGTCGGCCACGGCGTCGGCGACGTGCTGCGCCTCGCGCAGGCCGGCCGGCACGTCGTCCCAGGCGGTGCGCGCGTCGGCGGCGGCCACCACCGCCTTCGTGGACCCCGACTCCGAGCGCAGCCGGGCCGCGAAGTGCGCGGTGAGCGCCTGGTCGTCCTGGTCGCGGGCGAGGCTGAGCAGGACGGCGGTGCCCCGGTCGGCCAGCTCGGCGACGAGCCCGGTCAGGCCCAGCATGCGCAGGACCCGGCCGAGCTGGGCCGGCTCGCCGTGCTGGACGACCAGCGGGACGAAGGTGCGCCGGTTGACGGGCAGTCCGGCCGCGCGGGCCCGCGCCAGCAGCTGCCGCGCCGGTACGACCCCGGAGACCAGGTCGGTCAGCAGGCTCTGCGCGGACTGCTCCTCCCAGGTGTGCGCGGAGGTGCCGCCGAGCATGCGGTGCAGGACGAGGGCCTCGGCGGCGCGGTCGGCGAGCAGGCGTCCGGTGGCGGTGTCGCCGCGGTGCCCGCACAGCATGATCCGGCCCCAGCGCTCCCCGCGCCCGGCCAGTTCGGCGCGGACCCAGCCGTCGACCTCGCTGCCGCCGGCCTGCCGGGAGATGCGCTCCCAGTCGCGCAGCACGTCGTCGACGGCCGGCCGCTCCCCCGCGGTGGCGAGGACGCGGTGGGCGAGGTTGGTGACGACGACGGGGCAGCCGCCGTGCTGCGCGATCTCGTCGAGCAGGCGCTGCAGGGGCGCGCCCGCGGTGATGAGTCCGGTGAGCGCGGTCCGCACCGCCTCCGAGAGGCTGACGGCGGCGAACTCCCGCCGCACCAGCCGGGACTGGACCTCCTCCGTCAGCGCGGCGAAGGGGAACGGCCGGTGCAGCACGATCATGGGCAGTCCGCAGCGTTCGGCGGCCCGGCGCATCACGTCCGGCGGCGCCGGGAAGGCACGGCCCAGTCCGAGCACGACGGCCGCGGCCTCCGCGCGGTGCAGGGACTGGATGTACTCGGCCTGCGCGGCCTCGTCGCCGGCGAGCAGCACGCCGGTGGTGAGGACCATCTCGCCCCCGGTGAGCATCACGCCGACGTCGGGGGCCTCGGCCACGTGCACCCAGCGCACCGGCCGGTCGAGCCGGCCGGCGCCGGCCACCACCTCGGGCTCGCCGGCGAGCACGCGCTCCAGGGTGAGGACCTGGCGCACCGACAGGGTCGGCTCCAGCTGCTTGGGGTGGTCCGGGTGCTCCAGCTGCTTGGGGTGGTCCGGGTGCTCCAGCTGCTTCGGGTGCTCCGGGACGGTCATCGCGGCGCCCTCCTCTGTTCGGGCCTGGTCCGCCGTCGGGGCGCGCGGGCCCGCGCCGGGAGCCCGACCGCGCCCGGCCCCGCCGGACCGCCGCGCGCTCGGCCTCCGGGCCCGCCTCCGACGCTCACTCGCCCTCCTACCGGACGCTCCGCAGGGCGCGTTCGAGGATGGCGGCGCCCTCCTCGGCCTCGGCGACGGTCAGGGACAGCGGCGGGGCGACCCGCAGGGCGCTGGTGTCGTGGCCGCCGCCCTTGCCGATGAGCAGCCCCTCCGCGCGGGCCGCCTCGAGCACGGCCGCCGCCGCGTCGGGGTCCGCCTGGTCGGTGCCGGGCCTGACCAGCTCGACACCGATCATGAGTCCCCGGCCGCGCACCTCCCGTACGCCCGGAATCTGCGCGGCCGCGCCCCGCAGCCGCTCGATGAGCATCCCGCCGACCCGCCGCGCGTTGCCCTGGAGGTCGTGTTCCAGCAGGTAGGCCAGGTTGGCGAGACCCGCGGCCATGGTGATCTGGGTGCCGCCGAACGTCGAGATGCTGTTGGCGTCCAGGCAGTTCATGATCTCCGCGCGGGCGACGACCCCGCCGATGGACATCCCGTTGCCGATGCCCTTGGCGAAGGTGAGCATGTCCGGCGGGCCGTTGCGGGCGTGTGCCTGCCAGCCCCAGAAGTGGTCGCCGGTGCGGCCCCAGCCGGTCTGCACCTCGTCGGCGATCCACAGGATGCCCCGCTCCTGGAGCACCTCGCGGAAGGCCGCGTACAGGCCGTCCGGCGGTGAGGTGAAACCGCCGACGCCCTGGACGGGTTCGGCGATCAGGGCCGCGGGCGGCCGCGTGTGACCGAGGAGGTCCCTGAGGTCGTCGACGCAGGCGGCCACGAAGTCGTCGTCGCCGAGCGGGGCGAAGGGGCCGCGGGTACGCACCCCGCCGTGGACGTAGAGCGTCTGCAGCGGGGACAGCGAGGTCGGGGACCAGCCACGGTTGCCGGTGATGCCGACCGCGCTGAACGAGCGGCCGTGGTAGCTGTTGCGCATCGCCAGGATCGTGTTGCTGCGCCGGTACGCCGTCGCCAGCATCAGGGCCGTGTCGTTGGCCTCCGTGCCGGAGGTGGTGAAGAAGACCCGGGCGTCCGGGATGCCCGACAGCTGGGCGACGCGCTCGGCCAGCTCCACCATCGGCCGGTTGAGGTACAGGGTGGACGAGTGGATGATCCGCCCGGCCTGCTCGGCGACCGCCTTGGTCACCTCGGGCAGCGCGTGCGCGGTCATCGTGGTGAGGATGCCGCCGAAGAAGTCGAGGTACCTGTTCCCCTCGGCGTCCCAGACGTGACGGCCCTCGCCGTGTGTGAGCTCCAGCGGTTCGTCGTAGTAGAGGGCGAGCCAGTCGGGCAGCACGCCCCGGTGGCGCGCGTACAGGTCGTTCACGGCTGCACCAGCCCGTCGTACGCGTCGGGACGGCGGTCGCGGTAGAACGCCCACTGCTGCCGCACCTCCTCGACGAGGTCGAAGTCGAGGTCGCGGACGACGAGTTCCTCCTTGCTGTCGCTGGCGACCTCCCCCACGAACTGGCCGCGCGGGTCGACGAAGTAGCTCGTGCCGTAGAAGTCGTTGTCGCCGTACTCCTCCTGGCCGACGCGGTTGATCGCGGCGACGAAGTACTCGTTGGCGACGGCGGCCGCGGGCTGTTCCAGCCGCCACAGGTGGGAGGACAGCCCGCGGTGGGTGGCGGAGGGGTTGTAGACCAGCTGGGCGCCGTTGAGCCCGAGCTGACGCCAGCCCTCCGGGAAGTGGCGGTCGTAGCAGATGTACACGCCGACCTTGCCGACCGCGGTGTCGAAGACGGGCCAGCCGGCGTTGCCCGGCTTGAAGTAGTACTTCTCCCAGAAGCCCTTGACCTGCGGGATGTGGTGCTTGCGGTACTTGCCGAGGAAGGTGCCGTCGGCGTCGATGACCGCCGCGGTGTTGTAGTAGAAGCCGGACTGCTCGACCTCGAAGACCGGGACCACGATCACCATGCCGGTCTCGCGCGCGAGGTCCTGCATACGACGGGTGGTCGGCCCGTCGGGCACCGGCTCGGCCCAGCGGTAGTGCTCCGGTTCCTGGACCTGACAGAAGTAGGGGGCGTTGAACACTTCCTGGAACCCGATGACCTTGGCGCCCTGCCGGGCCGCCTCGCGGGCGTGCTCCTCGTGTTTCGCCACCATGGACTCGGTGTCGCCGGTCCAGGTGGCCTGGACCAGAGCGGCGCGTACGACGTTGGCCATGAGCTGCTCCTTCGACGGGACGCCAGAGCCTCTACGCCCGTAGACGAAAGCCGTAGAGGGTCGAACGTAAGCCTCTGGGAGAGGCTTGCCAAGACCATCGTCGTTAACCCGCGGAGTCGATCACGTTTCACACTCCGGTGGGTGAGCCGCAGGGCCGATCAGACGGTGAAGCCCGCCACCCGCAGTGCGTGGACCAGATCCCAGTGGCGCTCCTCGGAGACGCCCCGCGCGGCCTCCAGCAGCAGCGGGACGAGCGTCTGCGGGCCCGGCTCGGCGCTGCGCGCCGCCTCCTCCGGGGTACGGACGCGGACGTAGGCGTCGAGCAGCGCGCGGATCTCGCGGGGGCGGTCCTCTGCGGCCAGTGTGAGGACGGCCCGCCCTATCTCGGCGGCCGGCCGGGCCACGCCCTGGCGCAGGATCTGCTCCCCGTCGGTGCCGCGCCCGGCCGCGACCAGCGCGTCGGCCGCCGCGACCAGCCGGTCGGCGGGCAGGGAGGCGGCCTCCCACAGCAGGGTCGCCCAGTCGGCGCCCAGTCCGGTCCGCTGCATCTCGGCGGCGAGCTGCGGGAAGCGGGCGGCGGGCCAGTACGCGATCTCGACCAGCAGGGCGTGCGCCTCCCCGCTGCGCCCCTGCCGCCTCAGCCGGACGAGGGTCGCGACCGTCTCGGCGGTCTCCCGCCGCGCCTCCGTGTCCAGCGGCGGGTCGGTCTGCTGCCGGGGCGGCTCGGGGGCCTCCGCGGCCCCGGCGAAACGCGCCCCGCGCGGGCTGCGGCCGGTGGCCGCCCGCGGCGCGGGCGCGGACCCGCTCTCGGGCGGTACGACGGCGGGGGCGGCCTCCGCCTCGACCTCGGCCATCCCGGCGAACCGGGCACTGCCCCGCCGGCGCTTGCGCTGCTTCGGGACGGTGACGGGGGCGGGGGCCGGAGCGGCGGCCGGGGCGGGACGGTGTGCGGTGGAGGTGCGTGCGTCGGGGTCGGCGGCGGGGGGTGCCGTGGGGTCGGTGTGAGCGGTGCGGTGGGTGTGACCGGTCGGACCGGTGCGACCCGTCTGGTCTGTGCGACCCGTCTGGTCTGTGCGATCGGTGCGGTTCATCTGGTCGGTGTGATCGGTCTGAACGGTGTGATCGGTCTGAACGGTGTGATCAGCGTGTGCGGTGTGTCCGCGGGAGGGGGTGTGATCGGTGCCGGTGGTCCAGGGGACCCGGTCCCCGTCCGAGGCATGGGGGGTGCGGTGATCGCCGGTGGTACGGGCGGCCGGGTATCCGCCAGGGGCGTGGGCCGGGGAGTAGTCGCCGGTGTCGTCGGTCGGGGTGTACTCGTCGGCCGTACGGTCCGGGGCGTAATCGCCGGTCGTACGGTCCGGGGTGTACTCGCCGGTCGTGTGGCTCGTGGCGAACTCGTCCGCCGTATGAGCCCGGGAGTAGTCGCCGGCATCGTGGGGCGGGGCGTACTCCTCAGCCGCGGGGGTCGGGGTGTACTCGCCGGTCGCGGGGCTCGGGGCGAACTCGTCCGCCGTATGAGCCCGGGAGTAGTCGCCGGCGTCGCGGGCCGGGGCGTACTCCTCAGCCGCGGGGGCCGGGGCGTACTCGCCGGTCGCGGGGCTCGGGGCGAACTCGTCCGCCGTATGAGCCCGGGAGTAGTCGCCGGTGTCGTGAGCCGGGGCGTACTCCTCGGCCGCGGGGGCCGGGGCGTACTCGCCGGCCGTACGGGTCGGGGTGTACTCGCCGGCCGTACGGGGCGGGGTGTACTCGCCGGCCGTACGGGTCGGGGTGTACTCGCCGGCCGCGGGGTGGTGGTCGCCGGTTCGCTCCGGGCCGGTGCGTCCGCCGTCTGACGTGCCGGTCGTGCGGGGCGCGTCGCGCTGCTGCGGGAGGGCGGGGAACCCGGCGTCGTACCCGGCACGACCACGGTCGCGCGACGGCGCGCCGCCCGGTCCGCGCGGGTCGGACCGCGCCTGCGCCTGGGCCCTGCGCCCATCCAACTCGGCCGCACGGGAGCGGAGTTCGGCGCATCGCCGGGTGGCCCGCTCATGGTCGTCGCGGGCCCAGGCGAGGTCGAGACGGATGGCGTCCGCGTCCTCCTGGGTGGTGGCCGAGGCGAGCGACCGGTTCAGTTCCGCCTGCCGTTCGGCGGCGTACCGCTGCTCGCGGAGCATCACGTCGAACCGGTCACGGAGGGCGTCCCGTCCGCCGGGACGGTCGTCGTGGGCGGCGACGGCGGCGGAGTGCAGGGCCCGGGCCCGTCCCGCCTCGGCGGTGGCGAGCGTGGGGCCGTAGCCGGCCCCGAGGTCCTGGAGGAGCGCCTCCACCACGTCCCAGGGCGGCATCTCGTGTCCGTCGAGGCAGGCTCGCATGCCGTCCGGGTCGCGCTGCCAGAACACGGCACACCAGCCGCCGCGCTGATCCAGGCGCGCCAGCAGACCCTTCAGGTAGTTCGCGAACTCCCGCACCTGAAACGGGAGTTGATCCACAGACATCGCCCAACTCCCGCCAGACCGGAGCACTCCGGTCCGTAGAGAACACCAGTCGTGTTACAGCGTCGCTACGGTCAGTTTTCCACGGGAACGCGGGCGTCGTCCCGCATACCCGCACAGGCGTGCGGGACCCGTCCGGCGCCCCCGGCGCACGCCCCGCCCCACCAGGCGACTTGCCGCGATCTTGACCTGCGCCCGCTCTTCCCCTGGGCAATGCTCTGCCGCGAATTGAGCCTGGCGACAAGGGAGTAGAGGGGCCGGAACGTGGTGGGGGATGACCGGATCGCACACCTCGGCGGGCTCCCACCGCCCGGGCGCACCGCCTGGAGGTGCTGTGCACCGGCGAACGTGCGATCGTGTTCTACGAGCGCCAAGGCGGCCCGTGCCCCGCGTGGTACCCCGGAGCAGCGTCTCCCCCGAGCACCCTGGCGGCCTGCCGTGGTCCGCCGGCCTGGTCCGGGACCGGGCCGAACGCCCCGTCCGGCGCGGTGTGGGCCGCCCCAGGAGGTCCGGGCGAGGGGCACCGGCCGAGGCCGGTCGCGGGTGTGGCCGGGCACGTCCGGGCACTCGCGGCGCACCCGGCACGTCGACCAGCAAGCGCGTCCCGGACCGCGCCGGGGGCGCCGGAACGGACTGATGAGGCCATGAGCAGCGGCTACACGAATCCCGAGGGCTACGGCCCGGACCCCATCGGCGAATTCCTCGCACGCTTCTTCGGCGAGCCCCGTCCGGGCCCCCGGCAGATCGACATCGGGCGGTTGCTGAGTCAGCCCGCCCGGGAGCTGGTGCGGGGCGCCGCCCAGTACGCGGCCGAGCACGGCAGCCGCGACCTCGACACCCAGCACCTGTTGCGCGCGGCGCTCGCCACCGAACCGACACGCGGTCTGCTCAGCCGGGCCGGCGCCGACCCGGACCTGCTCGCCTCGGAGATCGACAAGCGGTCCGGCCCGGTCCAGCACGCCGCCGACCAGGCCCCGCCGCCCACCGCGCTCTCCGTGACACCGGCCGTCAAACGCGCCCTGCTGGACGCGCACGAACTGGCGCGGGCCGGCGGCGCGGGGTACATCGGCCCGGAGCACGTGCTCGGCGCCCTCGCGGCGAACCCCGACTCGGCGGCCGGGCACATCCTGAACGCGGCCCGCTTCGCGCCCTCCGGCCTGCCGCCCGAGTCGGCGCCGGACGCCGAGCGCCCCCTCGCCGAGCGGTCCCGCGCCCCGGCGACGGACACGCCCACCCTGGACAAGTACGGCCGTGACCTCACCGAGCTGGCCCTGCAGGGCCGCATCGATCCGGTGATCGGGCGGGAGGAGGAGATCGAGCAGACCATCGAGGTGCTCTCCCGCCGCGGCAAGAACAACCCGGTGCTGATCGGTGACGCGGGCGTCGGCAAGACCGCGATCGTCGAGGGCCTCGCCCAGCGGATCGTCGACGGCGACGTACCCGATGTGCTCATCGGGCGGCGGGTGGTCGCCCTGGACCTTCCCGGAGTGGTCGCCGGCACCCGCTACCGGGGTGACTTCGAGGAGCGGCTGACCACCATCGTCGGCGAGATCCGCGCCCACTCCGACCAGCTGATCGTCTTCATCGACGAGCTGCACACCGTCGTCGGCGCGGGCGGCGGCGGTGAGGGCGGGTCCATGGACGCCGGCAACATCCTGAAGCCGGCCCTGGCCCGCGGCGAGCTGCACGTCGTGGGCGCCACCACGCTGGAGGAGTACCGCAGGATCGAGAAGGACGCGGCGCTGGCCCGCCGCTTCCAGCCGATCCGGGTGTCCGAGCCCACCGTCGCGGACGCGATCGAGATCCTGCGCGGGCTGCGCGACCGGTACGAAGCGCACCACCAGGTCCGCTACACCGACGAGGCCCTGGTGGCCGCCGTCGAGCTGTCCGACCGCTATCTGACCGATCGCAGGCTGCCGGACAAGGCCATCGACCTGGTCGACCAGGCGGGCGCCCGGGTGCGGCTGCGCGCCCACACCAAGGGCACGGACGTACGGGTGCTGGAGCGCGAGGTCGAGCAGCTGGTCCGCGACAAGGACCAGGCGGTGGCGGACGAGCAGTACGAGCAGGCCACCCAACTGCGCGACCGGCTGGCCGAGTTGAAGAAGCGGATCACGGAGGCGTCGAGGGACGACGAGGCGGACGAGGGTCAGCACCTGGAGGTGACCGGCGAGGCGATCGCCGAGGTGGTGTCCCGGCAGACCGGCATTCCGGTCAGCAGTCTCACCGAGGAGGAGAAGGACCGTCTGCTCGGCCTGGAGGAGCATCTGCACCGGCGGGTGGTCGGCCAGGACGAGGCCGTCCGCGTGGTCGCCGACGCGGTCCTGCGCTCGCGGGCCGGGCTGTCCAGCCCCGACCGGCCGATCGGCGGTTTCCTCTTCCTGGGCCCCACCGGCGTCGGCAAGACCGAGCTGGCCCGCGCGCTGGCCGAGGCCCTGTTCGGCAGCGAGGAGCGCATGGTCCGCCTGGACATGAGCGAGTACCAGGAACGGCACACCGTCAGCCGCCTGGTCGGTGCCCCGCCCGGGTACGTCGGGCACGAGGAGGCCGGGCAGCTCACCGAGGTCGTGCGCCGGCACCCGTACTCCTTGCTCCTGCTCGACGAGGTGGAGAAGGCACACCCGGACGTCTTCAACATCCTCCTCCAGGTCCTCGACGACGGACGGCTCACCGACTCCCAGGGCCGCACGGTGGACTTCACCAACACGGTCATCGTGATGACCAGCAATCTGGGCTCCGAAGTGATCACCGGGCGCGGCGCCGGCATCGGTTTCGGGGCGGGCGGCGCGGAGGCCGACGAGGAGGCGCGGCGCGAGCAGATCCTGCGGCCGCTGCGCGAGCACTTCCGGCCCGAGTTCCTCAACCGTGTCGACGAGATCGTGGTGTTCCGCCGGCTCACCGGCGACCAGCTGCGGCAGATCACCGAATTGCTGCTGGAGCGCACCCGGCGGCGGCTGCACGCGCAGGGGATCACGGTCGAGATCACCGGCGCGGCCGTCGACTGGCTCGCCGAACGCGGCTACCAGCCCGAGTACGGTGCCCGCCCGCTGCGCCGCACCATCCAGCGCGAGGTGGAGAACCAGCTCTCCCGGCTGCTGCTGGAGGGGCGTGTCGGGGCGGGCGGTCACGTCACCGTGGACGTCCGGGACGGGCACCTCGCCCTCCGCACGGACGGCGCGGAGGGCGGGACGGCCCCGCTGGGCACGGAGGGTGCGACGCCCGCCCCCGGGTGATCAGCGCGCCGGGCGCACCACCATCGCCGAGCCGCCGCCGCGCCGTACCTTCTCGGCGGCGGCCAGCCACCTGCCGTCCGGCAGCCGCTGCACGCCGGTCGCGGCGCCGATCTCGGGGTTCAGCTTGAAGGAGTGCCCGATGGCCTCCAGCCGCTTCTGCGACTCGCTTCCGTAGAGGCCGGGTTCGAGTTCGGTCTGGGCGGTGTTGCGCTGGCTGGCGCGTGGCGCGGCGATCGCGTCGACGAGCGGCAGCCCCCGGTCGAGGAAGCCGGTCAGGGTCTGCAGCACGGTGGTGATGATGGTGGCGCCGCCGGGCGAACCCAGCGCCACCACCGGCTTGCCGCGCCGGTCCAGCACGATCGTCGGCGAGATCGACGAGCGGGGCCGCTTGCCCGGGCCCGGCAGGTTCGGGTCGTGGACGGCGGGGTTCGCCGGGGTGAAGGAGAAGTCGGTCAGCTCGTTGTTGAGGAGGAACCCGCGGCCGGGGACCGTGATGCCGCTGCCGCCGGTCTGCTCGATGGTGAGGGTGTAGGCGACGACGTTCCCCCACTTGTCGGCCACCGTCAGATGCGTGGTGTTCTCACCCTCGTACGTCGTCGGGGCCGCCGTGCCCCCGGGGCCGCAGGCCGCCGGCCGGCGCGGGTCGCCGGGTGCGACCGGGCTGGTGAGCACCGCGTCGTCCTTGATCAGGCAGGCCCGTGAGTCGGCGTACCTCTGCGACAGGAGTTCCTTCGCCGGTACGTCCTCGAAGGCCGGGTCGCCGACCCAGCGCCCGCGGTCCGCGAAGGCGATCCGGCTGGCCTCGATGTAGTGGTGCAGGTACTGGACCTCGCTCGCCTTCGAGAGGTTCGTCCGCTCCAGGATGTTGAGGGCCTCACCGACCGTCGTGCCGCCGGAGGAGGAGGGCGCGATGGAGTAGACGCCGAGACCGCGGTACGAAGTCCGGGTGGGCGCCTGGAGTTTGGCGCGGTAGGCGGACAGGTCCTTGGCGGACAGCTTGCCGGGGCGCGCGTTCCAGCCGGAGGCCGGGTCCACCGGCGGGTGGTTCACCGTGTCGACGATGTCCGCGCCGAGGTCGCCGCGGTAGACGGTGTTGACGCCTTTGCTGCCCAACTCCCGGTAGGTGCGGGCGAGATCGGGGTTCTTGAAGGTGGAGCCGACGGCGGGCAGCTGCCCGCCGGGCAGGAACAGGCCGGCGGTGGCCGGGAAGGCGCGGAAGCGGGTCTCGTTGGCGGCGGTCTGCGTGCGGAAGGTGTCGTCGACGGTGAAACCGTCGCGCGCGATCCGCTCGGCGGGCTTCAGTACCGTGCCGAGGTTCCGGCTGCCCCAGGTGTCGAGGGCCGTCGCCCAGGTGGCGGGCGTGCCGGGGGTGCCGACACTCAGGCCGCTGCTGACGGCGTCGGCGAAGGCGAGCGGCTTGCCGTTCTCCACGAAGAGCTGGGAGTCGGCGGTCAGGGGCGCGGTCTCGCGGCCGTCGATCGTGTGCACCGTACGGGACTTGGCGTCGTAGTAGACGAAGTAGCCGCCGCCGCCGATGCCGGAGGAGTAGGGCTCGGTGACGCCGAGCGCGGCGGCCGTGGCGACGGCCGCGTCGACGGCGTTGCCGCCCTGGCGCAGCACCTCGATACCGGCGGTCGAGGCGTCCGCGTCGACGCTGGCGACCGCCCCGCCGTAACCGACGGCAACGGGGACCTTCTTGACGGCGGCGGCCCCCGCGGTGGTCGGCGGCGCCGCCGCTCCCACCGAGACCACGGCGGCCGAGACCGCCAGGACCGCCAGATTCCGTGCGACAGGGCGACGCATCCGTAACCTCCTGTGAAAGGCGTCCGAGCAGCGTATGCCATTGCCATGGCCTCGTCAGGAGCACACGCCCGGACCACCCTTCGAACACGGGTGCGCGTCCGCCCGCTAGCATGCGCGCCCATGAACGACGACGTGCGCAACATCGTCCTGGGAGTGGTGGCGGCCGGCATCAGCGCCACACTCGGCTGGCTCGCCAGGACCTACCTGTGGAAGCGGAGACTCCGCCGCAAGCAGGCCTTCTTCGGGCTGCCGGACAACTCCGACTCGCTGCTGGTGGTCAACCGCGGTGCGAGCGGGCCCGACCTCACGGTGATGCGCTACGACGTGTTCGCGCTCCTCGAACTCGCCGCACTGATCAAGGACTGCAACGCCCACGCCCAGGTCGTCCCGCACGACGCGGCGCGCCAGGGGTTCGGCGAGCGCACCGAGTTCTGCGTGGGCGGGCCGGCGTCCAACCGCCGTATGGCGGCGCATCTTTCGTCCCTGCTGCCGGGGGTGCGGGTGAACGTGGACGCCGAGCCGAGTCCGGACCGCGGCGCCTTCCAGGTCGGCTCCGAGCGCTACCGGGCGGAGGCCGGAAGGACCGAGTACGCGCTTCTGGCCCGGCTCACCGTCGAGCAGAGCCACGGCGTGCGCCCGGTCTTCCTCTTCTGCGGCCAGACCGCGATCACCAACCAGGCCACCACCCGCTATCTCGCCCGCAACCACGAGCAGTTGATCCGCAAGCACGGCACGAACTCGTTCGTCCTCCTGCTGAAGGTCGTCAACTCGCAGGCGTACGGCCCGGACGTGGTCGAGCTGGTGGCGGACGTGACCCGGACGGCGCAGACCCCGCTGCCGGCGACCCCGGCCCCGCGTTCCTCCCATCGCGCCTCCTGACCTTCCCCCCGGGCCAACAATCTTTACTCGCGCGTAACTTACCGACGGGTTACCTGCGGTAGAGGAGTGAGGTTACCGTCGGGTCACTTTGCACTTACACGAGTGAGGAGCGACCTGTGGGACACCCTCGCAAGGCCCTGCGCACGACCGCCGTCGGCGCCGTCTCCGCGACGCTGATCGCCGGGAGCGCCCTCGGACTCGCGCCGACGGCCCAGGCGGCCGCCAACAGCGTCCGGTTCGTCGACATCGGCGGCTACGGCGGCACGGTCCTCAAGGCCAACGTCGTCACGCCCGCGGGCGCCGACCCCGCCCGCCGCTACCCGCTGCTCGTCATGCCCACGAGCTGGGGGCTGCCCCAGATCGAGTATCTCGCCCAGGCCCAGAAACTCGCCGACTCCGGCTACGTCGTGGTCACTTACAACGTCCGCGGCTTCTGGCAGTCCGGCGGCGAGATAGAAGTCGCGGGCCCGCCCGACACGGCCGACGCGTCGAAGGTCATCGACTGGGCGCTCGCCAACACCCCGGCGGACGAACGGCACATCGGCATGGCGGGCGTCTCCTACGGCGCCGGCATCAGCCTGCTCGCCGCCGCGCACGACAAGCGGATCAAGGCGGTCGCCTCGCTCAGCGGCTGGGCCGACCTCGTCGGGTCGATCTACTCGGGCCGCACCCAGCACGTCCAGGCCTCCGCCCTGCTGGACGGGGCGAGCCTGGTCACCGGCCGGCAGAGCACCGAGACCCGCCAGGTGTTCGACGACTTCTACGCCTCCAACCTGGCCAAGGAACCGGACCTCGTCGCCTGGGGGAAGAAACGTTCCGCCGTCAGTTACGTCGACGAGCTCAACGAGAACGGCACGGCGATCATGCTCGCCAACGCCTGGGGCGACACCATCTTCTCGGCCAACCAGTACACCGACTTCTACGAGAAGCTGACCGGCCCCAAGCGGCTGGAACTGCGCCCCGGAGACCACGCCACCGCCGAGATCACCGGCCTGTTCGGGGTGCCCAACGACGTGTGGACCGACACCGGGCGCTGGCTCGACCACTACCTCAGGGGCGAGGACAACGGCGTCGACCGCGAGCTGCCCGTGCGGCTCAAGTCCCGTTCCGCGGACGGCTACGAGGGCTACCCGGACTGGAAGTCCGTCGGCGCGACCCGCGGGAAGATCGACCTCGCCGGCACGACCACCATCCACACCAACGTCGACTCGGGGGCGGACGGCGGGGTCGTCTTCCTGTCCAGCATCCTGGACCAGGTCGCGAAGCTCCCCCCGGTGGCCTCCATCCCCCTGCTCCCCCGCCGCTGGGCCGCCGTGTGGCAGTCGGAGAGGTACCGCACGGCCCAACAGGTGCGCGGCACCGCCACGTTGCACACCACCCTCACGCCCACCGCGGAGAGCGGCACCCTCGTCGCCTACCTCTACGACGTGGGGCCGCTCGGTCTCGGCAAGCTGGTCAGCAACGCGCCGTACACCTTCCACGGGCGTACGCCGGGCCAGTCGTTCGACGTCGACCTGGACCTGTTCTCCACTGCCTACGACGTCCCGGCGGGGCACCGGCTGGCCGTGGTCGTCGACACGGTCGACCCGCTCTACATCGAGCACAACCCGTCCGGCTCGCAGCTGACCTTCTCCTCGCCGGCCTCCGACCCGTCGTACCTGTCGGTTCCGCTGCGCGAGCAGTGATCTCCGGCTGCCGCCGGGCGGGCGAGTGCCCGCTGTCACTGCCTGTCCGGCGGCAGCCTCCCCGATCCGGCCGGCGCCGGGGTCACGGCACCGGCGCCCCGCCTCGCGAGGCCGGACGGCACATCGAGGCCGGCCGGGACCACGGGTCGCACTCCCCCGCTCAGCGGGCGCGTCCCGTCGCACGGGTGGCGGCGGCCCCGGTCACGCCGCCGCGGGCCGGTCGTCGGCCCCCTCCCGGCACCTCGCCGGCCGTCCCCGGGGCGGGGGCTGGGGCCGACCCGCCGGGGAGGAAACCGCCGGACTCCAGGACGCCTGCCTCCAGGACGGCGGGCTCCAGGACGTCTGCCTCTCGGGCGGCCGTCTTCGGGACGTCCGGCTCGGGGGCGCCTGACTTCGGGATGCCGGACTCCAGCACGCGCGCGACGGTCACCTCCCCGTCGCCGACGGCGGGGCCGGCGTCCCGCAGGACCTGCGGCTCCCCGTAGTGCTTGTTGACATCCAGCAGCTCGATCAGCAGATCGACGACCATGCCCGGCCCCACTCACTTTCGGCTGTGTCGTGGCTGCCGCAACCTATCCGGGCCCGCCGAGGGCCACAGAACGACACGCACTTTCCGGGCAATAGCCGTATTTACGGCGAACTGCGGGCCACAGCTTCACCTTCGGGGCACCGGATGTCACTCCTCGGCGACTTCCGCGTACTGCTGCGAGAGCTCGGGAACGCCGCTCGCAGCCCACTCGTGGCCGGAGGCGACCACGTCGAACTCCCGGCCGGTGTCGAGCTGGATCACCGGCTGCCCGTCGCCCCTCAGCCCCCAGGCGGCACCCGGCACGGTACGCACGATGACCGTGCCGAGGTAGAGGCCCGCGTCGTTGCCGAGCCAGGGAAGCACCTCCTCGTCGTCGCGCCAGCGCGGCACCAGCTGATCGAGCGCCTCCAGCGAGTCCACGGAGTCGTCGAGCCGGACCCCCTCCCGGAACGCCTGCGAGCGCAGCAGTTCGCACTCGGCGAGGAGTTCGGCGATGCCCTCGGCGTCGCGGGCCGGAGGGATCTCACGCCGATGGCCCAGAAAAGGGATCTTCATACCCCCAGCGTGTCACTGGCACCACCGTGCGCACCACAGGCGCGCAGGCTCCGGATTCCGGCCGGCGCCACGCCGCGTCGGCACATGGCTCGTTGACGTGCCACTTACGCACCTTTAGCTTCTCTCTGCGCCTTTTGTCGCTTTGTGAGCGTTCGTGAGTCAAGGTGACCACCTGTGAACGGAGAGGAGTCGGCCGTGCGCCGCTGCGTCCGGAGTCCCGCGGTCGCGGCCGTCGTCTCCTCCTCTCTTTCCGTCTCCCTCTCCCTCTCCCTCTCTCTCGACCCGGCGACGGCCGCCCCGGCCCGGACGGGCACCGGAGCTGTGGCACTCCCGCTGAAGCGGCTCTTCGACAACACGGCCGTCAGCGACGACACCCGGCCCGGCGCGGCGGACTTCGACGGCTCGGGTGCCTCCCTGTCCGCGCGGGACCTGACGGCCGCGGGCTGGACGCCCGGCCGTGTCCTCACCGTGCAGGGGGCCCGGCTGACCTGGCCGCTGCGCCGGCCGGGCACACCGGACAACGTACGGGCCGACGGGCAGGAGGTACGCGTCGGCGGAGCGGGCGACGCCCTCGCCTTCCTCGTGGCGGGCACCGGCGGTGCGGAGGTGGGCGGCCCGGGCACGGTCTCCTACCGGGACGGCGCCCGCTCCGCCTACCGGCTCACCGCCCCCGACTGGCGCACCGGACCGCTCGCGACGAAGGCGGTGGCACTCCCCCACGTCAACACGCCGGGCGGCCGACTCACCGAGCGCGCACGGCTGTACGTCGTCACGGTCCCGCTGGCCGTGGGGCGCGAGGTCTCCTCGGTACGGCTGCCGCGCGCCGCCGGGCTGCACGTGTTCGCCCTGTCGGTGCGGTCCGATGCGGCCGGCTGGACCGGGAGTTGGGCGGCCGGGACGTCCGGTGTGCAGAGCGTGGGGCCGTGGACGGACCGGACCCTGCGGCTCGTGGTGCACACGTCGGCGGGCGGACGGCGGGTACGGCTGCGCTTCGACAACACCTTCGCCGGTGCACCCGTGCGGATCGGCCGCGCGAGTGTGGCGGTGCGGGCGTCGGGGGCGGCCGCGCGAGGGACACCGGTCCCGCTGGCCTTCGGCGGTGCGCCGGGCGCCGAGATCCCGGCGGGCACACAGGTGTTCAGCGATCCGCTGGCCTTCGAGGTGCCCGCCGACGCCGGTCTGCTGGTGAGCATCCACCTGCCGGGGACGGTGACGGCGGCGCCCGCCCACCGGCTCGCGCAGCAGCGGTCGTATCTGAGCGAGCCGGGCGACCACACGGCGGACAGCTCCCCGGCGGCCTATCCGGGAACGGTCACCACCTGGCCGCTGCTGACCGGGGTGGACGTGGACGGCGGACCGGGGTCGGTGGTCCTGCTCGGGGACTCGATCACGGACGGCGCCGGGTCCACGCGGGACGCCGACCGGCGGTGGCCCAATGTGCTGGCCACCCGTCTGCTCAGTCAGCATGTGGTGCCGCACTATGGGGTGCTCAACCAGGGGATCTCGGGAAACCGTGTGGTCGCCGACTCCTATCCCGGTGACGGGGTGGCCACGAGCCCGTCCGGGGTGAGCGCGCCGCACCGCTTCGACCGGGACGTCCTGGCCCAGACCTCGGCGCGCACGGCGGTCGTGTTCGAGGGTGTCAACGACGTGCGCTGGGCGGCGACGGCAGCGCAGGTGGTCGCGGGACTGCGGGACCTCGCCCGGCGGGGGCACGCGCGCGGGCTGCGGATGCTGGCCGCGACGATCGCGCCGTGCGGCGGCGAGGCCCGCTGCACGGCCGCCGTCGACGCCGAGCGGGTCGCGGTGAACGCCTGGCTCCGGGCCACCGACGTGTTCGACGGCGTGCTCGACTTCGACGCCGTCCTGCGGGACCCCGCCCACCCGGCCCGCCTGCTGCCCGCCTACGACGGCGGGGACCACCTGCATCCCGGGGACGCCGGCCTGGCCGCCCTCGCGGAGTCGGTGGACCTCGAACTGCTGCGGGCCCGGCCCTGATCCGGACCAGCAGCCGACCCTGGTGCCGCGGGTCCTAGTGCCGCGGCAGGCAACGTTCGCCCCGTCGCGACGCCCGGCACGCACTCTCGCCGCACCGGCCGAAAGCCCAAGTACATCCAGTACGAGGACTTCCGGCCGGCACACCGAGAGCACGCACCGAACGCCGCTCCCTGACGGGCAAACGTTGCCTGCCGCGGCACTAGACGTCCAGGTCCACCACGACCGGCGCGTGGTCGGAGGCGCCCTTGCCCTTGCGCTCCTCGCGGTCCACGAACGCGTCGCCGACGGCCTTGGCGAACGGTGCGTTGCCGTAGACCAGGTCGATCCGCATGCCGCGGTTCTTGGGGAAGCAGAGCTGGCGGTAGTCCCAGTACGTGAACGGGTGCTCGTACTTGAGGGGGCGCGGGACCACGTCGGACAGGCCGGCCTCGCGCAGGGCGGCCAGGGCGGCACGCTCGGCGGGGGTGACGTGGGTGGAGCCCTCGAAGGCGGCCCGGTCGTACACGTCGTCATCCGCCGGGGCCACGTTGTAGTCGCCCAGCACGGCGAACGGGCGGCTGCCCGCCGCGTCCTCGGCGACGGCGGCCCGCAGCGCCTCGAACCACCGGAGTTTGTAGGCGTAGTGCGGGTGGTCGACCTCGCGGCCGTTGGGCACGTACACCGACCAGACGCGGACCGGGCCGCAGGTCGCCGAGACCGCCCGGGGCTCCTGGACGCCTTCGTAACCGGGGTCGCCGGGCAGGCCCTTGACCACGTCCTCCAGGCCGACGCGGGAGAGCACCGCCACGCCGTTCCACCGGCCGGTCGCGTGGACCGCGGCCTCGTAACCCAGCTCGCGCAGCTGGCCGGACGGGAACTGCTCCTCGGCGACCTTGGCCTCCTGGAGGCACAGCACGTCCGTACCGCTGCTCTCCAGCCAGGCCAGCAGCCTCGGGAGGCGGGCGGTGATCGAGTTCACGTTCCAGGTGGCGATGCGCATGCCCCACAACCTACCCGGCGGGTCCGACAACGCCGTCTCAGACCTCCGCGGAGCCCCCCGGCGCCAGCCGCAGGTGCCGCGCCCCGCCGAGCGCGCCGATCTGGTTGTCGTAGACCGGGCGGGCGAGGTCGGTGAGCATGGCGTCGTGGATGTCGTAGGCACGTTGCGGCCTGACCTCGCGGACGTAGTCGATCACCTCGGAGATCTTGCTCCAGGGGGCCATCACCGGGAGCATCAGGGTGTCCACCGGCTGGTCGGGGACGGTGAGGGCGTCGCCCGGGTGGAAGACGCGGCCGCCGTCGACGAGGTAGCCGACGTTGGTGATGCGCGGCAGGTCCGGGTGGATCACGGCGTGCAGTTCGCCGTGGACCTGGACGTCGAAACCGGCGGCGGTGAACGTGTCGCCGTGGCCGACGGTGTGGACGCGCCCCGGGAAGGCCGGCGACAGCTTCTCGGCGACCGACCTCAGCGTCCAGACGGCGGCCTCCGGGTTGGCCTCCAGAGCGGTCCGCAGCCGTTCCTCGTCGAAGTGGTCCGGGTGCTCGTGGGTGACGAGGATCGCGTCCGCGCCGAGAGCGGCGTCCGCCTCGCTGAAACCGCCGGGGTCGAGGACCAGTGTCCGGCCGTCCTTCTCCAGGCGGACACAGGCGTGCGACATCTTCGTGAGTTTCATGAACCCCATCCTGCCCCTCGCCCCTGTCCTGGGCCGAGCCGCCCCCGGCCTCGCGCCCGGGGCCTCACTCGGTCGGCGTCGTCTCCTCGCGGACGACCTGCTGCGCCACCCTGAACGCGCTGGTCGCCGCCGGCACGCCGCAGTAGACGGCCGCCTGCATCAGCACCTCCCCGATCTCCCCGGGCGTCAGTCCGTTGCGCAGGGCGGCCCGGGTGTGGAAGGCGAGTTCCTCCAGGTGACCGCCCGCGACGAGCGCGGTGAGGGTGACACAGCTGCGGGTGCGGCGGTCGAGGCCGGGCCGGTCCCAGATCTCGCCCCACGCGTAGCGGGTGACGAACTCCTGGAAGTCCCCGGAGAAGTCGTCGGTCTCGGCCAGCGTCCGGTCCACGTGCGCGTCGCCGAGCACCTCGCGCCGTACCTTGATCCCGGCGTCGTACAGATCGGGCCGCCCCGTGAGCCGCGGCTCCGGCGCCATGGCCGCGGCGATCTCGGCGATGGGCGCGACCTGCGGCGGGGCGGCCGCCGGAACCTGCTGGACCGGAGCGGCCGGGACCGCCATCTGCGCGGTGCCGTGGTCGAAGGCGGGCTGCCAGGCGGTGGAGAAGTGCCGGACCAGGAGATCGCTGACGGCGGCCGGCTGCTCCACCGGCACCAGGTGGGAGGCCCCGGGGACGACGGCGAGGCGGGCGTCCGGGATGCCGGCGACCAGCGTGCGGGCCTCCGCCGGGCCGGTGACCTGGTCGTCGGAGCCGACCAGGACCAGGGTCGGCACGCCCACGCGCGCGAGTTCGGGCCGTACGTCGAACGAGGCGAGCGCCTCGCAGGCCGCGATGTAGCAGCCGGGGTCGGTGGTGCGGACCATCTGCACGGCCCACTCGGTGATCGCGGGCTGGGCGGCGGCGAACCCGCCGGTGAACCAGCGGTCGGGAGAACTGCGGGCGATGGGGTCGAGCCCGTTCGTCCGCACGATCACCCCTCGCTGCCGGAACTCGTCGGCCGTGCCGAAGCGGGGCGAGGCGGCGATCAGCGCGAGCGAGGCCAGCCGCTCCGGGTGGCGCAGCGCCAGTTCGACGCCGACGGCGCCGCCGAGCGCGCAGCCCGCGTAGCCGAAGCGCTGCACCCCGAGCCCGTCGAGCGTGGCCAACAGCCGGGCGGCCAGTTCGCCGACGGACCCCGCCGGGTAAGCGGGCGAGCCGCCGTGTCCGGGCAGGTCGAAGCGGAACACCCGCCACTGCTTGGCCAGTTCCGGAACCTGCCGGTCCCACATGTGCCAGGTGGTACCCAGTGAGGGACCGAGGATCAGGACAGGTGCGTCTTCTGGCCCGTCAAAGCGGTATTGCAGGGTGTTCATCGGTGTCTCACTCACCCGCCTGACCCTCTCATCCGTCACGACAGCCCCTATGAGCGGGGTGCCGGCCGTAGCTGTTTGACCAGGTGGAAGCACTCAACAGGGCTGACACCGCACGGCGCGGCGAACGACGCCTCGCTGTCCAGCCGTTCCGGGTTGTCCCCCACCGTGATCAGCAAGGCGACGGCCGTGTCCGGGCCGATCCCCACCACGTCGAGCAGCTGCGGGGCATGGCATTCCACGAGCCGGGCCAGACCAGCGTCCACGTCCCGGATCTGCTCGGAGAGCCGGCCGATCCGGTGAGCAGCGACGGCGAGGAACCACCACGATGACCGCTCCGTGGGAGCGGTCATCGTGGTGGTTCCTCGCCGTCGAAGCCGGGCTTGCGCGACAGGCACTACCCACACGCCAGCGTGGGCAGCCCCCAGTCACCATGGTCGCTGCCGTTGCCGTCGCCGCCGTCGCCGACCTTGAGTTCGATCACCTGGGCGCCACTGACGTCCACGTCGATCGGCACGGCAGCTTGTTTGCCGTGGATCGTCGGCGTGGTCACCAATGTCTTGCCGTCGGCCGTCACGGAGAACGTCACGGTTCCCGCACCGCTGGTCTCGTCGTCCACACCGACCTCGGCCGTCAACCGCGAGCAGTTCCCCGCGAGATAGAGCTCGATGTCGCTGTCCGCGTTGGTGCCCAGGCCCTTGGCGTAGCTCGCGCCGGCGATGCTGATCGGACGGCCGTCGCCGGCTGCCTGCTCGCCGACGCTGGTGTCACGCTCGACCGGACCCCACCCATTGGTGGACGAGAAGAACGGCAGGTCGCTCACTGCGTTCTTCCCCGCCGGTGGAGCAGGCGGTATCGCGCCGACGATGCGCTCGTCCGTGCCGGTGGCCTGCCGTCCGTTCTGCCGGTAGTGGACTGTCGCGGTGAGTGCCGAGGCGGACGGCAGCTTCCCCGTCTGCGGCTGGACCTTCCAGGTGAAGGTGGCCGACTGGCCGGGGTGCAGGCGTTCGACCGACGCGGGGCTCACGGCGCTCACGTCCCAGCCGTCGGGCGCGGCGAGCGAGGCCGTCAGCCGGGAGGCGGACGGTTTGTCCTTCGGTACCCGCACCGTCGCCTCGGCCGTGAAGGTCCGCCCCGACTGGGCGGTGTCGGGCACGTCGAGGGTGACGTCCGCTCCCGGTCGCTTCGGCATCGCGTACGTGTGGGCGTCGTAGCGGGGGCTGTCGTTCTGCGCGACGTGCAGGGACGAGGCGTAGCTGCCGTACTTGGTGAGCGACACCTTGCCGAGGCCGCCGGTGCTGCCGTCCAGGTTCCATACGGCAATGGCGATGCTGTTGCGGCCGTTCGGGTTCAGGATCCCGTTCGGCACCGGGAACGTGTGCTGCGGCCCGAGGTAGTTGACGTAGTTGCCGACCTGCCAGCCGTTCACGAAGATCGTGGCCCGGTACTTGCGTGACGGGTCGTCGGTGAACGTCAGCCCGAGCGACGTGTCCTGGCCGTGCGGCAGGTCCAGGGCGACGTCGGAGCGGTACCAGGAGACCCCGGGACGGGTGTCGGTCGTCGGAAGGGAGGTCTTCTTCCACTTGCCGTCCGGGTAACCGGGCAGGGACCAGCCGGCCCGCTCGCCGTACAGGCCGCCCGTCGAGAGCGGCCCGCGCACCGTGTCCCGCAGGTCCTCGCCGCCGCGTACGCCCTGCAGCCGCCACGTGACGGCGGTCAGCGGTGCCCCGGCGAGGGAGGCGCTCGTCAGTCCTCGCGCTGTCTTGTTGCCGTTGGTCGAGTTGTAGTCCTCCTCGTGTCCCATGTTCACGGTGAGCACGGAAATGACGTTGTCACCCTTGGAGTTGAGCACATGGGCCGGGAAGGTGAAGTCGGCCCTGCCCGTGGTGGAGCTGCCCAGGAAGGTGCCGTTGAGCCAGGCGGAGAGGGCCTGCGCCCCTCCGCCGGAGTCCGAGACCAGGCGGACGCCGGTCTCCTTGCCGGTGGCGTGAAGGCGGCCGCGATACCACGTGTTGCCGGTGTGGAAGCCGTAGTCGTCCGCGTAGAGCACCGGCGGCGCGTTGACGCCGGAGACGCTGTTGGTGGTCGTCTTGTCGGCCACCTGCCAGCTGGTGTCGTCGAAACCGGGGGCCGCTTCGGGCGACTCCTCGCTGTGCTTCCAGTCGGTGAGTGCCGGCAGGTGTACCGGGGCTGCCGTCGGGATCTTCCCGGCGAGGCTCCCCGTGCCGCCGGCCCCGGTGCCGACGATCCGGCCGTTCCAGGTGATGTGGTGGGCGGAGGTGAACACCTCGATGTTCTTGTCGTCGGCGTTGTCGCCGGTGAGTGCCAGGGTGCGGCCGCCGTTCAGGCTGGTCGCCGTCCGCAGCAGGTGGCTGCCGCGCACGAGGACAGGGCCGGCCGCTGTGTCCTGACGCCAGAAGGTCTTGGCCGTGGCCTTGTCGCCGACGAGCAGTTCGAGCGGGCGCTGTCCGCTGCCGGTGATGCTGACGCGGATCAGGTCCCTGTGCGTGTAGTTCAGCCGAAGGTCGCCGGTGGCCGCGTCCCAGGTTGTCGTGACCGGGCCGCCACTGGAGGTCACCGTCGGCTTGGAGGCGTAGCGCAGCACGGTCTCGCCGTCGCTGCCCGCATCGCCGTAGAGCACGGCGACGTCCCGGTCACCGATGGTCGCGCTGGTCATGATCTCCGAGGTCGAGTACTGCAACTGTGATTCGCCGAGCCGGTAGTTGGCCACGATCACGTGTGAGTCGCGTCCGTCGAGCGTGATCGCGGTGCCCGGCTGCTGGGGCACGACCGGGTAGGTCGGCTGCGCGGCGGCGGTACCCGTCGGCACGTCGATGGCGTCGATGGCCACGTAGTTGTCGGTGGAGCCCGAGCTGTGACCGCCGTCTACGACGATCTTCAGGGTGTGCGCTCCGTCCGGAAGGCCGGTCTTCTGGAAGACCACTGCCTGGTTCTCGCTGCCGGAGTCGTCGACCGTCGCGACCTTGGTGCCGTCGAGATAGACGTCGGCATTGCCATGGTTGTTGGTCTTCGAGCCGATCCAGCGGATCGCGGTGCCGTCGAAGGGTACGGTGACCGAGTCACCGGCCTTGCTGGAGAAGGACTCGGTGTGCTTGTAGTCGCCGGCGGTGTAGCTCTGGTCGGCCACGTGCGACCACGAACCGGTGTACTGCAGCGCTGAGTCGGGGTCGTCCCACGTGTAGGTGGTGTCGGCGGAGGGCTGGGCGTTGAAGTCCACCGCGATGTGGGTCTTGTCGACCGCGGTGGACGTGGAGTTGCCGTGCCGCAGGACGTGGAACTGCGTCTTTGTGTCGGGGTTCATCCGGGCGGTGTCCACGACCGCGGAGTCGTCGGGCGGTGTGGCCCTGATCGTCTCGGTCTTGGTCAGCGGTGCGACCGACTGTGTGAAGTACCCGATCAGCTTGTCCTCGTCGTACTTCGGGTCGAGCTGGCGGTTCTCGCGGATCGCGGCGCCGTAGTCGTAGGACGTGTAGTTCTGCGGCATGCCCAGCCAGCCCCAGTTGGTGCCGCCGTAGGTCATGTAGAAGCTCTGCGCGGTGGCGCCGACGGCTATGTTCTGCTTGTAGAACACGTTGGCGAACTGGTCGTTGATCAGCTGGGCGCACTTGTCGTAGCCCGGCCCGCCCCAGGGGTCGAAGGCGCCGCCCTGGAACTCCGGCGAGTACAGCGGCCTGCCGGCGGGGTGGTCGTAGCCGAGGTCTGGAACACCGTTCCACCTCGAGGGGTTCGAGCAGTCGAAGCCCTGCGGGTAGGAGTCGGGGCCGTCGACGTCCAGGGCGCCGGTACCGGAGTTGAAGGTGCCGTTGTTGTTGCCGGTCAGCGGGACCGTGATGCCGTCGGCGCGGGCCTTGTCCTCCAGGTGCTTCATGTAGGAGTGGCCGGCGGCCGAGCCGTTGTAGTACTCGTTCTCGACCTGGTAGGCGATGACGGAGCCGGTCCCGTTGGTCAGTTGGTGGCGGGCGATGATCCGGTCGATCCGGGTCAGCCATTCGTCCGCGTACTTCAGGAACCGCGGATCGTCACTGCGGTTGTTCCCCGCCTTGGTGGTCAGCCAGCCGGGCAGGCCCCCGCTGTCGACCTCCGCGTTGATGTACGGCGCCGGGCGGGCGATGACGTAGAGCCCGGCCTCCTCGGCCATGTCGAGCAGCTTGTCGACGTCACGCACCCCGCTGAAGTCGTACACACCCGGCTTCGGCGAGTGGTATCCCCAGTCGAAGTACAGCGACGTGGAGTTGAAGCCTGCGGCCTTCATCTTCTGGAAGATGTCGCGCCACAGGTCCGGGCTCGGGAGCCGGAAGTAGTGGAACTCGCCGGACCACAGGTAGGTCCGCTTGCCGTCGACGAGGAACGAGTAGCCGTCGATACTCACCGTGTGCGCCCGCGGACTGACGGCGGGCGCGGCGGCGGGCGCCTGTGCGCCGACGTCCCGCGCCGCCGCGGTGGGCGCGCTCATGCCCGCGGCCAGGGCGATGGTCGCGGCGGTCGCGAGGACCGCCCTCCACCGTCTCCCCCGGCCGGGCCTCGTACCTTCTGAACTGATCTGATTACCCCGCACTGCGGCCCTCCATACGGCCCGAATGATCAGTACCAAACAGACTCAGGCAAAGTCGAACAGTAGGGCCGCACAAGGCTCAACACAATGGGGCGGGAAAGGACAGATGAGAAGGGCGGGGCTGCAAATACCCTGCACGCAGGGCTGGTTGCCCGGCTTGCGCGCAGCCACGGCCGAGCGCCGTCTCACATACCGCCTTCGACAAAGCACTTTCGGCCGGCAGGTCCATAAGTCTGACCTGGACCTACGCCCCCACCATGGGTCAACTGGGCGCCCTTGGACGGTTTCCACGACATGTGCCATGTGGCAGCGAGGGAGCATCCCAGGACCAGGACCGGAGCCTGTTCTGGCCCGTCAAAGCGGTATTGCAAGGTTTCGACGTTCTTCAAACTCACCCGCTCGCGCTCCCCCATCTCGCACTCTCTTCGTGAGCGGGGGCGGGGTAGCTCGCCAGACCTCCCCACGTATCCGCGGCCGGACGAAGATCCTCCACATCCGGCTTCACCTACCAGCGCTTCGTGGTCCTGACGTTGGTGTGCCCTGCCCACCGGGCCAGGAGGTGATCCGGCACCCCGTTGTTCGCGAGGTACGTGAAGCAACTCGCGCGCTGGCTCTCGCGTCGGTTCCCCGACAGGTGTCAGGCAGCGATCCTGTCCCGGGGGGTGCGCTGACCTCGCACGGTATCCACAACCTTCCTTCAGGACTACGCTGTTGAGTGAACCCCGGTCCCCGGTATCGATGCTGTCTCCAGCTCCCGGGGAGGCCCACTGTGTTCGTTCTGCTTCTCAGCCTGATCGTGGCCCTGTTCGGCCTCGATTTCCTTCACCCGTTCCGGTGGCCGGCCGCCGCGTTGCACGTCTTCGCCGCCGCCACGGCCGCGATCGTGGCGGCGGCGGTGGCGGTCCAGCGGCATACCGGGACTACGGGGAGCGGCGGGATCGTCAGGAACGCGGGGACCGCCGCTACAGCCGCCAGCACCAGGCGCGTTGGGGGCGCGAGGACCGTCGGGACCGCGAACACCGCCGGTGACCCGTGAAGGGGACCGGCAACCAGGAGGGTTGCGGAACCGCTTCCACCAGACCGGACCCATTCAGCCAGTTGAGAGGTACACCATGCCACGTACAACCGTGCTCCAGGAGGACTGGTGGAACCTGCGGGCGGAGGCCACGTGGGGGAACCCGGCGACGGGAGAGGACGTCGAGGTCCTGCGCGCCCAGAACGATCAGCTGCGGCGGGCGCTGGCCGGCCGCGCGGTCATCGACCAGGCCCGCGGCATGGTCATGGTCCTGACCCCCTGCACCCGCGGGGCGGCCAGGGGTCTGCTCGTGAACGTCTCACGGCACTGCGACACCAAACTCCCCGAGGTGGCCGCGGCCATGGTCGCCGCCTGGGAGGGCAAGCCGCTCCCGGGCCGGATGCAGCGGGCACTGCGACGTACGCTGCGCGACTTTCACGCACAGAGCCAGCAGTGCAACACGCGGCGGCCCGGCAGGTCGTCCAGGTAAGGAGAAGTCATGATGCACGCAGCCGACATCCGGGAATAGCGCGCCCGCGCCACACTGGCCGCCCGCCGCGAAGCGACCGGCGCCACGGCGGCACAGTCGCCCGACGCCGTTCAGCGGGCACTGGCGAAGCGGCCCCCCGCCCATCGGCGAACAGGAGGTGTGACGCAGCGCACCCTGATCGGACGATGACTCCGTTCGTGCCCCTCGGTCATACCATCGACAACACCGAAGCAACGCAACGGACAGACAGGACGACTGCCATGACCGCCACCGCGAAGGGCCCTGCCAGCTACTTCCCTTCCATCGAGAAGAAGTACGGTCGGCCGATTGCGGAGTGGAAGGAACTGATCCGCTCCTCCCCTCTGCCCAAGCACATGGAACTCGTGAACTGGCTCAAGGCCGAGCACGGGCTGGGTCACGGTCACGCCAATGCCCTCGTCGCGCACACCCTCGCCGAGCAGTCCGGCAACTGAGCTGCCACGCATGGGAGCACATGGCATGGGGTGCTCCGAGCGCGCCTCGTCAACGACGGGGTGCGCTCTCGTGTCGTGACCGGAGTGGGTCGGGGCCTGCCCTCGTCCTGTTGCACGGACCGCGCATGGGTGACGGCGGAGCATCAGGGACAGGCCCTGCTCCACCGCGTCGACTCCGCAGTCAGCCTCACCGACACCGACCTCGCCGCGCTCGACGACCGGCTACAGGACGTCTCCGGAGCCTCGTGGTCCACAGAATCCGACAATTGCTCCGCTTCGGCGTCGCGGCATCCGAGGCCGCCCTGGACGCGCCCACGTCGGCTCCCGCTTCTGACACAGGGAACAGAACCGTCCAACCGCCCCTGGGCCCAAGCCCCTCGGACAACCCGCACAGGTGCACATCCGCCGGGCCGTTCCTGGTCGGACGTCGGTACGTCGCGTTGCCCGCTCAGGTGACATCGCGGAACCGCCGCACAGCAGCGCAGTGACGAGAACGTCCGTGCACCCCGGCACGTTCGGCACTCAGCGGACCGGCGTGGACCGCACGGCCCGGGTGACCCACAGCAGGACGAGCGCGGCGGCCTGGACGCCGGCGACGACGACGATCAGAAGGGGGACGGAGACGTCGTAAAGGACCCCGGCCAAGGCGCCGCCGACCAACGCGGCCGCACCCATGATCCCGGCGAAGACGCCGTACGCGGTGGCCCGGCGGCCCACGGGTACGAGGTCGGCGACGGTGGCACGCAGCGTGGACTCCTGCACCCCGACGGCGGCGCCCCACACCAGCGCACCCGCCACGGCGACCCACACCGTGTCGGTGAAGGCCAGGGCCGGAACCGCGGCGGACAGCAGCGGCAGGACGACCAGGACCTGGGCGCCGAACCGGTCGTACAGCCAGCCCGTGGCCAGCGCCGCCACCGCGTCCGCGGCCATGGCCGCCGCGTACAGCACCGGCACCATCGCGGTCGGCATCAGGTGGCGGACGACCAGGTGGTAGGAGAGCACACCGAAGGTGGCGAAACCGGTCAGGGTCACGGCGGTGAAGACCGCGTAGGCCCAGAAGGCCCGCGGCAGCTTCCTCCCGCGGGACCCGGCAGGAGACGGCTTGCCGGGCGCCGCCGCGCCGATGGTGGTCTCGTAGCCGACCGGATCGGGAACCCTGGCACGCAGCCAGAGCAGCAGCGCGACGGCGGCCACGCCGGGCAGCGCGAGCACCCCGAGCGCCGGGGCGTAGTCGTCGCCGGTGAGGGCGAGGACCCCGGCCACCGTGAGCGGACCGACAAGCGCGCCGACCTGGTCCATCGCCTCGTGGACCGCGAAGCCGCGGCCCCGTCCGGTGGCGGCGGTGGCGTGCGAGAGCAGCGTGTCCTTGGCCGGGGAGCGCACGGCCTTGCCGACGCGTTCCGCGATCACCAAAGTGCAGGCCACCCACAGCACTCCGGTCAGGCCGAGCACCGGGACGGTGACCGCGGTCAGCACGTACCCGGCGATCGTCCACGCCCAGAAGCGGCGGCTGCGGTCGGCCAGTGGTCCCGAAGCCAGGCGCAGTCCGAGCGCGGCGGCCTCGCCCGCCCCCGTGACCACGCCGACCACGGCCGCGGAGGCGCCCAGGTGGGCGAGCAGCGGGCCGGTGACGGAGCGGGCGCCCTCGTAGACGAAGTCCATCAGCAGACTGACGCCCCCGAACACCAACACGAACCGCCACGCCGAGAGCCCCCGGGCATGTTTGTCCAACGGTTCGGGCGTGGCAGACGTGGTGCGGGCGGGCTTCACGAACTCCTCCCCAGGGTGTCGCGTGCCCGGCAGGCCGGACATGGCCTCGTGAACATCGGCCCACCTCCTGGTGGCGCTCTCATCCTCGCCGGACGAATCCGGCAGACGGCATCCTCTCGCGACACGTCGTGGCGGTCAGGTGCCGAGGTGGGCCCAGGACGCTCTCCCGCGCCTGCCGAGCGTGGCGCATTTCGCCCTCAGTCGGCCCGTTCGTACCCGCCCGTCTCCGGAGGCAGGGCCGCAGACCGGGCGAGCCTGCGGCGCTCCTGAGCGTGGGCGTACCCCGTCAGACCGACCAGTACGGCCAACAGCACGGCCGACGAACCGGCCGTACCGAGGTCGAGACCGCCCTTGGCGACCGGCTTGGTCAGGAAGTCGCCGGCTGTCGCGCCGAGCGGGCGGGTCAGCACGAAGGCGATCCAGAACTGGTCGCGGCCCGCTGCTGCCGGGCGGCAACGTCCAAGTCGGTGAGGACTTCAGGATGCTCCACGGGCGGACACTCCTGTTCGTGGGGGTGTGAAAGGGCACCCGTCTCCGCGCGACGGGTGCCCTGCGACACACGGGCCGACCGCAGGGGCCGGCCGTGGTGTCCGGCCTTGTCGGTGATCGCCTGAACGCTTCCCGAACGCCTTCCGAGCCGTTTAGGCCGCCTGCCGCGTCACGCGCGCAGGGTCCGCGACGTCCTTGCGGGTCACCATCAGGTACACCACCAGGCCGAGGATGACCGCCAGGAAGAGCCCGCTGGTGATGACGGTGCCGAACCCGAGGCCGCCGTCGCCGGTCGGCTGGGAGAGGTAGTCGCCGATCGAGGCGCCGAGCGGGCGGGTGAGGATGTAGGCGATCCAGAAGCTCCACACCGCGTCCAGGCCCAGCGCGAAGTGCGCGATCGCCACGGCGGCGATGGCCAGTGCGAACAGGACCGCCGCGAGCCAGTAGCCCAGGTCCATGCGCTCGGAGACCAGATCGCCGCCCGCCGTTCCCAGGGCGAAGGTGAACAGCACGGCCAGCCAGTAGTACGCCTCGCGGCTGGTGGTGTCGATGCTGTGGATGGAGAGGGTGCGCTCGCGCCGGTACCAGACGACGAACACGACGGCGAGAAGGACGGCGAACACGGTGGTGGTCGTCTCCAGCGGCACGCCCATGTTGTCGGTGAGGTTGTCGCTGATCAGTGTGCCGACGACGCTGATGAGGGCGACGGCGAGCCAGTACACGCCCGCGCGGTAGGCAGTCGTACGGAACTGCACGACCAGGACGACCGCGAGCAGCGCGCTCATCAGGACCGACACGCCGGTCAGGCCCAGGCCGGCCTTCTCGTTGAGCAGGTCGGCCGCGGTCTCGCCGACCGTCGTGCACAGCACCTTGATGATCCAGAAGTAGGCGGTGACCTCGGGCACCTTGTTCCAGCGCAGCCGGTGGGAGGGGCGCGCGGAGGCACTCGTGCCCGGTTCGGCCTCAGGAGTCTCGGAGAGTTCGTAGGTCATGAGGCAGGACGCTGTCAGTGAATACCTGAACGCATCCTGACTGCCGCGCGGCTTTCCCGGCCCGCCGGGTGCGGCCTGATCACGATGGGCCCATGCACACCCGCGCCGCGTCCTGGCTGCGGCACCGGCTCGGCCGCGTCGTCGTCATGTCCTACGCCCTCGCTCTGCTGCTGCCCGGACCCGGCCTGTGGCTGCGCCGCCCCCACCCGTTACCGCTACCGCCGACGCATCTGACGCTGCACACGGCACCGCTTCTGCTGTCACTGGTCCTGTTCTCGGCCGGGCTCCAGATCCCCGTACGCGCGCTGGGCCGCCTGCTGCGGCGGCCTGAGGCGCTGCTCGCCGGGCTCGTGCTGCACCTCGCGATCCCGCTGGCTGTCGTGCCGGTCGTCGCGTTCCTGCTGCGGCGCACCCCTGACACCGACGGCGGCAGCGGACTGCTCACCGCGATGATCCTCGTCGTGGCGATGCCCGTCGCCGCGGGGGCCACCGTGTGGACCGACAAGGGCGACGGCGACCAGCCGACGATGGTGGGCCTCGTGCTGGCCTCCACCCTCCTCAGCCCGCTGACCACCCCCGTGCTGCTGCAGACCCTGGCGCCGCTGCTCAGCGGCGGCTACGCGCACACCCTCGCCGCCACCGGCCGGCTGGCCGAGGGCGGATTCGCCCTCACCGCCGTGGTCCTTCCCTGTGCGGCGGGCCTGCTGGGCGCGCTCGTCCTGCCCGCGCGCCCGCTGCACCGCCTCCAGCTGACGGTGACGCCCCTGGCCCTGACCGGCTCACTGCTGCTGACCTACGTCAACGCCAGCGGCGCCCTCGGCTCCGTCCTGAACCGGCCCCGCCCTCTGCTGTTCGCCGCCGCCCTGGCCGTGGCGGCCCTGGTCTGTCTGCTCTCCTTCGCCCTCGGCCGGGCCGCCGCCCGCGTCCTGCGACTGGAGGCGGGCACCGCCTCGTCGCTGACGCTCGCCTGCGGCATGAACAACAGCAGCGCGAGCGCGGTCCTGATCACCGCGTCCCTGCCCGACAAACCGCACCTGCTGCTGCCGGTCCTCGCCTACGGGCTGCTGCAGAAGACCGCCGCGAGCCGCATCGTCACCGGCCTCCGGCGCGACCCCGCTCCTACGGCAGGCGCCTGAACGGTCCTCAGCCGCGGTCCCCGGGGCCGGCCTCCTCCTGGTGTACCGGGACGAGCAGAGTGAACGTGGCACGGCGGCGGCCGGTCAGGGAGAGTCTGCCGCCCAGAGAGACGGCCAGGTCGCGGGCGAGGGACAGGCCGATGCCGGAGCCCGGCGCCGCACCGGTGTGACCGCGGTCGGACAGCCGGGCCGCCTCACCGTCCACGGCGCCCTCGTCGGTGACGTCGAAGCCGACGGCTTCGCCGAGGTCGCGGGCGGTGAGCCGTACGGTGCCACGCCCGTGGACGCGGGCGTTGTCCAGCAGGACGCCGAGGATCTCGGTGACGGGGGCGCCGGGGACGCGGACGTCGTCGGCTGCCTCGAGGGTCCCGCACTCCAGGCGTCTGCCGTCGCGGGCGAACAGTCCGTGCCAGCGCTCCTCGGTCTCCTCCAGCAGCCGAGCCACCGAGGTGTCCGGCGCGGGCCGACGCGGCAGTCCGTGGGAGCGGGACAGGCGCAGCACCTCCTCCACCGTCCCGTGCAGGCGGCGCGTGGCGGCCAGGGCCTCCACCAGGGCGGGCCGCAGCCGGGCGTCGTCCTCCTGGGCGATCCCCGCCTCCAGGGTGAGCTGCAGCCCGGTCAGCGGGGTGCGTAGCTGATGGGAGGCGTTGACAGTGAAGTCCCGCTCGTGGCGCAGGAGTTCGGTCAGGCTGTGCAGCATCTCGTTGTGGGTGCGTGCGACCTGGTCGATCTCGGCGACACTGCTGGGCGCGGCCCTGGCGCTCAGGTCGCCTGCGGTGACCGCCCGGCAGTGCCGGGAGAGGTCCTCCAGCGGCGCGGCCAGCACGCGCGCCTGGCGGCGGGCGACGAGGACGGCCACCGTGAGCGCGAGGGCGCAGACACCGGCGAGGACCGTCCAGGCGAGCAGGACACGGTCGCGTACGGCGGACGCCGGCGAGGAGGCCCGTACGACGCCGATCACCCGCTCGGCGTGCGACACGGGCACCGCGACGACCAGGTCACCGCCCGACCGGCCGCGTTCCACCTCCGAGGCCAGAGCCCGTCGCACGGCCGTGTCGCCGGTGCGGGGGCCGGCGCCTGCCCGCAGCCGCAGTGCGGGGTCGTACAGGCCGAGGCGTCCGCCGGTCGGGGGCGCGGGCAGTTCCACGGGGTCGCCGGTCGTGTAGTCCGGGCTGACGCGCACGGCGCCGGACAGGGCCGCCCGTTCCAGGGTGTCGCGCTGGTCGGCGTACAGGGACGACCTGATCGCGAGGGCCAGCGGGACGGCGAGGAGGACGACGGCGACCAGGGCGGCGGTGAGGGCGACTCGCACCACGCGCTGTCTCATGCCCCCATCTTGCGGGCCCCCCATGGGGCCGGAAGCGGTCCGCCACGCGCTTTTGCCGTCGTCTAACCGTCGGCGTGCGGGGCGTTAACCGACGGCTCCCTAGCGTCGGGGCATGACCGGAAGTCAGCTCCTCGGCAGTTCCCCGGGAGGGCAGCAGGCATGTCGTACGTACGCAATTCAGCAGGTGTCGTCGCGGTGACGGTGTTCGCCGCGGTGATCGCCGGGTGCTCCGGATCGTCGTCCGGGGCGCATTCCGGCTCGGGTTCGACGGCCCCGGCCCAGGCGACCCCGGCCCCCACCGAGTCGAACCCGCCCGGGGACATCCCCGACAACCAGGTGTTCGTGGCCTACCGGCCCACCGGCGGTTTCACCGGGTTCACGGTGAAGGTGCCGGAGGGCTGGGCCCGCACCGACAAGGGCGGTACGACCGTGTTCACGGACAAGTTGAACAGCGTCACGATCACGACGGCCACCGCCTCCACCGCCCCGACCGTCACCTCTGTCAAGAACACCGTCGTCCCGCAACTGAACGGCCAGGTACAGAAGTTCGCATCGCCGAAGGCGTCGCAGGCGACCCGGAAGGCGGGCCCTGTCGTCCTTCTCACCTACCAGGGCGACTCGGCCAAGGACCCGGTCACCGGCAAGGTGGTGCGCGACGCGTTCGAGCGGTACGCCTTCTACCGGCAGGGCCATGAGGTGGACCTGACCCTGTCCGGCCCCGTCAACGCCGACAACGTCGATCCGTGGCGGACCGTCAGCGACTCGTTCGCGTGGCGGTGAGTGCGATGCCCGCCGGACCGTCGGACGACGACGTGGTGCTGGCCGCCCGGGAGCTGTACCGCTTCTACCGGGCCGGTGAGGAGGAGACGCTCGCGTTGCGCGGGGTGTCGCTGCGGGTGCGGCGCGGAGAGACGGTCGCCGTCGTCGGCCCGTCGGGGGCGGGCAAGTCGACCCTTCTGGCGTGCCTTGCAGGTCTCGACGAGCCGTCGGGCGGCGAGGTCCGGGTGGCGGGCGTGCGCATCAGCCACCGGCCCGAGACCGAACGCGCCCGGCTGCGCGCCCGGCACGTGGGGGTGCTCCTGCAGTCCCGCAACCTGCTGCCACATCTGGCCGTGCGCGACAACATCCGGCTCGCCCAGCACGCGGTGCGCGGCCGCCCCGCCGTGCGGGCCGAGGCGCTGCTGGAGCAGGTGGGGCTCGGGCGGCGGGCGGGTGCGCTGCCGCGGCAGCTGTCCGGCGGTGAGCTGGCCCGCGCGGGGCTGGCTGTCGCGCTGGCCAACTCCCCGGCGGTGCTGCTGGCCGACGAGCCGACCGGTGAACTCGACCGCGACACCGAGGAGTTGGTGCTGCGGATGCTGCGGGACCGGGCGGCGGACGGCTGCGCGGTGCTGATCGTGACGCACAGCGCGGAGGCGGTAGGGGGCGCCGACCGCGTGATCACGCTGGACGACGGCCGGGCCTACGACGGACACAGGGGAACCGCTCATGTGAGGGAGCTCGGTCATGTCGCGCGATGACCTGCTGGTCTCCTGCGCGGGCGTCGCGCTCACCTTCGGCCGGGGTCCTACCGCGGTGGTGGCCGTGCACGGCGCCGACCTGGACATCCGCTCCGGGGACCGGCTTGCGGTCGTGGGCCCGTCGGGGTCGGGGAAGTCGTCCCTGCTGCATCTGCTGGCCGGGCTCGAACGCCCCACCGGTGGCACGATCACCCGGCCCGGACTGGACGGACCACGGGACATCGGGCTGGTCTTCCAGGCCGACAGCCTCATCCCCACTCTGGACGTCAGGGAGAACACCGCGCTGCCGCTCGTCCTGGCCGGCCGGCCGGAGACGGAGAGGAGTCGGCCGGTCGCCGAGGCGCTCGGCGTGGTCGGCGCGGCGGGGCTGGCCGACCGGCTGCCCGACGAGATCTCCGGAGGTCAGGCCCAGCGGGTGGCCGTGGCCCGCGTGCTGGCGCAGGCGCCGCGGCTGATCCTCGCGGACGAGCCCACCGGCCGCCTCGACCACGCCACCGGCGCCCGGGTCCTGGACGCCCTGCTGGCGGCGGCCGACCGGACGGGCGCCGCCCTTGTCGTCACCACCCACGACCCGGCCGTCGCCGCCCGGCTCACCGTGCGGCGGGGCATGCGCGACGGCCGGCTGCTCGCACCCGAAGCAGCGGACGCGCCGGACCCACGAGGGAGCCTGTCATGATCACCGCATGGGCGGGGGGACTGGCCAGGCAGCGCATCGGACGGCTCCTCGGCGCTGTCGCCGGGATCGCGCTCGCCGTCGCCCTGGTCGCCGCGCTCGGTTCCTTCCTCACCGCGTCCAAGGCGACGATGACCCAGCGCGCGGTCCGCTCGGTCGCCGTGGACTGGCAGGTCGAGGTGCAGCCGGGCGCCGACCCGAACGCCGTCGGGTCACTGGTGCGATCCACCCCTGGCACCCGGGCGGCGCTGCCCGTCGGTTTCGCCCGCACCACCGGCTTCACCGCCACCGTGGGGGGCAGCACCCAGACCACCGGCCCAGGCGTGGCACTGGGCCTACCGGCCGGCTACCGCGGCTTCTTCCCCGGCGAGCTGCGCACGCTCTCCGGCTCCGGCACCGGCGTCCTGCTCGCCCAGCAGACCGCCTCCAACCTGCACGCGGCCCCCGGCGACACCATCGGCCTACGGCTGCCCGGCGCCGGGCTGCGGCAGGTGCGGGTGGACGGCGTGGTCGACCTGCCCCAGGCCGACTCGCTGTTCCAGAAGGTCGGCGCGCCCACGCAGTCCCAGCCGGCCGCTCCCCCGGACAACGTGGTTCTCCTGCCCGCCTCCCGTTTCACGTCCCTCACCCGGGGAGCCTCCGACGTCACCACGCAGATCCATGTGGCCCGTGACGCGAAGCTGCCGTCCGACCCGGCCGCCGCCTTCACCTCGGTCACCGGCGCCGCACACCACCTGGAGGCCAGGTCCGCCGGCACCGCGCTCGTGGGCGACAACCTCGGCGCGGCACTCGACTCCGCCCGCCAGGACGCCCTCTACGCCCAGATCCTCTTCCTTTTCCTCGGCTTCCCCGGCGCCGCCCTGGCCGCCGCCCTGACCGTGGCGGTCGCCTCGGCCGGCGGCGAACGGCGCCGGCGGGAGCAGGGCCTGCTGCGGCTGCGCGGGCTGCAGCCCCGTCAGATCACCGCGCTCGCGGGCCTGGAGGCCGTGCTGGTCGGCGTCGGCGGCGGCCTGGCGGGGCTCGGGCTCGCCGCGCTGACCGGACGCCTCGCCTTCGGCGCCACCTCCTTCGGGGCGAGCGCGGGCACCTGGGCGGCCTGGTACGCCATCGCGTTCCTCCTCGGCGTGGCCGTGGCCGCCGGCGCCGTGCTCGTGCCCGCCCTGCGGGATCTGCGCACGGTGACCGTCGCCGACACCAGGCGGGAGCCGCGCGGGTCACGTCCGCCCTGGTGGCTGCGGTACGGCCTGGACTTCGCGCTGCTGATCGGCTCCTGGCTGGTCTTCCGCGCCTCCTCCGGCAACCAGTACGCCCTCGTCCTCGCCCCGGAGGGCGTGCCCAGCGTCTCCGTCTCGTACTGGGCGTTCCTCGGGCCGGCCCTGCTGTGGCTCGGCGCGGCCCTGCTGCTCTGGCGGCTGACCCTGCTGGCCCTCGCCCACGGCCGCCCGGCGCTGGCCCGCCTCGCCCGGCCGCTGACCGCTACCCTCTCCGGAACCACGGCGGCCGTACTGTCCCGACGCCGGCGTCCGCTGGCCCGCTCGGTGGTGCTGCTCGCCCTCGCCGTGTCGTTCGCGATCTCCACGGCCGTCTTCAACTCCACCTACCGGCAGCAGTCCGAGGTCGACGCCCGGCTCACCAACGGCGCGGACGTCACCGTCACCGAACCGCCCGGCGCCCAGGTCCCGCCGAGCGCGGCAGTCACGTTGAAGGTCTCCGGCGTCCGGCACGTCGAACCCCTCCAGCACCGCTACGCCTATGTCGGCTCCGACCTCCAGGACCTCTACGGCGTCCGGCCCGCGACCGTCGCGGACGCGACCTCGCTCCAGGACGCCTACTTCTCGGGCGGCACGGCCGGACAGCTGATGGGGCGGCTCGCCCAGCGCCCCGACAACCTGCTGGTCAGCGCGGAGACCGTGCACGACTTCCAGCTCTCCCCCGGCGACACGGTCAACCTCCGCGTGCAGGACGCCCGCACAAAGGGGCTGCGCACCGCGCCCTTCCACTACGCCGGGATCGTCAAGGAGTTCCCGACCGCGCCGAAGGACAGCTTCTTCGTCGCCAACGCCTCCTACGTGGCGAAGGCGACCGGCAGCGACGCGGTCGGCGCCTTCCTGCTCGACACGGGCGGCAGCCACCAGCAGCAGATCGCCGCACATCTGCGCAAGCAGCTGGGCACCGGCGCCACGGTCACGGACCTGGCCCAGACCCGCGGCACCGTGGGCACCAGCCTCACGTCCGTCGATCTGGCCGGTCTCACCCGCGTCGAACTCGCCTTCGCCGTCCTGCTGGCCGCCGGGGCCGGCGGTCTGGTCCTGGCCCTGGGACTCGCCGAACGCCGCCGCACGTTCGCCATCGCCACCGTCCTCGGTGCCAGGAGCGGCCAGTTGCGCGGCATGGTCCTCACCGAGGCCCTGCTGCTGGCCACCGGCGGTCTGGCCGGGGGCGCCCTCATCGGGTGGGCGCTGTCCGAGATGCTCGTGAAGGTCCTGACGGGCGTCTTCGATCCGCCGCCCGCGCGCCTGTCGGTGCCGGGCGGCTACCTGTCCCTGACCGCGGGCGCGGCCGTCGTCGCCGTACTGGCCGCCGCGCTGAACGGCATCCGCAGCGCGGGCCGACCCGCCGTGGAGGAACTGCGTGACCTGTGAGCGGCCGGGAGCGGGCGGGCCGAGCGCCCCGCCCGCTCCTACGCTGTCCAGCATGCGCACGCACGCGACCGCCGACCCCAGCCGCCACCGCGTCCTCGTGGTCGAGGACGACGACACCATCGGCCGCCATCTGGAGACCGGCCTGCGCGGCAACGGCTACACACCGACCTGGAGCCGGACGGGTTCCGCCGCTCTGGCAGAGGCCGCGCGCACCCCGTACGACGTGCTGCTACTCGACCTGGGGCTGCCCGACGTGGACGGTCTGGACGTCGCGCGCGCCGTGCGCGCCCGGCACCCGGACGTGCTGATCGTCATCCTGACGGCCCGCACGGACGACATCGACGTCATCGCCGGGCTGGACGCGGGGGCCGACGACTACCTCGTCAAGCCGTTCAGCCTGACCGTGCTGCTCGCCCGGCTCCGCGCCCATCTCCGCCGCCGGGTCGTCGCCACGACGCCGCAGCAACCCGTCCGTCTGGCCGACCTGGTCCTCGACGTCGTGGCGCGCCGCTGCACACTGCACGACGAGGCCGTCGAGCTGCGTCCCAAGGAGTTCGATCTGCTCGCCGTCCTGTCCCGGCACGCGGGGGAGGCCGTCTCCCGGGAGACGCTGATGGCCGAGGTCTGGGACGAGAACTGGTTCGGCTCCACCAAGACCCTGGACGTCACCATGGCCGGCCTGCGCCGCCGCCTCGCACAGGCCGCCGACGCCTCGGTCCGTCCCGCCGGCCTGCCCCTCATCACCACCCTGCGGGGGCACGGCTACCGCCTGGAACTCTGACGGGCGCCGCCGGACTGCCCGGCCGCCTCGGTTCAGTCCGCGCCGGGCCGGGCGAGCCGTGTTCGTGGGCGAAGATCACGGCCTGGACGCGGTCGCGGGCGCCGCTCTCGGCACGGACGCGCCCGACGTGGATCTCGACGGTGGATGGGCCGCACGCGCGACGCCGGAGTCCGTCCACCACACGGTCACAGCCGACCTGGACGGCGGCGGCACCATCCCGTGCAGCCGGGTCAGTGTCGTCGCCACCGTCGTCCGGGCCAGTCCGGAGCCGAGCCCGGTCTGCATCCGCGCGGGGGTGAGCGGGGCGCCGGCGGCCCACAGCGCCGCCAGGACAGCGGCTTCGAGCTCGCCTGCCGGCCGCCTCTCGTTCCTCGCGTCCGGCATGGGAACGTTCCTCACTCCGCCATCGTCTACAGTTCAGTAGACCGTCTACAAGATTGTAGTCAGTCGTCGGGTGTCACCGCACCGGCGTTCTCATCGCATCCGACGGTCCTGACGAAGATGAAGGGGTATCCCGGCGATGACCACAGCCGTACACCTGTCGTCGCAGCTCGCCGTCAATGTACTGGACGCCCGGTCGCTGCTGGCCGCCTTCGGTGTGCTGGGCGTGGGCGTGGTCCTGTTCGCCGAGACCGGGCTGCTGGTCGGCTTCTTCCTGCCGGGCGATTCCCTGCTGTTCACGGCCGGTCTGCTGTGCACCGGCACCGCCGACAGCGGCCTGAAGCTGTCGCTCGCCCCGCTCCTGGTCGCTGCGGCGGTGGGCGCGCTGGCGGGCGCGCAGTGCGGATACCTCCTGGGCCGAAGAGCGGGCGGCACCCTACTCGCCCGAAGCCGCTCGCCCCGCCTGCACGAGGGGGCGAAACGCGCGGAGGAGCTGCTGGAGCGCTACGGGTACGCGAAGGCGATCGTGCTGGCCCGTTTCGTTCCGGTGGTGCGCACGGTCCTGAACCCGATGGCGGGCGCCCTGCGGGTGCCGGTGCGGACCTTCACCGTGTGGCAGGTGGCGGGCGGGCTGGTGTGGAGTCTGGGCCTGACGCTGGCGGGATACGCGCTGGGCTCCTCCGTGCCGAACGTGGACCGCTATCTGCTGCCGATGGTCGCGGTGATCGTGGCCCTGTCGCTGATTCCGGTCGCCTCCGAGGTGCACCGCACGCGCCGGGCCGCCAAGGCGAAGGCGAAGGCGGAGGAGGCGCGCGGATGATCATCGCCCTCGACGGCTCATCGGTCGACGGCTCGGCCTACACCGACGTGGTGGACCTCGCCGGGCACGCTCCCGCGTGGCTGGACGACACGGTGTCGGCGTGGTCGACGTATGGCCTCGCCCTGTTCGCGGTCCTCATGGCCGTCGGCTGGTGGCGCGCTCGGCGTGTGGACGCCGTGGCGTCGGTGACGGCCCTCGCCGTGCCGTTCGTCGTGGTCGCCGGGTACGGGCTGGACGCGATACTGAAACTGCTGGTGCGCGAGGACCGGCCCTGTCAGAGCCTGCGGGTGACCACGCTGGAGGCGTGCCCGGCGCCCGGCGACTGGTCCTTCCCGAGCAACCACGCGGCCATCGCCGCCGCGGCTGCCGTCGCCCTGCTGTTCGTCTCCCGCCGCCTCGGCGCGGTGGCCGCGGTGGCTGCCTGCGCGATGGCGCTCTCGCGTGTCTGGGTGGGCGCGCACTACCCCCACGACGTGCTGGCGGGTGTCGTGGTGGGTGCTGTGGCCGCCCTGCTCGCCATGTCGGCACTGCGCGCGCGTGCGGAGCACGTGGCGCTGCGGCTCGCGGCCACCCGTCTGCGTCCGCTCCTGGTGGTTTCGTGAAGCGCGGCGAGGTCGCCGAACCGGCCGACAGCTGCGGCCTCGGCGCCTGGACGGCCTTCGGCGTGCTCACCATGGTCATGGCGGGCCACGACGGCGCGCCGCTGTTCGCCGACGCCGACCTCCTCTCCTGGTGCGCCGCCCACCGGCCCGACGTGGCGGTGGCGCTCGCCCGCGCGGTGACGGCCACCGGGACCGGTGTCGTCCCCTACGCGCCGGCAGCGCCGGCCGGGGTCGTCGCGGGGCGCACCCCGCGGCAGCGCGCGCCGGCCGTCGCGCTCTGTCTGGGCTGCCTCGGGGCGGGCGAGGCGCTGCGGTATGCGGTGATGGCGCTCGTCACCCGGCCCCGGCCGCCCCTGACGGACTGGTCGACGCATGCCTCGGGATGGGCGTTCCCGTCCGGTCACACCACCACGGCGGCCCTCGCCGCCGGGCTGCTGATCATCACCGTCCGCGTGCGCGGCCCGCGCGGCACGACCCCGCTCACCCTGGTCATCGGCGGCTGGGGCGCGTCGGTCGGCCTGACCCGCGTCCACCTCGCAGTGCACTGGTTCACCGATGTCGTCGGCGGCCGGCTGTTCGCCCTCGGCCGGCTGGGCCTGTGCCTGGGCACCGTGGCCCGCCGGCTCCCCCACCCATGGATCCCCGGCACGACGGACACGGACTCGGACTCGGACTCGGCGCGCAGGACGGCAGCACGGCAGGACGACAGGACCGATGGGCAGCACAGCGGACTGCCGCACGGACACGGCATCGGAACAGACGGACGTGGCACGAGAGCAGAGGGAGGACCATGCGCCAGACGATCCTGGTCGTCGAGGACGATCACGCCCTGCGTGACGTGCTGATGCGCGGGCTGCGCGACGAGGACTTCGACACCGTGCCCGCGCCGGACGGCGCCACCGCCCTGCGCCTGGCCACCGCCGGCATCTCCGCCGCCGTGCTCGACATCGGGCTGCCCGACGCCGACGGGCGGGACGTGTGCCAGGCGATGCGCGCGAACGGATTCCTCTCCCCCGTCATCTTCCTGACCGCCCATCACCGGCTGAGCGACCGGCTGTCCGGGTTCTCGGCCGGAGGCGACGACTACCTGCCCAAGCCGTTCCATCTCGCCGAACTCGCCGCCCGCCTGCGGGCAGCCCTCAAACGGGCCGCGCCGCCTCCCGCTTCCACAGCGGGAGACCTGGCACTGGACGCCGTCCGGCACGTGGTCAGCGTCCGAGGCGTTCGAGTCGATCTGACACCGACCGAGTTCCGTCTCCTGGCCGCGCTGATGGCGGCTTCCGGCGGCATCGTGCGCCGCCGCGACCTGCTCCGGGCAGGCTGGCACGAGGGCGCCCAGGTACACGACAACACCCTCGACCAGTATCTGACCCGGCTGCGCCGCAAGCTGCGCGAGGCGGGGAGCGACCGGACGATCGGCACGGCCCGCGGGATCGGTCACCGTCTGTCATGAGCGGGATCCGCCACCGGCTGCGGCCCGTCGTGACCGCCTCCCTCCAGCGTCTGGCGCCCCGCACTCTGCGCGGCCGGCTCTCCCTCGTGGCCCTCACCACGGCCGCGCTGCTGATGCTGGTCCTCACCGTCGCCTTCAACGCCGTCGCCCAGCACCGCCTCCAGCACCAGGCGGACGACGAGCTGCGCACCCGCGCCGCCGCCGTCGCGACGACCGTCGACACCAGCGGCACGACCGTACGCGTCCTGGAGACCTCCCACGACGAACTCCTCGACGCCAACGTGTGGATCTATGCCGGCCGACACCTGCTGGAAGAGCCGCCGAACCCCGGCCGCCTGACCCGCGTCGCCGACGCACTCGCCGAGCGCGGCGGCCGGCGGTGCGTCACCGCCGACGTCGACGGCCCCCTCCGGCTGTGCTCGCAGCCGGTGTCCGGAGAGAGGAGCGAGGCCACGGTGGTCACGGCGCTCGACCTCTCCCCGTACCGCAGTTCGGCCGACACCCTGCTCCTGGGATCGCTCGCCCTGGACGTCGTGATGCTCGCGTGCACCTACGCCCTGACCCGGCTGGCGGTCGGCCGCGCGCTGCGCCCCGTCCGCACGATGACCGACCAGGCCACCCAGTGGAGCGCCGTGGCCTCCGAAGAACGCTTCGGCCATATGCGCCACCCCGTCGAACTCACCCGCCTGGGTACGTCGTTGGACGCCATACTGGACCGCATCCGCACCCTCCTGCGCCACGAGCGGCAGCTCACCGGGGAACTCTCGCACGAGCTGCGTACGCCCCTGAGCCGGATCATCGCCGAACTCGACTGGTGGCAGACCCGCCCCCGCACCGCCGACCAGACCCACGCCACCCACGAGGTCATCGCGGAAGCCGCCCAGTCCATGCGCACCATCTGCGACACCCTGCTGGACGACGCCCGCGGAGGGACACTCACCGCGCCGGGCACCGCCGAGGTGTTGCCCGCGCTACGACGACTCAGCGAACTGCCGGACGTGCCAGGCCACTTGACGGTCACCGCCGACGGCCCACATGTGGAGGCCGGAGTCCCACCCGCCCTCCTCGAACGCATCATCAGCCCGCTGCTGACCAACGCCTGCCGCTACGCCCACTCCACCGTCGCCGTCCGCGCGTACCGCGCACCCGACGGCGTACGCATCGAAGTCATCGACGACGGGCCCGGCGTACCGCCCCCGTTCGCCGGACAGCTCTTCGAACCCGGTCAACGCGCCGATCCCGGCGACGGACACGGCGGAGCGGGCCTGGGACTGCCGCTGGCGCGACGCCTGGCCCGCTCCGCCGGCGGCGAGGTGACGTACGACCCCGGACACACCCCCGGGGCACGGTTCGTGGTCAGCCTGCCTGCCGGGTGACTGGGGCGCCGCTCGGCGCTTGTCGGCGTATCACTGTGCGGTGTCGCGCTGGACGTCCTTGCGGGAGGTGGCCAGGTAGCCGACGAAGCCGAGGATGGCCACTGTCCAGGACAGCGTGACCGGCCCCAGGCCCAGGTCGAGTCCGCCCCTGCCGTGGCCGACGGCCATCCAGTCGGCGACCGAGGCGCCGAGCGGTCGGGTGATGACGTACGCGGCCCAGAACGCGGCCACCGCGTTCAGGCTCCCCCACCGGTGAGCGACGGCCGGAACGGCGATCGCGGCGGCGTACAGGACGGCGGAGCCCAGGTAGCCGAGTCCGATCGTGGCGGTGAGGTCGCCGGCGGCGGTGCCCAGCGCGAACGTGGCCAGCACGGCGGCCCAGTAGAAGGTCTCCCGGCGCCGGGTGTGAATGCTGTGGATGGACAGGGTGCGTTCGCTGCGGTACCAGAGGGCGAAGACGGCGGCCAGAGCGGCCATGAAGAACGGAGTCGAGAGCGTGTACGGAACGCCGAGGCCGACGTGCAGGACGTCGGCGGCCATCGTGCCGAACACGCTCACCATGACGATCGCCGTCCAGTAGACCCAGGCCACATACCGCCGGACGGTGAACTGCACGGCCAGAGCGGCCACCAGGGCGATACCACCGAGGCCGACAGCGGGGATCGGGCCGAGCAGGTGAGCCAGAAAGTCGGACGCCGTCTCGCCCATCCCGGTCGTCAGCACCTTGATGATCCAGAAGTAGACGGTCACCTCCGGCACCTTGCTCGCCGCGTGACGCATGTGGCCCGCGGGCCTGTTGGGAGTGAGGTGATCAGTCGACATGGCGGCACCATGGCACGGTGACCGGCGGTTGCCCCAGACCCCTTTGCCAGAGTTTTGGGGCTTCTGGTGCGGGAGTTGCCCGAGGCTCAGACGGACCTGAACGCGACCTGAACACAGTGGCCGATGCACTGGTCAGCAGCTTGCGACCGGTGGTAGCGACGGTCTCCCAGCATCGGCCTGGCGACTGATCCTTCCGTGAGCCTGGTGGGAGCGGAGCCGTTCGGCGGCCTTGTCGGCCATGTCGAAGGACAGGGTGGTGTCGATCAGGGGCCGGACCCGGCCGTCCGCGACGGCGGCCGGCAGGCGCTCGCCCGCCGCGGCGATGACGGCGCCGGGCTCGGCGGCCGGGGTGAGGGCGAAGGAGACTCCGACGAGGCGCGGGCGCCGGAAGCGCCCTCGGCGGGCGGATGCATCACAGCGGTCGGCAGCCGCCCCCCGACCGGGTCGAACCAGTACCGAGGAGGTACCCGCTGCTACGCCTGCGGGTTGCGGTAGCGAGCCGCCGGGGTGGGCTGGTTGCCGCCGGTGAGCAGAGCGGACTCCGCGGCCAGCAGGGCGTCAAGGGCTGCGGCCTGGTCCTCCAGACCAGGGGTGCACACGGTCTCCCCCAGGCGCAGGCCGGCAAGGCTGGCCGAGGCGACGTCCTGCGGGGTCATCGCCCAGGGGATGTCGCGGCCGACGCCCTCGTTCCACTCCGTGGCCACGACGCCGGGCAGCAGCACCTGCGTACGGATGGGCGTGTCGGCGAGCTCACCTGCGAGGGTCCGGGTGAAGGCGACGGTGGCGGCCTTCGCCGCCGCGTAGAGAGTGCGTCGGGGTGCGCGTGCATCGGTGAGGCCCCCGCTGAAGGCCAGCAGCGAGGCCACCGTGATGATCGCGCCGTCTCCGGCGGCGAGCATTCCGGGAAGCGCGGCCCGGACCAGCTGAACGGGGGCCACGGCGTTGAGGGTGAGCAGGCGGTCGATGTCCGTGGGGTCGACGTCGACGAGCGGGGCGTAGCCGCCGGCGCCCGCGTTGCTGACCAGCAGGCGCACGTCCCCCGCGGCGAGGCGGCCGGCGACAGCGGCGATGCCCTCATGGGTGCCGAGATCGGCGGGCAGCACCTCCACGGCCGCACCCCGGGCACGAAGTTCCCCGGCGAAGTCGCCGAGCCGGTCCGCGCGGCGCGCCACCAGGACGAGGTCGTGGTCGTCCGCCAGGAGGCGGGCGTATTCGGCGCCGATGCCGGAGGAGGCTCCGGTGATGAGAGCGATCGTACGAGTCATACCCCGAGCCTGCGTCAAGCGTTAGCCCAATGTCAAACCCTTGATACTCGTAAACTGTCGTACCCTTGGCGGGTGATACGCGAAGACGAGGAGCCTGTGGGGCTCGGCGCGCTTGACCGGGTGTCCTGGGCGTTGCGCCGCGCGGAACTGGCGGTGCAGACACTCAAGGAACAGCGGCTGCGCCCGCTGAGGATGGCCGCCGCGCACTACACCCTGCTGATGTCGGTGCACAGCGAACCAGGGCTGGCCGGAGCCGAGTTGGCCCGCCGCCTCAACGTGACTCCGCAGGCGGTCGCCTCGCTGGTGGCCCGCCTGGAAGGCCGCGGGCAGCTGGAGAGGCGCGAGCATCCGCGCCACCGCCACGTGCAGGAACTGCACCTCACCGACGCCGGACGGGAAGCGCTGCGCGCGGCCGACCAGGTGATCGCCGACATCGAGCGCCACATCACCGAGGGACTGGGACCGGCGGAGAGCGCGCAGCTGCGGACACTGCTCGACCAGGTGAGCAAGACAGTGCGCAACGCCTGAGCCAGCCGACCGGCCACGCTTGGGCGACGGGGCCCTGGCACGGCGCCACGCCGGCTCCTCCCGGACGGTCCCGGCACATTGTGCGCCGGCCGCCAGCGGGGAGCTCCCGGCTGCGGCGCCGCAGCCGGGAGCTCCCCCGATTCCAAAAACGCGAAAGTGCCGACGTAGGAACAACTCCGCCCAACCCCCCCCCAGGCCACCCCCTCCCCCCCCCCCCCCCCCTCCCCCCCTCCCCCCCCCCCCCCCCCCCCCCCCCCCCCCCCCCCCCCCCCCCCCCCCCCCCCCCCCGCGTCCGAACGCCGCGACGGTCGCGATGCGGGACCGATCCGTCACCACCTCCACCGGGGCGTCCACCGCCTCGCCGGTGCCCACCAGGTGGGCAGCCCGTCGACACCCTCCGCAGACGGCCTGGGGGCCGGTGGCGTGGATCACGATGGCCCGGGCGATGACGGCCTTGGGGCACAGCAGCACAGCGGCACAGCGGAAACGTGATCACCCTGGGGGCTCTCGCAGAACTCTCGCAGATGAACGCTTATGAGAAGGACCGTGTGTGACGCACGGTCGGCGGCCGAGAGGTCCTCCATCATTTCTCCGCGGTGGTGAGGGTCCGCCCGCGATGGCGGCTGTGAAAATCGCTGTCCGATTACCGGAACGCAGTGATAGAGATTCAGGGTGACAATGACTCTCGAGTTCCCCGTTCTGCTGCGACTGATCGACGAACGGTCGACCGCCTTCCGCGCCGCGGTCGCCTCCGCGCCCAGCCTTGACGTACAGGTGCCGACCTGCCCCGAGTGGACGCTGTTCGATCTGGCGCAGCACATCGGCGAGGGGCGCCGCGACTGGGCCGCCACCGTCGCCGCAGGGCCTGCTCCGGCCAAGTCCGCAGCGGAGGGCGCCCCGGCTGCGCCTCGGGAGCGCGAGGCCCTGCTGGCCTGGTTGGCGGAGTCCACGGAGCAACTGCTGGACGCACTGCGCAAGGCCGGCCCGGATCGCGGTTGCTGGACGTGGTGGGAGACGTCGCAGTCGCCGCAGACCTCCGGTGCCGTAGCTCGGCACCAGCTCCAGCAGATGGCGGTGCACACGTACGACGCCCAGATCACCGTGGGTGCCCCGCAGCCGCTGCCGGCCGAGGTGGCACTCGACGGTGTCGACGAGTTCCTGTCCACCTGCGTCGCAACGCCGAGTGCGTGGCCACACAAGCCCGCTGTCATCGACTTCCACGCCTCCGAGGGCCGCTCCTGGCGCCTCTCGCTCTCCGCCGACGGCGCACGGACCACCCGTCTCCCCGGGCCCGGCGGCATATCGGCCACCGCTGCCGACCAGGACCCGGACGCGGGCAACGCCTCCGCCTGGGGCACGGCCGACGAGCTGGTCCTCAGCCTGCACGACCGTATCCCGATCAACTCCCTGAAGTTCGACGGCGACCGACGTCTCTTCGACCAGCTCAGCGCCTGGGACCCGGATGAGTAGGACGTGACGATGCGCCTCCTCGTACGCCCGAGCCATGCCTCCCGTCAACGGCTGCAGCCACGCCGTGGTGGCCTCGGGGCCGCTGAGGAGCAGACCGCCACGGCCGCGAAGCGGCTGACCAAGCGCGGCGGCCCACAAGCTGACCGGCGCGCCTGGTCGGCGTCTGACGCCGTCAGTTCTCCGCGCCGTCCTCGTCGTCATCGAGTCCGGCCGCGTCCGGGTCGCGCAGCGGGAGCAGGGCGCCGGCGGCCGGGACGCCGGCGGTGAAGCTGTAGCGGCCGAGCAGGTTCAGGTTCTTGTGCTTGAGCGGGGAGAGCCGGGCGATGTCCTCGTCCCGGATTTCGTGGCCCTCGGCGCGGAGTTGGGCGACGGCGGCCAGGTGGTGTGCGAGGCGCGCGACCACGGCCACCTGAACGATCCGCTCGGCGGACGCAGCCCACCCGCACGTGACCAGCTCGGCGGCCGGCGCCTGCTGCTGGTTCACTCCCTCGCCGACCTCGTACGCATCCACACCCGCCCGACACGGCGTGGCACGTCTGATGGTCGTGGTCCGAGCGGGACGGCGGATGGCAGACCCGATGACGCCCCGACCGTCACCTCGCTCGATGACGGCCCGTCCGACGCCGGGCTCGCATCGGTGCGTTGTGCTGTCAGCTCCAGGTCCGCGCGGTCGCAGCGAAAAGATCCGGATCGCTGTGCACGGGGATGACACACACCAGGTGTCCACCCGGCGCCCGCAGTACGTGGCACTGGAGCCAACGGGACACCTCGGTGGCGCCGAGCCGTACAAGGCGGTCGACTTCGGCACCGACATCGTCGGTCTCGATGTCGATGTGCATACGCGGCACATCATCAACCGCCTGGACCACAGTCGCCAGCCCCTCCACCACACCGACCAGTGCCGTGAACTGGGGCTCTGCCGAGTCGACACGGGCCGGCACCCCCAGAGCGGCCGACCAGAACCGGGCTGCCGCCGAAGCCTCCGGTTCGGGGGCGTCCACGATCAGGGCGTACATTCGCGATCGGTGCATGAACGCCACGGTAGTGATCCCCCGGCAGGCCCGAGGCGCCTCCCTGGACCAAGCCGGTATCTCCTCGACGACCCCGCCGACGACTCTCCGCACCCTCCGCGTCCTCAGCCGCCCCTGCCCGCGAACGCAGGGCACGACGCTGGCCCCGCCCCACCAGCCGGCCACGACGGACGGTCCGACCACACCGCCGATGCGACGACCTCGCCGGCCTCCTTACGCAGCGGCGCCGACGACATCCTGGCCGAGCCGGTTCCGGGAACATCACCGGCCCGGCCGCCGCCCGGACGCCCTGACGCCCGGAGGGAGACGGTCCCGGTCCAGGCGCCCGCCACCCCGGCCGCTCCCGAGCGTCCAAGAGAAGGCCGCGAGCCCATGCATCGGGGTGGGACGCAATGGTGGGACGCAATTAGCGAACCGATCAGGTCGGTTCGCTGTTCTTCGACCATGCACACGAAGAAGACCGGCAAGCCGGCCGGACGGACCCGCATCTCGCCGCTGAGTCGGCGACGTCCACCGCCTCGTCGCGGTCGTACGGCTCACACGTCGTGGCTGCGTGTGGCTCCCCAGGCTCGGGGCATGTGGCTGCCGGGGGTTCGGCCGGTTCGAGTCGTGGGTGACGGCGGGTGGTCAGGGTCCAGGCGGTGGCGGTGAGTGCGGTCACCGTGAGGGCGGCCAGCATCGGCGTGGTGTGGGATCCGGCGCTGTCGGCCGCCCGGGCGACGGCGTTGGGAAGACCGAGGCGGTCGGCCAGCCAGCCGAGGGCCGCAGTGCCCGTGAGCAGGGCGCCGGTCAGCCGCAGCGCGGACTGCATCCGCAGCCGGGCCAGCACCAGCAGGGAGGGCAGGGTGAGGCAGACCAGCAGGAGCTGAACCAGTTCGATGCCGAGGTTGAAGCCGAACAGGCTGGTCACGAGCTGGCCGGTGGACAGATGCATCTCCGCCAGGACGAAGGAGAAGGCCATGCCGTGGCCGAGCCCGAAGACCCCGGCCACGAGCGCTTCCCTGCCCGGGAAGAGGGGGCGGACGGCGTGGATCGCGCCGACCAGGATGCTGGCGGCGATGAACGCCTCCACCGGCCGACCGGGGATGTCCAGGCGGCCGAGTGCCGTGGCGGCCAGCGCGACGGAGTGCCCCGCGGTGAAGGCGAGCGTGATGCGGCCGATGCGGCCGAGCGCGGACCGGGCACCGACCAGGCCGTTCCAGCGACCTGCGGTGGCCGCGAGGGGCGCGGGGAGGAGCAGGATCAAGAGGAAGAGCAGGTGGTCGGTGCCGGTGAGGATGTGGTCGCCGCCCAGCTTCACCATGGCGAGGAAACCACGCCAGGCGCTGCCGCCGCCGAGGTCGACCTTCAGGGCCGGGACCGTCATGGTCCGGGTGTTGATCCCGATGGTGCCGACCTGGGTGGTGCCCTCGCCGTCGACCTGACCGGCGGCCCAGTCCTGACGGACCGTCACTAGAGCTGTGTGGGTGACGACTTGATGCACGATGACGTCGTAGCGGAAGGTGAAGTGGCGTGTGTCGGCGCCGGCCGGCGGGGTGAGCACGGCCTCGGCGACCAGCTCGCGGTAGGGGCCGGTGGAGCTCTGCTCGGTGCTGCTCAGACTCAGGGCACCGATGGCGACCTGCCAGGTCTCGCCCTGGGTGGTGGCCGGGTGGATGTGGTTGCCGAGGTAGGCCCGAATGGCTTTGGCCTTCGCGGACAGGGTGGTCCGTGTGGTGTCGCTCAGATCGATCCCACTGGCCCGGGAGAGGTCGCCGACCGGCAGTTCAAGCCGTGCGGTGACGGACGCCTGGTACACGTCGAGCTGCACCACCGAGTGCGACATCGGATGCGCGGCGGCCGGCGACGCCCCCGTGAGGAGCGCCGCCGGTACCGCGATCGCGATCCCGGCCACCAGGCGCAATGCTGTGGTCAGCCAGTTTCGCGGTCGGGTCATGAGAAGGAGAACTCGCTGCCGTAGTCGCGGGTGTGGTCCCGGTACACGGTGTGGTAGTGGACCTGGTCCCGGTACACGACGCCGTTCTGGCAGACGAACTCGATCCACACGCTGGGGCCGTCGATACGGACGTAGTCGCCCTGGGTGTCCAGGCCCGTGCCGCCGGAGTAGGCGACGTAGGTCTGGTCGAGCTCCTTCGCGTAGGTCTTCATGAGTTGCTTGGCGGTGGCGTCGTCGACGTCGGCGACCCACGGGTGGATCGCCTCCAGGACCAGCTTCTTCTGCCTGGCCGACAGCTCGCTGGCCTTGATGCCTTCCTTCGTGGCGGGGAACTGGCCGTCCTCGCCCGGGCCGAGCAGCACGTCGCCGAACGACTGGGACAGCTTGGCCTTGGCCAGCTGAGCGGTGCTCAGGCTGCCGGTCAGCTTCAGCAGGCCGTCGCGGAACTTCGCCATCGGCGCGTGCGTGGTGCCGTCGTCGTCGGTCCAGCTGGTCGGCTCGACGCCGGTGAAGAACGGGCTGGCGCCGGCCACCTTGCCGTCCTTGTAGGTGACGTTGACGGCGAGGTGGTGGCCGCCGAAGTGCAGCTGCCAGGTGCCGTGCGCCGACGGGGTGCCCAGGAACGCCAGGAAGTAGACACCGCTGCCGTAACCGCCGAGGCCACCGCCGCCGCCACCGGGGCCGCCCGACGGCGGGGCGCCTGTCGGGACGTCGGTGGGCGTGGCACTCGGGTCCGCCGAAGCCGAAGCCGAAGCCGAAGCCGAGGCGGAGGCGTCGGCCGAGGGGGCGCTGGAGGCGCCGTCGGTCGGCGCGGCGGAGCCGGTGCCCTGCGCCGAGGCGAGCACGTCGTCGGCCTTGAGGGTCTCAAGGACGTGCTCGTAGCCGGTGCCCTTGCCGGAACCCAGTGCCACCTTCAACACGTTGTCCGCCGCGGCCAGTTGCTCGTCGCTCAGCGAACCGAACTGGATCCCGGGGCGGCAGGTGGACCCACACGGCAGGTTCGACCAGGCGGTCGCGTTCGCCTGGGAGAAGTCCAGGACCGTCGACGCCTGCTGGTCGGAGTCCAGTGTGTTCAGGAACGCGTTGGCGGCGCTGACCACTGCCGCGACACCGTCGGCCTTCTTGTTGACCGGGTAGTGGACGCCGGCCTTCTTCGCCTCGCCCGTGGACGTCGCGGCATTGGCCGCCGCGAAACCGCCTCCGACAAGGACGACGCCGGCGGCCACGCCGGCTATGCCCCGCCAAGTCCGTCGGCTACGAGCCCGACGTGTTCTCTCTTTACTCACGAACAACTCCCTGAAGACAAGGGTGGGAGCGGGGTACCGGCTCTGCCGGCACACCGCTGAGGACACGCGCGTGATGGATGAGAGAACTATCAGCAATATTGTTGACGACTCAATGCCCGCGTCTTCGGCCCCGTCCCCTTTGGGTGGCTTGCATCGCATGTTCGGTGGATTTGCTGGGCTCGTTGACAGGTTGCTCTTATCGCGGCCTCAGCCGCCAACCAGCGCTCGGGCGCACCGAGAGCGTCCGGCGCGTGCTCGCAACGACACCGTCCGCGGTGAAACCGCAGCACCCCGTGTCGGCGCGAGCATGAGCTGGACGAACTGGCAAGGCGCCAGGTCCGAGCCCGCAAGGCACTGCTCAGGGAAAAGATCCTCACCCCCTCGCCGAGTACCAGCCCTTCACGCCAGCCATCGGGACCCTGCGGGGTCTGCTGCTCAGCTGCCAGGCGTTACAGAGCCGAGGACTGGTCAAAGTCTCTAGAGGGAAAGGGCCATGGTCCGCGACGCTCACGACCGCCGGCCGGCATTCCCCGACTACGGCAGCTATCCCCCCGACAGGTCTCGTGCCCCACACGAGACCGCGTCCGTCGAGCGGGTTCGGAGGGCCGTCCTCACCCTGATCACCCCGCCCGGGCCCTCGTCCTCCGGGACCACGGGGAGCGGGAAGGGCGGTGGGTGTGGAGGACGAGCAGCGCCAGGGCGCCGGTCGCCGCGGACCAGGTGAGGGAGAGCAGGCCGTGGGACCAGGGGATGTGTGGGGTGAGGGCTGAGCCCAGCGCCAGCTGGGTCACGCCGTACAGAGGAAGCGCGGACACGCCCGCCACGTCCATGAGTGTGTTGAAAACGGGGTTCTGCAGGCCGGTGTCGACCAGGCTGAGCATGATGATGAGGAAGAAGCCCTCCAGCTCGCCGCGGACCATGGAACCGAGCAGAAGGCCGATGCCGCCGTAGGCGAGGCCGGCGCCCGCGAGGGCCAGCGCCAGGGGGCCTGCGTGGCGTACGGGCAGGGAGATCCACAGCAGGATCGTGGTGTAGCAGGCCAGCAGGGCGGCGGTGAGGGCGACGGCGGCGAGTTTCGCCAGCAGCATCGGCAGCCGGGGGTAGCCGGCCAGCAGCAGACGGCGGTCCATCTGCCGGGACTGGAAGGTCTCGCTGAAGGTGGTGAAACCGGCGACCATGGTGATGGCGCCCAGCGCGCTGGCCACCTGGCCCACCTGGCTGGCCGGAGCGGAGACGGGTGCGCTGACGGCGTCCAGCCGGACGCGCACCACCTGGTCGGAGGTGCACAGGCGTGCCACAGCGATCCAGATGGGGATGAACGCGACCGCCAGGACCAGGGCCAGCCGGTTGCGCAGGTGGCCCAGCAGAGTGGAGCGCAGCAGTTCGGTGAATGCCGTCCAGGAGAGCTTCAACGGTCGGTCTCCTCGAAGTGCAGACGCCCCTGGTGCAGATGAGCGATCGCGTCGAAGTGGTGCAGGTCGTGCAGCAGGTGCGAGACCACGATGATCGACCGGCCCTGATCCCGCAGATCGGCGGCCAGGGCCCAGAACCGCTGATGGGTGTCCCAGTCGAAGCCCTGGTAGGGCTCGTCCAGGACCAGCAACTGAGGATCGTGCATGAGAGCGATCAGCAGGTTCAGCTTCTGTCGCGTTCCGCCACTGAGCTCGCCGGCCTGCTGTCGCCGGCAGTCGGTCAGTGCCAGCAGCTCCATCAGTTCGCCGGCGCGCTCCAGGGTCGGCAGCCGGTAGGCCATCTGGAACAGCCGCAGATGCTGTCCGACGGTGAACGCGTCGTTCAGTACCGCTCGCTGCGGGCAGTACCCCACCGCCCCGGTCCGTGTCACCGTTCCGCGGTCGGGGGCGAGTTGTCCTACGGCGATCTGCAGCAGAGTGCTCTTCCCCGCCCCGTTCTCGCCGACGACTCCCACCAGCGTCCCGGCGGGCACGTCAAGGTCGACGCCGCGCAGGACCTGCCTGCCGCCGTACTCCTTGCGGACTCCGCTGATCCGTAGCCGTGGCCGGTGGCACGTCGTTACTGCCTGCACATGAGCCCCTCGAAAGATCGGACAGGTGTGGCGGGCGGCACCCGGGGACAGGGCCGCCACAGAGCGCGGGCCGCACAGGCTCATGTCCCCTGACCCGTCCGGCTCCTGGCCGCCCAGCCGCGCCTGGCCCGGACGGTCCGGCCCCGGGCGGACCGATGCCCTGCGCGGGGCGGCGCACTACTGCCCGGTGTCAACGAGCCCGTACCGCCGGTGTAACGGCAGCCACCCGCTGTTCCGGTGAACAGCCGGCACCGCCACTCCCCAGGCAGCGCCTCCCCGTTGAGCGTGACGTGAGCCGCGGTCTGCCGTTGTAGGAGGCGATGCCCCCGACACCACAGCGAGACCTCAGCGCTCCCACGATCGTGATCGGAGCCGGTCCACACGGCCTGGCGGCCGCCGCACTACTGCGCCGCTCCGGAGTGCCGGCGGTGATCCTGGAACGGTCGGACCGAGTGGGGGCGAGCTGGGAGCAGCGCTATGACCATCTGCGCCTGCACACCACCCCCGGCGCCTCGAAACTCCCCGGCCTGTCGGTGCCGCGCCAGGCGGGCCCGTGGGTGAGCCGGGACGACTACGTGCGATACCTGGAGCGCTACGTCGCCCATCACCGACTCGACGTGCGGGTGGCAGCCCCGGTGCGGCGCGTCGAACGGGCCGAGCCAGGTTCGGGCGCACAGTGGCTGGTCCACACCCCCGACGGCCCGGTGCCCACCGGTGCGGTCGTGGTGGCCGCCGGCCGCTGCCACACCCCGAACCTCCCCCACTGGCCCGGGCGTTCGACCTTCACCGGCACGCTGCTGCACTCGGCCCACTACCGCTCTCCGGCCCCCTACCGCGGGCAGCACGTCCTGGTGGTCGGCGCCGGTAACAGCGGTACCGAGATCGCGAGCGTCCTGGCCGGAGCCGGAGTCGAACGGGTAAGGATCGCAGTCCGCACCCCACCCAACATCCTGCCCCGCTCCAGCGCCCGATGGCACGCGGTCGGCCGGCTGACGGGGGCCCTCCCGCTCGCGTGGCGCGACCGCACCTCCCTGCTCACCCAACGACTCGCGGTGCCCGACCTGACATCACGGGGACTGCCGCGGCCCCGCACGGGCCTGTACACCCGCAATGTCCGCGAAGGGGTCAACCCGGTGCTCGACCACGGCTTCGTGGACGCCGTCCGGTCCGGGGGGATCGAGCCGGTCGCGGCCGTCCAGGCGTTCGACGGCCCCGACGTGGTACTGGCCGACGGCACCCGGCTGCGACCCGACACGGTCATCGCCGCCACCGGGTACCGGCCCAACCTGCACGACCTGGTCGGGTCCCTGGGCGTACTCGACGAGGCCGGGCACCCCCTCACCGTCGGGGCACGAACCCATGCCGAAGCCCCGCGTCTGTACTTCGCCGGGTACACCAATCCCCTCACGGGTGTCCTTCGCCAGGCGGGCATCGAGGCGCGCGCCATCACCCGCGCACTCCGACGTGAGACGGCGCGGTCACCCCTTCCCACCCCCCGGGTCGGCGACCGCATTGCCGACCCCCTCCCTCAAGGGCATGTTCCGAGCTGACGGAACTTCGGAAGCCTGGCCCTTCGGCGGCGCGGCCTGCGGGGCGATGGGATGGAGGCGCCTTCTCTGCCGTGCGGGGCCGGGTCGTGCCCGGCTGCTGCGCCCTGCCGTGGGTCGGGCGGGTCGGGATCGGCCCGTTTCGGAGTCGTGACAAGGGGAGGCTCCCCTCCCTCACCTGCGCGGCTGGACACTCCGCCATGACCTACACACTCAGCGTATACATGCGGCGTATACACGATGTGTATAGTGTGCTCATGTCCATCGGTCACACCCTTTTGGGACTCCTGGAGTCCGGCCTGGAGGCGGACCCGCGCCGGCTGGAGCTGACCGCCGCCCGACTCGACACACTCCGTGAGGCTGTAGCCCGATGACCACTTCTCCCCCCGGTTCCCTGCTCACCGCGCAGGACCTGCGCAAGACCTACGGGCACACCCACGCCCTCGACGGCGCCGAGTTCTCCATCCTCCCCGGCGAGGTCGTCGCCGTCATGGGCCCGTCCGGCTCCGGCAAGTCGACGCTGCTGCACTGCCTCGCCGGCATCCTGCCGCCCGACTCCGGGTCGATCACCTACGACGGGCGCGAGGTGACGACGCTGAGCGACGCCCAGCGCAGCGCGTTGCGCCGCTCCGAGTTCGGCTTCGTGTTCCAGTTCGGGCAGCTCGTGCCGGAACTGACCTGCGTGGAGAACGTCGCCCTGCCGCTCAGGCTGAACGGCACCTCCCGCAAGGAAGCCGAACGGGCCGCGCTCGGCTGGATGGAACGCCTGGAGGTCGACGACCTGGAGGGCAAGCGGCCCGGCGAGGTCTCCGGCGGCCAGGGCCAGCGCGTCGCCGTGGCCCGCGCGCTGGTCACCGGCCCCCGGGTGCTGTTCGCCGACGAACCGACCGGCGCGCTCGACTCCCACAACGGTGAGCGCGTGATGGAACTGCTCACCGACGCGGCCCGCTCCACCAACGCGGCCGTCGTCCTCGTCACCCACGAGGCACGGGTGGCCTCCTACTCCGACCGCGAGATCGTCGTACGCGACGGCAAGTCCCGAGAAGTGGAGCGCGCCGTATGAGCCCGCGTCGGAAGCACCTCCCACGCGTGGGGATCCCCCCGCTTGAGCGAAGCCGGGAGTGGGGGAGAAGCCGAGCGTGGGGCAGATCCAGAGACCTGGCCATGGGAGCCCGGTTCGCCCTCACCGGCGGCCGCGAGGGCTGGGTCCGAATGACGCTGACAGCGGTCGGCGTCGGCCTCGGCGTGGCCCTGCTCCTGTTGTGCACCGCGATGCCCAACGTGTTGGCCTCCCGCAGCAAGGTGGAGGACGCCCGCTACGCCGACGTGTACTCCCGGACGGTCCCGCCCAAGGCCGACAACACCCTCCTGATCGCCGACGCCGACACCACCTGGCACGACGACGACATCCGGGGCCGGATCGTCGAGCCCGAGGGCAGGCGGGCGCCGCTGCCCCCGGGGGTCGACAGCTTCCCGGGCAAGGGCGAGATGGTGGTCTCCCCCGCGCTCAAGGACCTGCTGGACTCGGACGACGCGAGACTGCTGCGGGAGCGGCTGCCGTACAAGATCACCGGCACGATCGGCGAGAGCGGGCTGATCGGCTCGCACGAACTGGCTTACTACGCGGGCGCCTCGGGACTGAAGCTCGCGGACACCTCCCTGGTGACGCGGCTGACCAAGTTCGGCAAACCGGACGCGACGCCCGAGAAGACCGACCCGGTGCTGCTGCTCATGGTCCTGGTCGTGTTCGTGGTGCTGCTGACGCCGGTCGCCGTGTTCATCGCCGCCGCCGTCCGCTTCGGCGGCGAACGCCGCGACCGCCGCCTCGCCGCGCTGCGCCTGGTCGGCTCCGACCGGGGGATGACCCGGCGGATCGCGGCGGGCGAGGCGCTGGCCGGAGCCCTGCTCGGCCTGGCCGTGGGCACCGGCTTCTTCGTGCTCGGCCGCCAGAAGCTGGGCGGCGGCGAGTTGCTGGGCGTGAGCGTCTGGCCCGACTACCTCGACCCCACTCCCGCGCTTGCCGCGCTGGTGGCGGTGGCGGTGCCGGTCGCCGCGGTGCTGGTCACGCTGCTCGCGATGCGCGGCGTGGTCGTCGAACCCCTCGGTGTCGTGCGCGCGGCCAAGCAGAGCCGCCGCCGGCTGTGGTGGCGACTGCTGCCGACTCTGGCCGGCCTCGGGATGCTCTACCCGATGATCGGCCAAGGTCACAAGAACGGGAACTTCAACCAGTACCTCGTCATCGGCGGCGTCCTGATGTTGCTGATCGGCATCACCGCACTGCTGCCCTGGGCCGTGGAGGCGGTCGTCGTCCGGCTCGGCAAGGGCTGGCTGTCCTGGCAGCTGGCCGTGCGACGGCTGCAGCTGAGTAGCGGCACTGCCGCCCGCATGGTCAACGGCATCGCTGTGGCGGTGGCCGGGGCCATCGCGCTGCAGATGCTCTTCACGGGAACGCAGAGCCAGTACACCGAGAGCACCGGCAAGGACCCCAGCCGGGTCCAGATGCAGGTCGACTTCAGCGGCCCCAAGCCGCTGTCCGGCGTCGAGCGCGAATTCACCGGCAAAAAGGGTGTCCGGGCCGCGGTGGCCCTGGCCCGCTCCCAGTACGGGGACTCACGTCGCAACCCGGAGAACAGCAACGGCCTGACCGTGGGCAACTGCGCAGCCCTGCGCGAACTCGCCACGCTGCCCTCCTGCAAGGACGGTGACGTGTTCATCACGCGGACGCGGAGCGGCTACTCGGACCCCAGCAACGCATCCGAGATCGCCCTGGTGAAGCCCGGCCGGCAGCTCTACATCGACCCGTCGTACGACGGCGCCGAACGTGGCCTCGAGGTGCCCTGGACCGTTCCGGCGAACCTTCGGGAGGTGAACGCCCGCAAGGACTCACTGCAGGACTACACCAGTCTGCTGGTCACCCCCGCCGCCCTGCCCCGCAGGGCCGCGCCCGCGGTGTTCTCGGACGGTGTCTTTCTGCGTCTGGACCCGTCGGTGCCGGACTCACGGGAGTACGTACGCAACGTCGCCGCCCGCATCGACCCCCTGGCACAAACCTTCAGCTGGTCGGCGTCCCAGGAGGACGCCAAGTACACCTCCATCCGCACCGGCCTGTTCGTCGGCTCCGCCTTCGTGCTGGCCCTGATCGGAGCGAGCCTGCTGGTCTCCCAGCTGGAACAGCTGCGCGAACGCAGGAAGCTGCTCTCCGCACTGGTCGCCTTCGGCACCCGGCGCCGCACACTCAGCCTGTCCGTCCTGTGGCAGACGGCCCTCCCGGTCGGACTCGGTCTCGTACTGGCCACGATGGTGGGCGTCACCCTCGGCGCGGTACTGCTGAAGATGACCCGCACCCCGGTGACCATGGACTGGGCGAGCGTGCTCACCATGACCGGCGTGGGCGCGGCCGTGGTCGGCGTGGTCACGCTGCTCAGCCTGCCGCCGCTGCTGCGCATGATGCGCCCAGCGGGCCTGCGCACGGAATAACCCCTCACGCATCCCATGAAGTGGGCTCCTCCTGCCAGGGGGAGCCCACTCCTGCGCCGCGGGCAAGCACGGTCGGCGTCAGCACGGTCGGCGCGGCGGATCAAACGCCTCGTGCCCGGTGCAGCGAGGCACGAACGCCCGACACACTCCTCAGCCCCGTACGCCCGAGTGTGGAAGGGAGTTGAAGAGAGCTGAGGAGTGTTTCGGGGGTGGCGCCCTGTGGGTCAGGTGAGGAGGTACGCCCTCAGGATCGTCGCCGAGTAGGTGTTGCCCGCGGTGTCGGTCAGGGTTGTCCTGAAGGAGACCGAGTGGGCCGTGGCCGGATGGGCCAGGGCAACGGTCTTCGTACCGTGGGCGGTGGTCACGCCGACGGCGGACCAGGTCGCTCCGGCGTCGTAGGAGACCTTCACCACCAGGGACTTCAGGTGCTGGGCGGCCGGCCCCTCGACGGAGAGCGGGACCGTGGCGCGGCGGCCTGAGGCGGCCGTGCCGGTGGGGGTGAGGGTGGGATGGAAGCGGACGGTGGAGAGGGGGAGGAGGGTGGAGGTGTCCGGGTGTCGTGACGTGCGTTGCGAGGTGAAGGTCCAGGCCACGGTCAGGCGGCTGCTGGTGCCGGCCACCGTTGCGGGGCGGGTCAGGTCCGTGCGGATCGTGTACCGGGTCGGACCGGCCGGGAGCTTGTCGACGGTCTGGCAGAGGTCGCCGTCGTTGTCGAGGAGGGTGCTGCCGCCCGCCGTGACCGTCGTGTGCCGTGCGGCCACGGAGGACGCCGGGTGGCCGGCGCCGTCGGCCAGGTCGGGGACGCACATGTCGAGTGTGTCGCCGCTCCGCCGCGCGCCACGGCTCCCGCCGACGAGGGGGCTGAAGACGCCTACGTTGTACGTCGACCCGTACGTCCGGGCCGGGCGGTAGGACACCGGGCGCTCCTCGTAGTAGAACACGTCGGTGTCGTCCCCGGAGGCGTTCTGCTGGCCGAGGCCGACCGTCCAGGGGAAGCCCTTCGGCGTGGTGACGTACGTCTTCGCCGTCGCCGGAAGCGGGAACGGGGCGCTCACGGTGCCCAGCGCCAGGGTGGGTCCGTGCCACAGGGCGTTGACGATGCCCTTGCGGTGTGCGACGGAGGAGCCGAAGTTCCGCTTCAACAGGGCGAGTTCGCTCATCCGTGCCGTGTGCCGATAGCCGGTGGGGAAGCGGTCGGGCAGGTTGTAGAGGAGGTTGTAGGTGGTGCTGCCCTTCTGCCACAGGCCGCTGATCTGCGTACTGAGCTTCCCGGGCGCGGCGGCCGGCCCCAGCGTCGCGGTGCGCAGGTTCCTGAACGAGCCCCAGAACAGGGTCGAGTTGTGCGCGTCGCCTCCGGCGCCCACGCCGAAGTTCAGGAAGCCGTCCAGCATCTTCCCGCCGCCCCTCGGCGGGGTGATCTCGACCGGCTCGGCCTTACGGGCGTCGAAGGTGACCGTCGTGTTCCTGGTGATCGAGAGTTTCGGCCGGACGAGCGCCGTGGTGCCCTCGGCTCGGGTTCCGCCTCCGGCTGGGGACATCACCGTGTCGACGACGTAGTCACCGCGTGGGACGCGCACCTTGTAGACGCCCTTGGCGATCTGCTGCGAGTCGCCCAGGGTCGTGGTCCAGTAGTCGCCCGAGTGGCCGAAGATCTCGGTCAGCGGCGAGCTGACGGGCTTTCCGCCGCGGTCCAGGAACTTCAGGGTCACATCGTGTGCCTCGGCCTCGCGTACGACGCCGAAAGCTGTCCGTACGGTCGTGTCGGCGCCCTGCTCGGTGGCGAGGACCGTGCCCGAGTACGCGCCGTCCGCCGCCTCGGTGCGGGTGTCCGCGGTGAGGTCGACGCTCCCGGTGCCGCCCGCGGGGACGGTGAGCCGCGAGGCGCTGAGCCCGAACATGCCCTCGGGCGCGGTCTGTCCGGACGGGCCGGTCGCGGTGGCGGCGAGGTCCAGGGTGACCGGGCCGTCGCCGTCGTTGCGGTAGGTGACGCGCCGGGTGACCGGCTGGTCGTCGGAGTGGGGCCACAGCTGCTCGCCGAAGGACACCGAGGTCTGCTCGCTCACCACGGTCTGTGTGAGCGCCCGCGCCACGGCGACCCGGCCGGCCCCCTGCTGGTAGCCGGTCACGCCGGCCGTCGGGGCGGCGGAGGCGGTCAGGGCCTGCTTGATCCGCTCTCCCGTCCAGTCGGGGTGCCGCTGTGCCAGGATCGCGGCGGCCCCCGCGACATGCGGCGTCGCCATCGACGTACCGGACATGGAGACATAGCCGTCCGCCGCCGGGTCGCCCAGTTCGCCGTGGGCCGCCTTCGCCGAGACGATGTCCACGCCCGGGGCGGTGAGGTCCGGCTTCAGCGCGCTGTCGGCGGTCGGGCCGGTGCTGGAGAAGTCGGCGATACGGTCCTTGCCGTCGACCGCACCCACCGCGAGCGCGGACTGCGCCGTGCCCGGGGAGCTGAGAGTCCCGGGCCCCGGGCCGTCGTTGCCTGCCGCGGCGACGGTGAGCATGCCGGTGCTCTCGGAGAGGGCGTTCACGGCCCTCTCGACCGGGTCCTCCCCCGGGGTGTCGCTCTGGCCGAGGCTGAGGTTGGCCACCTTCGCGCCCCGCGCGGCGGCCCACTCCAGGCCGGCGATGATGTCGGAGTCGCTGCCCTCGCCGCTGTCGTCGAGCACCTTGGCGTCGAGGATCTCGGCGCCGGGCGCGACGCCCCTGTACAGGCCGCCGGACCCGGCCCCCGAGCCGGCGACGGTCGCCGCGACATGCGTGCCGTGGCCGGTACGGTCGTCCGTACCGCCGGTGCCGCTGAAGTCCTTCGACTCCGTGACCACCGAGGCGAGGTCCGGGTGCGTGGTGTCGACGCCCGTGTCCAGGACGGCGACCTTGACGCCCTTGCCGTCGTAACCGGCTGCCCAGGCGTCCGGCGCGCCGATCTGCGTGACGTTCCCGCCGGCCTCCCCCTGCGCCGCCCGTGCCGCGAACCGGCCGTCCAGCCAGACCCGGGCGACTCCCGAGGCGGAGGTGAGGACATGCCAGGCGTCGTCGGCCCCGGCCTTGGGCACGGTGAGCGCGGCGCCACCCACGCTGGGCAGTTCCCGGCGGACGCTGACGTCAGCGTCCGCCACCAGCGCCTTCTGGGTGTCTCCGCGCCGGGCGCCCTTCCCGTCGTACGACACGATGAGCGGGAGCGTGCCGCGCCGGGCGTCGTCGTACCCGGCGCGTAACAGGGCGCTGACGTCGAACAGCCGCTTGTCCAGGATGCCCTGGCCGATACGGGCGGCGGCGTCGGCCGGCACGACGTACTGCTCGCCGCCGAAGCGCCGGACGGACACCGGGACGTCCTCGCGTCCCGGTGCCTGCTGCAGGCCGGTCACCCGGCCCCGGGCGTCCAGCTGGACGCGGTCCCCGGTGATCAGGGTGACGAACCGGGCCGGGGATCCGGCGCCCGCCCCCGCGGCGGTGGCCGCGCCGACGGTCCGCACACCCCGTCCCGTACCGGCGGCGGGCGCGGTGTCCGCGGTCCGCGACCCGAGCCCCGTGCCGGTGTCCGCCACCGAGACGCCCGTCATCACTCCCGCGACCAGCAGGGCGGCCAGCGCCGCCGATGAGGAACCGATGCGCATCAGCCGACCCGCCCCGGAACCTGCTGGGCGGCGTCGACGACCGCGCGCTTCGTGATAGCGCTGGTGAACGTGACGGTGCCGACCTTGAACGGGCTGTCCGCCACCTTCCCGACCACCACGGTGCGCTCGCCGAGGAACGCCAGGGTCTTCTTGTCGAAGATCCACTCGGTGCGCTCGCCGGCTGCGTCGTTCTGCCGCGCGATCGCCACCCCGTGACGGCCCACGGCGTCGACCGCGTCGTCCACCGCCACCACCCCGGGGATCTTGGCCGCGGCCTTGTAGAGGGCGGCGGCGACATCGGCCGGCGGATAGCTCTCGGTCAGCAGATCACCGATGGCGACGAAGGCCGCCTGGTCGCGGGGCACTTCGTGGTCCCGGACGGCGTCGGAGTCCCGGTAGATCCGCCGCAACAGCATGGTGGGGTCGGTGGGCAGCTTGACCAGGTCGTCGTAGGCCGAGTTGAGCGGGATGTCGCCGGCCAGGGTGCTGCCCTTGTCGCTCGTCTCGCCCGCTTCGATCAGCCAGCCGTCCTTGCCGTCGAGGGAGTTCCAGACCTGACGGGAGTGCAGCCCCCGGCTGACCACCGTGGTCTTGTCGTCGATGGTCTGCGGGTAGGTGTCGGCCACCTTCGAGGCGATGTAGACGAACTGGCCGTCGTGCGGGGTGGGCCCGGAGACGTCGGCGGCGGCCAGGGAGATGCGGTCGAGCAGGTGGGGGGCGCCCTTGGCGTCGACGGCGCCGATCCGGGTGGTCAGCGCGGGACCGGTGGCCAGAGCGGTCTTGCCGCCGCCCCCGTTGCCGCCGGACAGGGCGACGCCGGCCACGACCGCGCCGGCCAGGGCGAAGGCACCGGCGGGCAGCAGGATCGCGCGGCGCAGGAACGGGTTGCGGCGCCGCGGGGCGAGGGCCGGGCGGGCGGGGGTGCGGTCGGTGCGGAGGTCTTCGTGGATCTGGGCCATCATCTGCTCCTTGTGGAACTGGTGGCGGCCCGCCGGCAGATCCCGCTCGACGGAGGGCAGGAGTCCCTGGGTCTCCGTCCACTCAGCCGGGTGCGGCTGGGAGGGGCTGGCGTTCATCGGTTTCCTTCCTGTGCGGACCGGATCACGTATTCGCGATCACCTGTTGTCTGCCGGTTCGCGGTGGTGAGTTCCCGTTCTTCTCTGAGCAGTTCCGCGTCGGAGAGCCTGCGGAGCCTGCCTCGGGCGCGGGACAGCCGGGAACGGACGGTGCCGAGGGGGATGCCGAGGGCGCGGGCGGCCTCGGCGTACTCCATGCCCTCCCACAGACACAGCGTCAGGACCTCGCGTTCGGGGCGTCTGAGCAGGCTGAGCGCGGTGAGCGTGGCGGCGATCCGGCGCCGGTCGTCAAGCCGTGCGGCGGTCTCCTCGGCGTGGTCCTCGACCTGCTCGTTGGCGGCGCCCGCGGCTGCCGCCGCCTCGGCCGCGTTCCGGTAGCGCCGGTTGCTGCGGTACTGGGAGCGGGCGACGTTGGTCGCGATGCCCAGCAACCACGGTCGCAGCGAGCCCCCTTCGGTCTCGATCGACGCACGGCGCCGCCACGCCTCCATGAACGTCGCCGACATGACGTCCTCGGCCGCTGACCAGTCGACGGTCAGCCGGAAAGCGTGGTTGTACACCGCGCGGGCGTATGCGTCGAAGAGTTCCGCAAAGGCGTCCGGATCTCCGGTTCGCACCCGGGTTCGCATATCTGTGGTCACGTCTTGAACTGCCCGCGAGTGCCGGCGAGTTCCAGTGTCCTGCGTCACACCGGTCCCGTAAGTCGCCCGCACGCCAGGGAAGCGGCCGTCCGCACACCACTTCGAGCCGGGACACCGCGCGGATCAGGACGACGTTTCGGACCGCCCGGCTCGGCCCCGGCGCCGGCAGCCTGGCTCGCCGGTGGTGACGCGGTCGTACCCCAGGCCATGCCGCCCGACTCGCCGCGCAGGCTGTTCGGCATGGGCCTGATACGGATGGTGCGGCACCACCGGGGCCCGATGTGAAACGAACGCGGAGTCCGGGGGCCGGCCTACCGGAGGCTCGTCGACCTCGGTGGCCGGTGGATCGGGCCGGTGAGCCGGGTCAGGGGCCGGCCCGTGCCCTGGTTGGCCTGGGCGATGATCTCCGCGGTGATGGAGACGGCCGTCTCCTCGGGCGTGCGGGCTCCGAGGTCGAGGCCGATCGGGGAACGCAGCCGGGCCAGCCCGTCCTCCGTGACGCCCTCCTCGCGCAGCAGCCGCAGGCGCTCCTCGTGGGTGCGCCGGGAACCCATGGCCCCCACGTAGGCCACGGGCAGGTCGAGGGCCAGGCGCAGCAGGGGGATGTCGAACCTGGCGTCATGGGTGAGGACGCACACGGCGGTGCGCTCGTCCACGCTGGTGCGTTCCAGGTGGCGGTGGGGCCAGTCGACCACCACTTCGTCGGCGTGCGGGAAACGCGCCGCGGTGGCGAACACGGGGCGGGCGTCGCAGACGGTGACCCGGTAGCCGAGGAAGCGGCCGGCCCGGCTGAGGGCGGCGGCGAAGTCGACGGCGCCGAAGACCAGCAGGCGCGGCCGGGACGCCTGGACGTGGACGAGAACGGACAGCCGTTCGGGGCATCCGTCCGCCTCCCCGCCGATGTCGACGCGGGCGGTGCGGCCGGCCCGCAGCAGAGCCCCGGCCTGGTCGGCCAGCGCCCGGTCCGCCGGGCCGCCGTCCACGCGCCCGTGGGCGGCGTGGTCACCGCCGAGCACGCTCAGCGTGGAGCCCAGGAGGTGCTTCGGGCCGTCCACGACCTGTGCCACGGCGGCCGGCCGGCCCTGTATGACCTCGTCGAGCGCGTCGCCGAGATGCGGCTGCGCCGTGGGGTCGACGCGCTGGACGAAGACGTCGAGTTCGCCTCCGCAGGTCAGTCCTACGGCGAAGGCGTCGTCGTCGGAGTAGCCGAACCAGGCTCGCTGCGGAGCGCCCCGGCCGCGGAGCACCTGTCGGCACAGTTCGTAGACCGCTGCTTCGACGCAGCCGCCGGAGATGCTGCCGGCCGCGTGGCCGTCCTCGTCCACCGCGACCGACGTACCGACCGGCAGCGGGGCACTGCCGCGCGACCCGACGACGGTGGCCAGGGCGAAGGGGCGCGCCTCGCGGCACCATCGGTGCAGTGTGTCCGCGATGTTCAGCATGGCAGTTCTCCACGGCGGGACCAGGGGCGGAAGGTGAGCGGGCCGCCGCCACGACGCCGGGGAGACGTCACGCGGCGGCGGCCCTGGGCGGTCCGGCAGCCGGACGGGGGGCAGACTGCCGGACGAGCGGTGTGCACTGCGCCGGACCGAGGTCCAGGGATCAGAGCAACGCCTCGGCGGTGATGGGCAGTTCGCGGATGCGGCGGCCGGTGGCGTTGAAGACCGCGTTGGCGATGGCGGGCGCCACCCCGATCATCACGAGCTCTCCGAGTCCCTTGACGCCGAGCGGGTCGGCCTCGCGGTCCTCGCCGTCCAGGTAGATCGCCTTCAGGTCGGGGATGTCGGCGTTGACGGGCACGAGGTAGTCGGCGAGGTTGGCGTTGACGATCCGGCCGTCGCGGTGGTCGGTGAGCGTGTGTTCCAGCAGGGCGGTGCCGATGCCGCCGACCATGCCGCCGAGGGCCTGGCTGTCGGCGAGCTTGGGGCTGATGATGCGGCCCGCGTCGTACACGCCGAGCACCCGCCGGACCCGCACCAGACCGAGGGTCGCGTCGACGGCCACCTCGGCGAAGGTGGCGTTGTAGGCGTAGAAGGAGTGCCGCTCCGGTCCCGACGGTGGCGCGAAGGAGCCGTGCGCCTCCAGGTGGGGGCGGTCGTTGCGGGCCAGCAGCCGCCGGTACGTCTCACCGCGGGCCGGATTGTTCTTCTCGTGCAGTCGGCCGTTGCGGACCACGACAGCGTCGGCCGGCACGCCGTACAGCGGTGATTCCCGGTCCCCCACGGCCAGTTCGATCGCCTGGCGGCGGACCTTGTCGCAGGCGTCGAGGGTGGCGGAGCCGACGCTGGCCATGGTCATCGAGCCGCCGTGCGGTGGGGTCGGCGGGTAGAGGGAGTCCCCGAGCCGGAAGGTGACCGTGCGCACGGTCAGTCCGAGGGCGTCGGCGGCGACCTGGGTCTGGGAGGTGTACGTGCCGGGGCCCATGTCGGTGGCGGCGGCCTCGACCAGTGCGGTGCCGTCGGCGTCGAGGCGGGCCCGGGCCTGGGCCGGGGCACGCGCTGTGTCGTATACGCCGGCGGCCATGCCCCTGCCGATCAGCCAGTCGCCCTCACGCGTCGAGCGGGGCTCGGGATCGCGGCGGTGCCAGCCGAACTCGCGGGCGCCGACGGTGTAGCACTCGCGCAGCCGGCGGGTGGAGAACGGCAGCCCGGACGACTCGTCCTCCGCCGGCTCGTTGCGCCGGCGCAGCTCGATCGGGTCGACGCCGAGCCTGTGGGCGAGTTCGTCCATGGCCGACTCGATGACGAAGGAGGCCGTCTGGAAGCCGGGACCGCGCATGTACAACGGCGTGGGCAGATCCAGCGGCACCGTCCGGTACCGCTGGGTCACGTTGGGCATGCTGTAGAGCATCTGTCCGGCCGCCAGGATGGACTCGGTGAACTTCTCGTACGACGACGTCTCGGCGTCCAGCTCGTGCACCGCGGCGGTCAGACGGCCGCGCCGGTCACTGCCGAGACGCAGGCGGTATTCGTACGAGGGCCGGAACCCGGTGCCGAGGTACATCTGTTTGCGGCTCAGCACGAGCTTGACCGGACGCTTCGTCTCCCGGGCGGCCAGCGCGGCGACGACCACGTGCGGCCAGCAGCGCAGCGCCGTGCCGAAACCGCCTCCGACGAACGGCGAGATGACGCGCACCGCGTCCGTCTCCATGCCGAACACCGCCGCGAGTTCGGTCTGCGTGCCCACCACCCACTGCGTCTTGTCCCACACGGTCAGCCTGCCGCCGTCCCAGCGGGCGATGGTGGCGTGCGGCTCCATCGGATTGTGGTGGTTGCGCGCCGTGCGGTAGGTCAGGTCCAGTCGTACGGCGGCCGAGCGCAGGGCCGCTTCGGCGTCGCCGCGCGCGTAGTTCGTCGGCTTGTCCGGCTCGGCCTCGGTGAGGTCGGTCGAAGGCTGCTCGGCGTCGTAGCGGACCTTGACCAGGCTCGCGCCGTGCTGCGCGGCCTCCAGGGTGGTGGCCACCACGACGGCGACCGGCTGACCGTGGAAGCGGACCCGGTCGTCCTGGAAGACGCGGAGTCGCCGGCCCTCGGGGTTGTTCGACCCCGCGTTGTCGCGGTACGGCAGCTTCGGCGCGTTGCGGTGGTGGATCACCTTCAGCACGCCCTGCTGGGCTTGTGCGGCGCGGGTGTCGATGCCGGTGATCCGGCCCCGGCCCACGGCGGCGTCGACGATGACGGCGTGCACGGCTCCGTCGACGTCGTGCTCGGCGGCGTACAACGCCTGTCCGGTGACCTTGAGCCGGCCGTCCACCCGGGACAGCGGCGCACCCACGGCTGCCTGCGGCTGGGGGCTCACTCGGTACCTCCTACGACGCGCAGCTGGCGTTCGACAGTGCGCTTGAGCAACTCGACCTTGAACCGGTTGTGCTGGAGGGGACGGGCGCCGTCCGCCGCCTTCGCGGCAGCGGCCCGCCAAAGGGCCTGCGAGGGGCGTTCACCGACGAGGTGCCGCTCGACGGCGGGCAGCTTCCAGGGCACGGTTCCCACTCCCCCGGCGGCGACCCTGGCCTCGCGGATCACCCCGCCGCGTACGTGCAGCGCGACGGCCGCCGAGGTCAGGGCGAACTCGTAGGACTGCCGGTCACGCACCTTCAGGTAGCCGGACCTGAGCGGGCGCGGAAGAGCGGGGATCTCCACGGCGGTGATCAACTCACCCTTACGCAGCGCCTGTTCGAGTTGCGGGGTGCGGCCGGGCCGCAACAGGAAGTCGGGGAAGGGGACTTGGCGTGCCCCGTCCCGGCCCAGCAGGTGCACCCGGGCCTCCAGGGCGGCGAAGGCCACGGCGGCGTCGGACGGGTGCGCGGCCACGCAGGACGCGGAGGTCCCGAGGATGGCGTGGGTGCGGTTGACGCCGTGCAGCGCGGCACAACCGGAGCCGGGCTCGCGCTTGTTGCAGTCGGCGGTCACATCGCGGAAGTAGGTGCACCGGGTGCGCTGCATGATGTTGCCGCCGATGGTCGCCATGTTCCGCAGTTGAGCCGAGGCACTCAGCTCCAGCGCCTCGGAGACGACGGGATACAGGGTGCGCACCTTCGCGTGGGCGGCGGCCTCGGACATGGTCACCAGAGCGCCGATGCGCAGTCCCCCGCGCTCGGTCACCGTGACCTCGCGCAAGGGCAGGCCGCTGAGGTCGACCAGGCTGTGGGGGCGTTCGACGGTCTCGCGCATCAGGTCGACCAGGGTGGTGCCCCCGGCGATGTAACGCCCGCCTGCGTGACCGGCTTCGAGGGCCTCACCGGTGTCGGAGACCCGGATGTAGGAGAAGGGATGCATGGCGGCCGCTCCCTAGTTCCGGCCCGCGGTCTGTTCGACCGCGCGCACGATCTTGACGTAGCAGCCGCAGCGGCAGATGTTGCCGCTCATCCACTCCCGGATCTCCCCCGGCGAACCGGTGTGACCCTCCTGGATGCAACCCACCCCGGAGACGATCTGACCCGGGGTGCAGTAGCCGCACTGGAAGGCGTCCTGATCGATGAACGCCTTTTGCAGCGGGTGGAGTTCGCCGCCGTCGGCCAGTCCCTCGATGGTGGTGACCTCGGCGCCCTCCAGACGGACGGCCAGCGTCAGACAGGCGTTGTGCCGCTGCCCGTCGACGAGTACCGTGCACGCCCCGCACGCTCCGGCGTTGCAGCCCTTCTTCGAGCCGGTCAGGCCGAGGTGCTCACGCAGCAGATCCAGCAGCGAGGTGCGGTTGTCGACCGTCACGGTCCTGCGGGTGCCGTTGACCGTCAGGGAGACGCGGCTGGAGGGCGGCGCCTGCGCGGCGCTCGCCTCCTCCGCGTCGGCGAGGACCGTCCCGCCGATCACACCGCCTGCGACCACGGCACCGCCGACTGCGCTGCTGGTGGCGATGAAGGTGCGCCGAGTCGGCGCCGATGAGGACGTGCCGGCTCCGGTGGGGGGAGGAGCGTCGAATTCAGGCAGTTCAGCAGACATACGTACGCCTTCGCATCACGGACGGACTTGTCGTGCACGACAGAGGGACAGCAGGCGGATGGTCGCCACCAACAGAGGGACAGCAGGCGGATCGTCGCCACCACGGGCATCGGTGACCGCTCACCTCGACAGGGGGCCGGTCTCGCGGGAAGTCTTGCACCACCGGCAACACTCGTGGCAGGGAGACTTTCCTCCCCCCCTTGCCGGGGCTACCGCTCGCGGGTGCGGGGGCCGTTGTACTGCCTAGCGGGCGACGTAGCCGCCGTCCACGGGAAGGGCGACACCGACGACGAAACCGGCTCCGGGGCTGCACAGCCACAGGACCGCCTGGGCGATCTCCTCGGCGGTGCCGAGCCGGTTGATCGGCTGGTTGGCCTCGGCCTCGGCGCGGTCGAGTTCCCCCTTGGCGATCATGTCGCTGACCATGGGGGTGTCGATGGTGCCGGGGCAGACGGCGTTGATGCGGATGCCGCGTGGGGCGTATTCGAGGGCGGCGCTGGCGGTCAGGCCGATGACCCCGTGTTTCGAGGCGTGGTACGAGGCCCGGCCGGGGAGGCCGACCAGGCCGCCGAGGGAGGAGCAGTTGACGATGGCTCCGCTGCCCTGGGCGCGCATGTGCCGCAGCTCGTGTTTCATGCAGGCCCAGACGCCGCGGAGGTTGATGGCGTTGACGCGGTCGAACCGTTCGGCGGGTTCCTCGGCCGCGTCGCTGGGCGGGATCTGGATGCCGGCGTTGTTGTAGGCCAGGTCCAGGCGGCCGAAGGTCTCCACGGTGCGGTCGACGGCGGCGGCGACCTGGTCCTCGTCGCTGACGTCGCAGGTGAGGGCGAGGACTCGGTGGCCGGCGTCGGTGAGTTCCTTCGCGGCTGCGTCCAGGGCCGCTTCGTCGACGTCGGTGAGGGCGACGGCGGCTCCGGACGCGGCGAACGCGCGGGCGGTCGCCAGGCCCATGCCGGCGCCCGCTCCGGTGACGAGGGCGGCCTGGCCGGTGAAGTCGTATGCGGGGTTCACGTCGTGGTCTCCGTTCGCGTGCACAGGCGTGGCGGCGCCAGTGGGGTCGGGCTGCCCGGATGGGCCGCGGCGGCACTGGCGCCCTGCCAGGAACCGTCGTCAGACGGTTTGGCCGCCGTCGACGACCAGGGCGTGGCCGGTGGTGAAGGAGGCGGCGTCCGAGCAGAGCCAGAGCACGGCGCCGGCGATCTCCTCCGGCGTGCCGAGGCGTCCGACCGGCTCGTCCGCGATCAGGGCGTCCCGTCCTCCGGGTGTGCTTTCGGCGAAGCGCTGGATCATCTCGGTGTCGATGATGCCGGGGCAGACGGCGTTGACCCGGACGTTGGACGCCGCGTAGTCGAGGGCGGTCGAGCGGGTCAGGCCGATGACTCCGTGCTTGGCCGCGGCGTAGGCGGCCTGTCCCTTGAAGCCCTTGACGCCGGCGCCCGACGAGGCGTTGACGATGGCGCCGCCTCCCTGCTGGAGCATCAGGGGGATCTGGTGCTTCATGCACAGGAACATCCCGGTCAGGCTGACCCCGATGACGCGGTCCCACTCGTCCTTCGCGATGTCCGCGGCCGGCTTGACCGGCTGCTCGACACCGGCGTTGTTGAAGGCGGCGTCCAGTCGTCCGAACGCCTGAATGGTCTCGTCCAGCGCGGATCGCACGTCGGCCTCGCTGGTGACGTCACAGGTGAGGGCCAGAGCCTGCCCGCCCGCTTCCTCGACGAGCCGTGCGGTCTCCCGCAGGCCGTCCGGGGACCGGTCGGCGAGGGCGACGCGGGCGCCCGCGCGGGCGAAGGCGACGGCGGTGGAGCGGCCGATGCCGGAGCCGGCTCCGGTCACGAAGGCCACCTTGCCGGTGAAGGCCGCGTTGCTCGTGGTCATGGGATGAGTCCTCTCGCTCGCTGGTACGTCGTCGGGTACGTGTCGGCGGTACGCGGATCCGGGCTTGAGTCAGTGCCGCGCCGGCACCTGGGAGGGCTCGTCGTGTCGCGTGTGCGTGGGAACGCTGCTCCGGGCCACGATCCGGCCCTTGCGGGAAGAGCCGTGGACGGCGAGGGCGATCAGGGGCAGCAGCGTCAGGGCCGCGATGACGGTGCCGACCAGGGGCGGCCCGGTCAGGCCGAGGGAGGAGTCCAGGGCCGTGGCGGCGATCGCCGAGCCGGCTGCGATGCCGGTGTTGAAGGCGGAGGTCGTCAACGCCGACGTGAGAGTGGGGGCGTCGCCCGCGAAGCGCATGGCGAGGGCGGTGACCACCGGGTTGACCGTGAAGCCGGTCAGACCCATGAGGAAGACGAGGAGGGTGGCCGTCACCGGGTTGCCGGACAGCGGGATCATCAGGAGCAGGACCAGGGCGGTGGCCGCGGCGGCCGTGATGGTGGTGACCATCGGGCGTCGGTCGCCCAGGCGGCCTCCCACGGTGGTGCCGCCCAGGGCGCCCACGCCGAAGGCGATGAGGACGAGCGGGACGGCGTCCGCGGGGATGCCGGCGCGGTCGGTCAGCAGCGGCGTGACATAGGTGTACGTCGCCAGGACACCGCCCATGATCAGCATCGCGGCGCCGAGCGCCAGCCACAGCCGGCCCTGCCGCAGAGCCCGGACCTCGGCCCGGAGGGACACCTCGACGCGCTGCTCCTGGGCCGGGATGAAGCGGCCGATGAACACGGCGGCGAGCCCGGAGAGGACGGCCAGGGCCCAGAAGGGGCCGCGCCAGCCGGTGAACTGGCCGGCGAAGGAGCCGATCGGCACGCCGACGACGTTGGCCAGGGTCAGCCCGCCGATCATGACACTCGTGGCGCGGGTCGCGTTGCGCGGTCCTGCGGCGGTGGTGGCGACGACGAAGCCGACCGACCAGAACGCTCCGGTGGCCAGGGCGGTGACGACGCGGGCGAGGAGGACGATCGCGAAGGACGTGCTGAGGGCGGCGACGAGATGTCCGAGGCAGAACACGGACAGGGCAAGGATCAGTGTCCGGCGCTGGGGAAGGCGCAGTGTCGCCATGGCCATGGTCGGCGCACCGACGATCATGCCGATGGCGAAGGCGGTGATCAGCAGGCCGGCGTGGGAGACGCTGACTCCGAGGTCACCGGCCAGTTCCGGCAGCAGGCCGGCGACGACGAACTCGGTGGTCCCCATCAGGAACGTGCCGGCGGCGAGCACCCAGACGACGAAGGGGAGCTTGCCGGGAGTGGTCCCGGACGCGGAAGGCATACGTGTGGTCTCTCCTTGCGTGGAAATCGGCGGATCAGGGGGCCGCGGAAGCTGTTGCCGCTGACTGCGGACGGCGCGGCCACGTCTTCGACGGTGCCACGGACCGAACTGTGCGAAAAGGGGAGGATCTCCTCCCACCTTCTTGCGGGGCCTCCCGTGCGGCGCGAGCGGTGGTGCGCGTCAGGGCGCGGCTTCGATGGTGATCTCGTCAGCGGTGGCGAGCTGCTCGGCGCCGCCGTCTGCCATGCGCCCGAGGGGGACCAGGCCGGCCGCGTGGGGGGCGTCGCGGTAGTAGGTGGCGAGCTGGTTCCAGGGGGCGTAGTACGCCAGGTCACCGACCCTGGGGTCGGCGCCTTCCGGGGCGCCGGAGGTGGACAGCTTCCGCGGCAGGTCGGCGGTCTTCTCAGCCTGGTGGAAGTCACGCAGGGGCAGGGTGAGCGGGAGCTGGGCGGCGAGGTCGCGGGCGGTGGCGCTGTCGTTCAGGGTGGCCGCGACGTGGTGGCCGTTGAGCGTGAGGCGGATGTTCATGGCGGTTGTCCTGCCGGGTGAGGCGATGGCGGCCGGAGCTGTCGAAGTCTGCGGCGACGCGGGCTCGGAAGGAGAGGAGGAGGAAGGGGAACCGCTGGTGCAGGCGGTGGCCACAAGCAGCAGGGCGGCGGCCGGGACCACGCGCGCGAGAACGCGAAGGGGTGCCAGGTTCACGGCGTCGTCCGGTGACTAGTCGGGCAGGGGCTCGGAGTAGTGACGGAAGCCGTCACGCTGCTGGTGGATGTCGTACAGACGCCGCGCCAGCACCTCGGGGCTGCTGTTCTCGGCGTCGGGCCGGATCGCGCCCGGGATGATCAGCTGGGCGGCGTGGATGTTCTCCGGGGCGAGCGCGTCGTGCAGCATGCGGGCGTAGGCGCTCTCGGCGGCGAACGCGACCGAGGTGCCGGCGACCTTCGGGTTGGGTCGTACGGCGCTGGAGCCGTTGACGAACAGCAGGGTGCCGCGGCCGAGTTCGCGCATGCCGGGCAGGACGGCGTTCACGCAGGTGACAGGGGCCTTGACGGAGAAGGCGAGGGGCGCGTCGAGGTCGTCGGCGCCGGTGTCGAGGACCGGCTTCATGAAGTCGGCGCGGGGCACCGGGCTGTACTGCAGGATCTCGATGGGCCCCAGGTCGGCCGCGACCGCGCGCAGGGCCGTGGTCAGGGACGCGGTGTCGAGCACGTCGGCGGTGAAACCGCGGGCGCGGATGCCGTCGCGGGCCAGCTCGGCGGTCATCTCCTCCAGGCGCTCGGCGTTGCGTGCGATGAGGGCGACGGCGTGGCCGGCGACGCCGAAGCGGCGGGCGGTGGCCAGCCCGAGGCCGGGGCCGGCGCCGATGAGCGCGAAGGTCGTCATGGGGTTCGTCGTTCCTTGCGTGAGGCGGTGGCTCGCGCCCGCGTCCGCGCTGCCGGTGATGCGGCCCGGCGGTGTGGGGGCGGGAGGGGGCCGAGGGCCGGTGACGGTGTGCGCCCCGCGCCGTCCGGTGCGGCGGTGGGCGGCGTGCGGTCAGGCCAGGTTCTTGCTGAAGAACTCCTCCAGCTTGTCGAACGGGATCAGATCCGTCCTGTCGTACAGATCGACGTGGCCGGCGTTCGGGACGACGTGGACCTCCTTGGGTTCAGCCGCGAGTTCGTAGGCGTCCTCGCTGAAGTACCGCGAGTGGGCGTTCTCGCCGACGACGAACAGGATGGGCCGCGGCGAGATCCACTCGATCTTCGACAGCAGCGGGAAGTTCATCAGCGACATGCCGCTGGTCAGCGTGAACTGGGTGATGGAGTTGGGGTGGTAGCCACGCGGGGTGGAGTAGAACTCACCGAACTCACGGCCGACCGGGTTGGTGTTCTCGTCGAATCCGATGGGCGCGCCGCGCGGGGTCAGGGCGGGGGCGTGGGCCTCGAAGTCCGCGTACCGCTGCTCGGCGATCGCGTCGAGCATGGCGCCTCGCTCCTCCGCGGTGAGGGAGCCCTGCCAGCCCTCCGAGGCGATCCGGGCGATGTCGTACATGACGACCGTGGCGACCGCCTGGATGCGCCGGTCGACCTGGGCGGCGCTGAGTGCGAAGCCGCCGCTGCCGCAGATGCCGATCACGCCGACACGGTCCCGGTCCACGAAGTCACGGGTGCCCAGGTAGTCGACGGCCGCATGGAAGTCCTCGGTGAAGATGTCGGCGGAGGAGACGTGTCGCGGGTCGCCGCCGCTGTAGCCGTTGTAGGAGGGGTCGAAGGCGAGGGCCACGAAGCCGCGCTTGGCCAGGCTCTGGGCGTATATGCCCGGGCCCTGCTCCTTCACGCCACCGTACGGCGCGCCGACGATGATCGCGGGGTGTTCCCGGGAGGAGTCGAAGCCCTTCGGCCGGTAGAGGTCCGCGGAGATGGTGATCCCGTACCTGTTCTCGTACGACACCGCCTTGCGGGTGACGTTCTCGTCCAGGTCGAAAATGTAGTTGTCTGCTACAGGCATTTCTCGTCTCACTTCTGTGGGCGGGACAGGCGCGGCCGGTCACAGGGGGTGGGGTCAGGGCGTGAGGAGAGTCTTGACGGCGCGGCGTTCGTCCATGGCCTTGTAGCCTTCGGCGACCTGGTCGAGGGGGAGGGTGAGGTCGAAGACCTTGCCGGGGTTGATGCGGCCGGACAGGACGCGGTCGATGAGGTCGGGCAGGTAGCGGCGTACGGGTGCGGGGCCGCCGCGCAGGCCGACGTGGGAGAAGAACAGTTCCTGGCCGTCGACCTGCACGTCGTGGGGGACGCCGACGAAGCCGACGTTGCCGCCGGGGCGGGTGGCGTGCAGGGCCTGCCGCATCGACTCGGCGGTGCCCACGCACTCCAGCACGGAGTCGGCGCCGATGCCGCCCGTGAGGTCCTTGACGCGGGCGACGCCCTCCTCGCCCCGCTCGCTGACGACGTCGGTGGCGCCGAACTCCAGGGCGAGCTTCTGCCGGGAGGCGTGGCGGCTCATGGCGATGATCCGCTCCGCGCCGAGCTCGCGCGCGGCGATGACGCCGCACAGGCCGACCGCGCCGTCGCCGACCACCACGGCGGTGGAGCCGGGCTTGACCTCTGCGGCGAGGGCGGCGTACCAGCCGGTGCCCATCACGTCGGAGACGGCGAGCAGGCCGGGCACGAACGCGGCGTCCGGGTGCTCGTCGGTGGCGACCAGGGTGCCGTGGGCGTTGGGGATGCGCACGTAGTCGGCCTGGCAGGTGCTCATGAACTCGCGGTGCAGGCAGTTGGACTGCCAGCCGTTACGACAGTTCGCGCAGGTGTTGTCCGAGGTGGCGAAGGAGCCGACGACGAACTGGCCCGGCCTGACGTTGGTGACCTCGCCGCCGACCTCCTCGACGATGCCGACGTACTCGTGCCCCATCGGGTGCGGGTCACCGATGGGTTCCGCGCCGCGGTACGGCCACAGGTCCGAGCCGCACACACAGGTGGCGACCGTGCGGATCACCGCGTCGGTCGGATTGATGATCTTCGGGTCGTCGAGGTTCTCGAAGCGCACGTCGCCGGGGGCGTAGATGACTGCTCCGCGCATGGGGTGCTTCCTTCGGTGCGGGGATCGGTGTGCCGCAGCCGGGTCGGGACCGGCTGCTCGACATCGAGCCTCACACGCGAGGGCAAGCGCGAAAAGCGGAGGAATTCATCCCGGGAGGGGAACATCCTGGGAGTGATTCCTCCCCCCTTCCCCCGGTGGAATCAATGCCATGCTGGGCAGCATGACCGCCAACATCCCCCTCAACGAGCTGGGAGAATTCCTCAGGAAGCGCCGCTCCGAGCTGAGCCCGCGCACCGTCGGACTGCCCGAGACCGACCGGCCCCGCCGGGTGGAAGGACTGCGCCGCGAGGAGGTCGCCCAGCTCGCCAGCATCAGCACCGACTACTACACCCGGCTCGAACAGGGCCGTATGCAGGCATCGGCGCCCGTGCTGGACGTCCTCGCCCGCGTGCTCCATCTGGACGACGACGAGCGGGGCTACCTCTTCCAGCTCGCCGGCAAGACCACCACCCGCGCCCGGCGGCGCGGCCGCCAGAAGGTCCAGCCGCAACTGCAGCGGGTCCTGGACGACCTCACCGCCACGCCCGCCGTCGTGCAGGGCCGGCGCGGTGACATCCTGGCCTGGAACGCGCTGGCCGCCGCCCTGGTCACCGACTTCTCCCGCGTCCCGGAAAAGCACCGCAACTACCCGAGGATCATCTTCACGGATCCGGCCATGCGCACCCTGTACGCCGACTGGAACGCCTCCGCCCACATCGCCGTCGCCCAGCTGCGGATGGAGGCGGCCCAGTATCCCGAGGACCCCCGGCTGATCGAGCTGGTCGGTGAACTGTCCATGCGGGACAAGCAGTTCGCCCGCTGGTGGGGCGAACACCACGTCGCCGCCCGCACCGTGGGCACGAAGACCCTCAACCATCCGGTCGTCGGCGAACTCGTCCTGGACTGGGACACCCTCACCGCCAACACCGACCCGGACCAGAACCTGACCGTCTGGACCGCCGCCCCCGGCTCCCCCACCCACGAGCGGCTGCGCATCCTGGCCTCCTGGGCCGCCGACCAGGACCTGCCGGCCTCCTCCCCCCTCAGCTGACCGCGACGGGTCGCCGCCGTGGGGGCGGCCGGGGGACCGTGCCGGCGCCCGGAGGCGGGCCCGTGCCATGGTTGCGGGGCTGGGGGCTTCATCCGCACGCGGGAACAGGGCGCCGGGAGGCTGCCCGGGCGGGCGCCGCCCTGCCCGGCCCCCCCACCAGGACCAGATGTCACCTTTTGCTCGCCCCGGATGTCTCCCACGCCATTCCTCGGCCGCCCGGTTGCCGGATTCCGGCCCGTTCGGACCCACCGCGGCGAAGGGCCGGGGACTATGCTGGTGAGCGGACGCCCAGGACCCCGGTGGACGCACGGCCTGCTGACCACGATGCCACGGGAGTGGATTCCCGTCCGGACCCGTCGCATCTTCGAGGAGATCCCTGTCGGGCTCCGAGCCCAGGAGCGCGGAACCCCGACCTGGTGACCCACTCACGTCCTCGTACGCCCCGACCTCGGTCGCACCCCGCCGGGTGGAAAGCCCGGGCGCACCGCGTTCGGTGCCCGGTAGCGGTCCCGAGAACACATGAACGGCTGGAACAGAGGTGTCATGCTCACTCTGCGGCTGTCCATCCGCCGACAGGGCTCGCGTCCGCTCGCGCCGCTCTCGTCCCCTGTGGCGGGCGGTGGCGCCGTGACGGCCCCGCCGGCCCGCGGTCAGCCGTCGAGCTGGGAAGACGGCGGGCAACGGGCCGTGGAAGCGATGTGCCTGCGCCGGCCCTGCCACGGGCAGGCCGTCGGTTCCCGCCGGGATGTCGTGCGTCCGTCGCGGAGTCCCGCGCCGCGGCCTTCGGCGAAGAGGCTCGCGAGCGGAGCCCGGAAGGTTTGGGACGTCTCGCCGTCGCCGTGCAGCAGCCCGGATTCGCCATGGTGACCGCGGAGACCGCGGCCGTGGAGGTCTGCGGACGCGGATCTTCCCCGGGACGGTGGCACCGGCCGCTCCGCCGAACCGCCCCAGCGCCCCGTGGCCTGCGCCGAGGCGGCCTGGGGTGGCCGGGATTCGACGCAGCGTTCTCGCCCGCCGTCGGCCGGATCTCCGGCGGCTGCGCCTTCGCCGGGCCGCAGGTTCACCCGGACGGGCGGCACCGGGAAGAGGCCCGACGGTTGCGGGAACCACTCCTCTCCGAGCGCCAGGCATCACCTGGCGCCGCCTTGGCGGACCGGGGCGACGAGCCGATCGTGGCCTCCCCGCGCTTCTGGCGCCGGAAGGACGCCGGAAACGTCCGCGAGCCGGCCGAGGGCGCCGTGTTCCTGGCGCTGGTTCCCCTCCTGATCCGGTGGTCACCGTGATCCCCGGCAGCCGGTCGGCGCGGATCCAGGCTCTCGTGGCCGAGCAGGCGGCCCTGCGCGGCGCCCGGGCCGGCGTCCTCGACGTGTGTACGGCGGCGGTGGCGGCGCTGCCGGTCGGCGGGGCCGGAGTGTCCGCGATGTCCCGCGGGCGGGCGAGTCATCCGCTGTGCAGCACCGACTCCGTCAGTCAGCAGCTGGAAGAACTCCAGCTCACCCTGGGCGAGGGACCCTGCGTGGATGCCTATGTCCTCGGCTCGACGGTCCTGTGCCCCGACCTGTTGGCCGGTGAACTCCAGCGGAACTGGACGGTGTTCGCCGACGCGGCCCTGGAAGCCGGAGCCAGGGCCGTCTTCGCTTTCCCTCTGCAGACCGGGGCCATCAGCCCCGGCGTACTCGACCTGTACTCCAGCAGCTCGGTCGAGCTGGACGCGGACGAGGTGGCCGACGCGATGGCCTTCGCCGACACTGCCACGCTGCTCCTGCTCGACGCCCGGATCAGCGAGACGGGCGTCCTGCCCGACAGCGGCGCGTTCACCACCGACGTGGCCGACACGGACCGGCCGGACGCCGCGTCCATCGACGACCTGGGCGGTCACCGGGCCGAGATCGACCAGGCCACCGGCATCCTCATGGTCCAGCTCGGCCTCGGCGTCGAGGAGGCGTTCATCCGGCTGCGCGCCCACGCCTACGCCCACGGGACGCCGATCTCGGTGGTCGCCGCCGACGTGGTCGCCCACCGGCTCCGCATCCCCCCGGACACGACACCGCCCGACATCCGACCGCCGGACGCGGGACCCCCCGACGAGGAGCCCTGATGCTCACGCCCCACACACAGAGGTGTGCACGATGAAGGAACAGCTGATGGCCCGGACGTTCGTCGAGCTGGCGGACAGTCTCGTCGCCGACTTCGACCTCATGGACTTCCTGCGCATGCTCACCGACCGCTGCGTCGACCTGCTCGACGCGAGCGCGGCGGGCGTCCTGCTCGCCGACCGCGACGGAGTGCTGCGCGTCATGGCCGCCTCCGACGAACGGGTGCGCCTCCTGGAACTCTTCCAGCTCCAGAACCAGGAAGGACCCTGCCTGGACTGCTTCCACACCGGAGTCGCGGTCTCCGTTCCCGACCTGCGCGACGAGACCGCCCGCTGGCCCCTGTTCACCGCCCAGGCCCAACGCGGCGGCTTCACCGCCGTCCAGGCGCTGCCCTTGCGCCTGCGCGACGAGGTCGTCGGCGCCCTCAACCTCTTCCACACCACCCCGGCGCCCATCAGCCCCGCCGCCACCCCCTTCGCCCAGGCCCTCGCCGACGTCGCCACCATCAGCCTGCTGCAACAACGCACCACCCAGCGCGACACGCTCCTCAACGAGCAGTTGCAGACCGCCCTCAACAGCCGCGTCCTGATCGAACAGGCCAAGGGAAAGCTCGCCGAACGCCGCCACACGGACATGGAACGGGCCTTCACGACGCTGCGCGCCTACGCCCGCTCCCACAACCGCCGACTGGCCGATGTCGCCCGCGCCTTCATCGACGAAACAGAGCACCTTCCCGGTCTCAGTTCCGGAAGTTCCTGATCAGGCACCTACAAGAAGGTTCGTCATGCCACTTGGTCCTCCTCCCGAGAGCTCCCTGGACACTCCCGGCACCGCCGCTTGCCCGGACCGCCTCGACGAGGAGGAGCTGAGCGCTCTGGACGCCCACTGGCGGGCGGCGAACTACCTGGCCGTCGGGCAGATCTACCTCATGTCCAACCCGCTGCTGACCGAGCCGTTGGCGCGTGAGCACGTCAAACCGCGGCTGCTCGGGCACTGGGGTACCTCGCCGGGACTGAACCTGGTCCACACCCATCTCAACCGGGTCGTCAAGGCAAGAGACCTGGACGCGATCTGTGTCTGGGGGCCCGGTCACGGCGGGCCCGCCGTGGTGGCGAACTCCTGGCTGGAGGGCAGCTACACCGAGACGTACCCGGACATCACGCGGGACGCGGCCGGCATGGCCCGCCTCTTCCGGCAGTTCTCCTTCCCGGGCGGCATCCCCAGCCATGTCGCACCCGAGACCCCCGGATCGATCCACGAGGGCGGCGAGCTGGGCTACTCCCTCTCGCACGCCTACGGGGCCGCGTTCGACAATCCGGGACTTCTGGTGGCCTGCGTGATCGGCGACGGTGAGGCCGAGACGGGCCCGCTGGCCGCCTCCTGGCACGCGAACAAGTTCCTCGACCCGGTACGCGACGGTGCCGTCCTGCCGATCCTGCACCTCAACGGCTACAAGATCGCCAACCCGACGGTCCTGGCCCGGATACCGGAGCCCGAACTCGACGCCCTGCTCAGGGGATACGGCCACGAGCCCCTCCACGTGACCGGGGACGACCCCCGCGCCGTCCACCAGGCGATGGCCCGCGCCATGGACGAGGCCCTGGACCGCATCGCCGCCTTCCAGCGCGCCGCCCGCACGGAGGGCGCCACCGAACGTCCGCGCTGGCCGGTGATCGTCCTGCGCACGCCCAAGGGCTGGACCGGGCCCGCCGAGGTCGACGGCGTCGCGGTGGAGGGCACCTGGCGAGCGCACCAGGTGCCGCTGCCAGCCGTACGCGAGAACCCGGATCACCTGCGGCAGTTGGAGAGGTGGCTGCGCTCCTACCGGCCCGAGGACCTGTTCGACGAGCACGGACGCCCCCGCGAACAGGTCCTGGCCTGTGTCCCCGACGGCGCGCACCGGCTGGGCGCCAACCCGCACACCAACGGCGGTCTGCTGCTGCACGACCTGTCCCTGCCGCCCCTGGAGCGGTTCGCCGTCCCGGTCGACAAGCCCGGCACGACGGCGCACGAGCCGACCCGTGTCCTCGGCGACCTGCTGGCGCAGGTGATGGCCGACTCCGGCGAACGGCGCGACTTCCGGCTGGTCGGCCCGGACGAGACGGCGTCCAACCGCCTCCAGGCCGTCTACGAGGCGAGCGGCAAGGCGTGGGAGGCCGAGGTACTGCCCACTGACGAGCACCTGGAGCGCGGCGGACGGGTGATGGAGATCCTCTCCGAACACACCTGCCAGGGCTGGCTGGAGGGCTATCTCCTCACCGGCCGGCACGGCCTGTTCTCCTGCTACGAAGCCTTCGTCCACATCGTCGACTCCATGGCGAACCAGCACATCAAGTGGCTGCGCGTCGCCCGCCGACTCCCCTGGCGCCGCCCGATCGCCTCCCTCAACTACCTGCTCACCTCGCACGTGTGGCGCCAGGACAACAACGGCTTCTCACACCAGGACCCCGGTTTCGTCGACCACGTACTCAACAAGTCGCCGGAAGTCGTGCGGGTCTACTATCCGCCGGACGCCAACACCCTGCTGTGCGTGGCGGATCACGTGCTGCGCAGCCGCGACTACGTCAACGTCGTCGTCGCGGGCAAGCAGCCGTGCTTCGACTGGCTCGACCTCGACACCGCCCGCGCGCACTGCGCCCGCGGCGCCGGGATCTGGGACTGGGCCGGCACCGAGTCCGAGCCCGGCGAGCCCGACGTGGTACTCGCCTGCGCGGGCGACGTACCCACCCTGGAAGTACTGGCCGCGGCCTCGCTGCTCCGCCGCCACCTGCCCGAACTCGCGGTACGGGTGGTCAACGTCGTGGACATCGCCCGGCTGTTGCCCGCGGAGGAACATCCGCACGGCATGCCCGACAGTGAGTACGACGCACTGTTCACCCCCGACAAGCCCGTCGTCTTCGCCTACCACGGCTATCCGTGGCTGATCCACCGGCTCGCCTACCGCCGCACCAACCACCCGCACCTGCACGTGCGCGGCTACAAGGAGGAGGGCACCACCACGACCCCGTTCGACATGGTCGTCCGCAACGACCTCGACCGCTACCGGCTGGTCATGGACGTCATCGACCGGGTGCCCGGTCTCGCCGTCCGCGCGGCGGCGCTGCGGCAGCGGATGGTCGATGTCCGCTACCGCCATCACGACTGGATCCGCGTCCACGGGGCTGACCTGCCGGAGGTCGCCGAATGGAACTGGAGTCAGTGACCACCCGTGCGGCGGAGCTGCGGCTGGGGGACGCCGCCGCCGAGGACGCGAAGGCCGTGCTGGCCGCGCTCGTCAGCAGCCCCGACGGCCTGTCGGGGGGCGAGGTGGCCGAGCGGCTCGCGGCCGTCGGGCCGAACGCCGTACGCACGCACCACGTCCGCGTCCTGGCGGTCCTCGGGCGGCAGTTGCGCAGCGCCCTGCTGATCCTGCTGGCGGTGACGGCCGGGGTCTCGTACTTCTTCGGCGAGCGGACCGGCGCGATCATCATCGCGGGGATTCTGGTGCTGAGCGTGGCGCTGGGCTTCGTCAACGAGTACCGGGCGGAGAAGGCGGCACAGGCCCTGCACTCGCGGGTGCGGCACACGGCCGTGGTGATCCGCGGCGGCGCGGCCACCGAGGTCGACGTGACCGGCCTCGTGCCGGGCGAAGTCGTACGGCTGACGCTGGGGCAGGTGGTCCCCGCGGACCTGCGCCTGCTGGAGTGCACGGCGTTCGCCTGCGACGAGAGCGTCCTCACCGGGGAGTCCGCCCCCGCCGAGAAGAGCCCGGAGCCGGTCGCCGCGGGGGCGGCACTGGCCGAGCTGACCTCCTGCGCGCTGATGGGGACGGTGGTGCACGGGGGCAGCGCAACCGGAGTGGTGGTCGCCACCGGGGGCCGTGCCGAGTTCGGGCGGATCGCGCTGGGGCTGGGCGAACGGCAGCCGGAGACCGACTTCCAGGCGGGGCTGCGCCGCTTCTCCATGCTGCTCCTCAAGGTCGCCGCCGCCCTCACCACGGGGATCTTCGTCATCAACGTCCTGCTGCACCGGCCGCTGCTCGACGCGCTGCTCTTCTCGCTGGCCATCGCGGTGGGCATCACCCCGCAACTGCTGCCCGCCGTGGTGAGCACCGGCCTGGCCACCGGCTCACGGCAGCTGGCTCGGCGCAAGGTGCTCGTGAAGCGGCTGGTGTGCATCGAGGACCTGGGCGACATGGACGTCCTGGTCACCGACAAGACCGGCACGCTCACCGAGGGCCGCATCCGTTTCGAGGCGGCCCTCGACCCGGCCGGCGCACTCTCCGACACGGTGCTGAAGCTTGGTCTGCTGGCCACCGAGGGCGACCTCGACCAGGTGGGCGGCAACGCGCTGGACGTCGCGCTGTGGCAGGCCACGGGCACGCCCCCGGCCGGTCACCACCGGCTCGCGCTGCTGCCCTTCGACCACGACCGGCAGCTGGGCTCCGCGCTCGTCGAGCGTCCGGACGGCAGCCGCCTGCTCGTCACCAAGGGCTCGCCCGAGGCGGTCCTGGCCCACTGCGGCGACGTACCGGACAAGGCGGCGGCGGTCCTCCAGGAGCACTTCGCGGCCGGCAGCCGGGTGGTCGCCGTGGCCACCAGGGACGCGGACGGGCAGACGTCCCTCACGGCCGCCGACGAGCACCGGCTGTGCCTGGCCGGCTTCCTGGTCTTCCTCGACCCGCCCAAGACCGGTGCCGCCGCCTCACTGCGCCGCCTCGCCGACCTCGGCGTCACCGTCAAGATCTGTACGGGCGACAACGCGCTCGTCGCCCAGAAGGTCTGCGTCGACCTCGGGCTGCCGCCCGGCCGGGCCCTGACCGGCCGGGACATCGGGGAGCTGGACGACGACCAGCTGACCAGGGCGGCCGAGACCACCACCGTCTTCGCCCGCGTCTCGCCCCAGGACAAGGCACGGGTCGTACGGGCGCTGCGGCGCCGTGGCCGGGACATCGGGTTCCTGGGCGACGGCGTGAACGACGCGCTGGCCCTGCACGCCGCCGACGTGGGGGTGTCCGTGGACACCGCGACCGACGTGGCCAAGGACGCGGCCGACGTCCTGCTCCTGGAGAAGGACCTCGGCGTACTCGCCGACGGCGTCGCCGAGGGCCGCCGGATCTTCGCCAACACCATCAAGTACGTCCTGATGGGCACCTCAAGCAACTTCGGCAACATGTTCAGCGCGGCCGGAGCCTCCCTGGTGCTGCCGTTCCTGCCGATGCTGCCCTCGCAGATCCTGCTCAACAACCTTCTTTACGACGCGGGGCAGTTGACCATCCCCACCGACCACGTCGACCCGGAGCAACTGCGCGCGCCCTCGCACTGGGACATCGCCTTCATCCGGCGTTTCATGCTCTTCTTCGGACCCGTCAGCTCCCTCTTCGACTTCCTCACCTTCGCAATCATGATCCAGGTCTTCCACACCGGTGCCGAACTGTTCCGCTCCGGCTGGTTCGTGGAGTCCCTCGCCACGCAGGCGCTGGTCGTCTTCGCCATCCGCACCCGCCGGGTGCCGTTCTACCGCAGCCGGCCCAGCCGCCCCCTGCTGTTCAGCGCCATCGGTGTCGTCGCCGTCGCCGTCGCGCTGCCGATGTCCCCGCTCGCGGGGCCGCTCGGTTTCCAGTCCCTGCCGCTCGGACTCCTCCTCACCCTGGCCCTGATGGTCGTGCTCTACCTGGTGCTGATCGAGGGCGCGAAACACGTCTTCTACGCCCGCGCCGACGCGCGAGCCGCACATCCACCGGTACGCCGCCGCACCCGCCGGCACCGCATCCAACGGCGGGCCGGCCGCTTCAGCCACCCCGGACCGCTGCGACCCCGGTGACAGCTGTCACCGGGGCCATCAGCGGCACCGCACCGCACCGCACCGGACGATCGCGTCACCCCGGGCGGCCCGGAACGGTCAACCGCTCAGGGCTTCCTCGGCGTCCCGGCGCGTCGGCCAGTTGTCCCGCCGCTCCCGTGCCACCTGCGCGCGGCCGCCGGCCCGCTCTTGGGGCAGCGAGACCGACGGGGCGAGGGCCGGTACGGGCATGGCGGGCTCCGGGATCACGGCCCCCGCGGAGAGCGCCGCGTGCCCGTCGCTCCGGCGCACGCGCCGTCCGTCGGACTCGCCGTCACCGTCCCTGCTCTGGTGCTCGAAGAAGCGGAGCATCTCCACCGGGAACGGCATCACGAGGGTGCTGTTCTTCTCGGCGGAGACGTCCACCACGGTCTGCAACAGGCGCAGTTGGAGTGCTCCGGGGGTGTCGGCCATGGTCGCGGCGGCGTCGGTCAGCCGCTGGGACGCCTGGAACTCTCCGTCGGCGGCGATGACCCGTGCACGGCGCTCCCGCTCGGCCTCGGCCTGCTTCGACATCGAGCGCATCATCGACTCCGGAAGGGCGATGTCCTTGATCTCGACGCGCTCGATGCGCAGCCCCCAGGGCTCCTCGGTGGGGGCGTCCATCACCTTCTTGAGCTCCGCGTTGATGTGGTCACGGTCGGAGAGCAGCGTGTCCAGGTCGGCCCTGCCGATGACCGAGCGGAGCGACGTCTGGGCGATCTGGGAGACGGCGGCAGGGTAGTTGCGCACGTTCACCAGGGCCTTGACGGGGTCGATGACCTTGAAGTAGACGACCGCGTCGACGGTGAGCGTCACGTTGTCGGCGGTGATGGACCCCTGCGGCGGGATGCCGAGGACCTCGGTCTGTACGGACACCTTCCGCATCCGGTCCCCGATCGGCCGGATGACGCGCAGGCCCGGCCCGCGGATGTCCGGCAGCAGCCGCCCGAAGCGGAACACGACGCCCTTCTCGTACTGCTGGACGTTGCGCAGGCTCAGGGCGAGCAGGACGAACCCGGCCACGGCGCACACCGCCAGCACGGTGATCAGAACACCCATGGTTCTCACTTTCCTTCTGTCGATGACGGTCCCGGACCCGAGCGGTCCGGGAAGCACACGGCACGGGAGGACCCCGGCCTGTCGTCTGAGGCGCGGCCGGGGTCTGGGGCTGCTGTTGAGGCTCTGGTGTGTCGGCCCGGCTCAGCCGGGAGAACGCTGCGGTACGCCGGTCCGGTCGGCCCGGGTGATGCCGGTGGCGGCCAGAATCCGCTCGGCCGAGACGGCGTTGTCTTCCTGTACGGCCATCTCCATCGCGGCGTGCGCGGGCCCGGGACGGGCCCCCGGTGGGATCACCAGGAACAGGAAGTGGTCCTGGTCCCCACGGGTGACGATCATGGTGTTGTCGCTCACGGCGGACCAGTCGATGCGCACCATGTGCCCGTCGACGAACAGATGGCCCGGCGTCTCGTCCCAGTCGCTCGCGTCGAGGCCCACGCGGGCGATGAGGCCGAGGCGAGCCGTCAGCGCGCTGAGGAGACCCGACAACTGGCTCCTGGAATCGCGTGTCCGCGGCCACCACGCGCCGTCGAACGTCCCCGTGCGCTTCGCTGTCGTCTCCATCCGCAGGACCGCGGTGCCGGGAAGCACCGGCTCGCTGCTGGTGTCCGCAAGGAGCCTTACGGTGTTCATGGCGACTCCTTCTCCCTCGCTCGCGGGTGCGCCGACCCTTCCTCTGCCGACTGCGGCCGTGGTGGCCGCCGGGGTTCCCACGGCTCTCACCGTGCCGTCGGTGGAACGTGAACGGCCGGGATCTGCGGGCGGGCTGCCGGACCGCGGACTTCGTGGTCTTCCTCGGAGTCCCAGGTCGCCCGGACGGCCGGGCCGGTCTCCGGCACCGTGCGCAGGCGCGCCGCGTCCCTCATCAGCCGGTCCGCGTGCGAGGTTCGCCCACAGTCTCCGCCGGCGGCCATCAGCCGACGGGCCAGGACGGGCGTCGGCTGCGCCTGCCCGCCGCAGGGCACTGCACCCGGGGCGGCCCGCCGGTCCGGGCGGTTCGTAGGGCCCCCGGTGGTCCGCAAGCGCGGCGGACCGAGCACGGCCGTCGGCGAGGACCCGAGGAGCGCGGAAGGGGTCCGCGGTGACGTGAAGGCGGGCGTACTTCCGAGGATCGGCGTGAGGGAAACGGTCGTAGTCATGACGCGAACCCTGCTCCGGGCCGGTCGGAACCGGCCCGGCGTGATCAATTCGCCGAAAGTGACAACGACGTGGAAGCCGATGCACGAAATACCCTCGGTAACACCAGCGTACTCCGCCGACGGTCCGAACGGACTCCACGCCCGGCGGTGCGGCCGGCCCAGGATCGGGCACATGGAGCCCGCCAGGACCCGGCACGTGGAGCCCGCCAGGACCGGGCGCGGGACGCCCGCCCAGCAGGGTCCGGTGACGACACCCCCGGACCCGCGCCGGGAGGGCCGCGGACCCGGGGGTCCGGCGGCCACCGTCAACGGACTGTGACTCCCGACCCCACGCCTTCCTTCAAAGCGGTGGCCATACCTTCCATGAGCCGCCCGGCCTCCGCGTCCGAGGCCGCGGGCGGCACCACCAGCAGGTCCCACCGGCCCCGGCCGGGCGCCAGCAGGCAGATGGTGGACGGGGAGCGCTGGGTCGTCGTCCGGCGCAGGCGTACCACCTGGTTGGCGACGAGCAGCCGGCCCGGGAACGGGGACCATACGGCCTCGTCCACGAGGACGCTGGCGATCTGTCCCCAGTCGTGCGGCAGTCCGCCCAGCAGCCCGGGCAGTTCGGACGCCAGGTCGGACGAGCGGGGCCACCAGGCACCGTCGATGCGCCTGGGCATGCGGAGCTGTACCGACTGGGGTACCAGGCGCAGGCGTACGGCGGACGACGAGGAGAGCAGGGGCGGAGGGGCGAGTGTCATGGGAACTCCTGGAGGGGATGCGGTCGCTCGGGTTCACACGGCGGGCGGGGACACGTTTGGGGGTGGGTCAGCGCACGTCCCTGACCCGGCAGAGGCGGCCGGAGGGGCGGATCACGACGGCGGACGGGTCGAGCCGGACCCGGTCGACGCCGTACCCGGCACCGAAGGTCGGCGTGGCGCCGGCGGAAGCCGACCCTGACGCCGAGACCCGTGACGGTGTGGGGCACCGCGCCGGGCACGCCCTCCGCGGGACGGATCAGACGCCCCCACAGCCGCCGGACGGCCGGACCGAGTGCCGGGAAGGGCAGGAAGACGATCAACGCCGTGATCGCCGGGGGCCGCCGCTCGCCGACGGCGAGTTCGCCAGCCGTCCCCTCGCGCCGGAAGCGCGGGAAGCGCGGGAAGGCTGCCCTCCCGTCGTACTCCGGGGACGGTGTGGTGCCTTCCGGCAGAACGGCGGACGGGGGGCGGGGCCGGAGAATGCGGAGGGTATGGAGGGACATGCGCGGTCCTTGACCTCGGTGACGTCGGTGCGGCCGGGGTCTTGGGCTGCGTCTTCGGCGGTGAGTGCGTCCGGCATCGCTGAGAACTGATGCGCGTCGCGCGGGCGGCGGATACGGGGGTTACAGGGGCTTGGCGCCGGCTGGAGCGTGGAGGGCGGGCGGCGGGGCCGTCAGACGGTCTCGCCCAGGTGGGCGCGATCGACGGGCGGTCTGCTGGAGTCGAGCCAGGAGCTGAGCGGACCGGCGGCGCGCGAGGCGTCCAGTGTGAGGTGCAGTCGCGTGCCCGTCCCCGAGGGGCCCGCGGGGTAGCTGCGCTGCTCATCTCCGGTGAACATCAGCCGGAGCGCCTCCGCGACCCGTCGGGCCGCTTCGGGGTCCGCGGAGACCAGGCGGACCTCCACCTGCCCCTGCCCGCTCGGCTCGTGCGCGGCCTCGGGACGGGGTGGGCGATGTGGGGCTTTCGATGTCATGAGCGGACCCCGGACCGGACCTGAGCGGTCCACATCTCTCCTGCGACGAGGACGAGGCCGGTGCGGACACCGGCGTACGACGTGCCCTCGACGTCTTGAGCCTACTCCTGCCGCTCGGCACAGCCGCTCCAGCGCATCCGAGCAGTGTGCGGTGGCCGCCGAGACACCGGCCGGCCCCCGATGCCTGGATGACGGTCCGGTCGATCGTGAACAGCTCCCGGGACGACGAAGTGACGCCGCTGCCAGTCGCACCGGTCACCTTCCCGTCTGTCGTCCGGCAGCCCGGGGAGTCCCACTGAGAGGGAGTGGCCGCGCCGACGCAGGTGTGCGGCGGGGCCGCCAGTTGGCCCTGGTGGGTGCGATCGGCGGGCGGCCCCTGGCACTCGGGGCGTGTGGCCGGACCGGTCTGATCGCCCACGACGGCCCGTGGTTCCCGTCGGTCCACTCCCGCCGTACGACGGCACCGTGGCGAGTGGCGGGGGGAGTAGGGTGGATACACCGAGGGCACTTCGCACACCGGCTTCCACGCCGGGTCGTCCTCGGCGAGAGATGAAACCCGGGCCGTGACCCCAGGGGCGGCCCGGAGACGGGTCCGCATCATGACCGCGACCTTCGAAGCAACCCTGCCGCGGCTCGCACCCGTCGTAGCCCTTCCCGTCCGTCTCGCGCTGAAGACGGACGGCCCCTCCCGTGGACTCCTGGACGGCGCTTGGTGGCCGCGCTCGCGCGACCTGCTGCGCGAACTGCCCGCACTGACCGATGCGCTGGACCCCGTGTGGGGCCGCATCACCCGGATCGCCGTCAACCCCGAGCACTGGCCGGTCATCCCGCACAAGGTGCCCGTGAACGGCCATGTCGTGAAGGTCGGTTGGTTCACGCCGGAGATCGACCCGAACAAACTGCTGCTGCTCTCCTACGGCACCGGACGCTGGGATCTGCTCGTCGTTCCGCCCGAAACCGGGGCGGAGGCGGCGGCCCGTCTGATGGCGGCCGCATCCGACTACGACGCCCCGCCGCTGACCGCGAGCGTGCTCATCGCCGCGGACCGAGCCGGGCGCGCGGTCTCCACGGCCGACAAACCACTCGATCCGGGCCAGGCTTGGGAGTACGAGGGCGGTGCCTGCACGACGTCCTCAGCGCTACCGCTCGGGACGGTGACGTCAGCCGCCTGATTGTCGGCAAGTGAGAGGGCGGCCATGAACGCCTCATGGACGACCGCCGACCGAAGGTGAACGACCGCGACAGGGCTGACCCCGCACGGCGGGGCGAAGGACGTCTCACTGCCCAGGCGTTGCGGGTTGTCGCCGACTGGGATCGGCAAAGCGGCGGCGGTGTCCGGACCGATGCCCACCACGGTGAGCCGCCGCGAGGTGTGGCGTTCCACGCGCCGGGCCGGTCGGCGTTCCACGTCACGGAAGGTGGCGTCGCCACGGCCCGTCGCGGTGGTGACGTCACACCCCAGGAAAGCAGCCAACTCGCCTGCCGGACGGCGGACGGCTGTCGCGCGCGGGGCGATGCCTCGGCGACCGCCCGGCCGGTCGCGGGCCGGTGCGCGGCGACGTGGGCGATGAGCGGCGCGGGCCGGAACACCTCGCGGGGTCAGTAGGCGGCGAGGGAGATGGCGGTGTAGTGCGCCGTGAAGGCCGCCACGGTCAGCGCGTGGAAGACCTCGTGGAAGCCGAACCAGCGGGGCGAGGGGTTGGGCCGCTTGAGGGCGTAGACCACGGCACCCGCACTGTAGAGAAGACCGCCGGCCACGATCAGGACGACCACGGCCGCTCCGCCCGTGTGCAGGAAGTCGGGCAGGTAGCGCACCGGCGCCCACCCCAGGGCCAGGTAGCAGGGTGTGTACAGCCAGCGCGGAGCTCCGACCCACAGGACCCGGAACGCGATGCCGGCGAAGGCGCCCGTCCACACGATCCACAGCAGCACGGACCGCTGGTCCGGCGGAAGGAGGAGCACGGCCAGGGGCGTGCAGGTGCCGGCGATGATCAGGAAGATGTTGGCGTGGTCGAGACGTCGCAGAAGAGCCTCGCCGAGCGGTCCCCAGGTGCCGCGGTGGTAGATGGCGCTCGTCGCGAACAGCAGCCAGGCGGTGACCGAGTACACGGCGCAGGCCAGGACCGCCTGCGGGGTACGGGCCAGGCAGACGAGCACGATGCCTGCGATCAGTGCGGTGGGCACCATTCCGGCATGGAGCCAGCCGCGCAACCTCGGCTTGATCGGCTCGGCCAGGTCGGCCACCCGCTCCACCAGAGCGGAAACCGAGTGAGCCCCCTCCCCCGCGTGGTCGCCCGGTGATACGTCGGGTAGCCCGTCCGCACGGCGTTCTCCACGCGCTGACGCGACGTGACCATATTCGACTTCAGCGGCGTCGCGGGACACAGCTTGTCGTCCTCCCCCGGGCTTGTGGGCGTCACTGGCAACCATGCGGTCATGCTAACGAGCCCGTGCAGGGGGGCGGTGAGTCGTCAGGGGTGCTCACCGGCTCCGGCTTCACCTCTGCTGAGTCGGCGTCAGGTCCGCGCTCCGCTGATGCACCAGCAGGAGCCTGTTCCGGCCGTCGACGCGGTATTACCGTCCCAGGGTGTGGGGGGGGGCCGCGAAGATCCTCCGCCATCTGCTTCACGGACGGCGCCCGGCGGTGGCCGCGTAAGCGTAACCGGGCGGCCCCCGCGACGGGTTGACTTCCGTGAAGGGGGGCTGTCACGCTCATTGCGGCGATCGATGTGTGCCCCGCCGCATGCCTCCCCCTTCTGCCGGGGCCGGCCGGGACGTCTCGCCGTCCGTCACAGCTCTCTTCGCTCTCGTCGCCCGCTGTCGCTTCTCGGTGCTTCCCTTTCCGCGCCCTCGCACCAACTCGCCTTACCGCGCCTCGCCTTGATCAGTACCGTGACGCCTTGCGCTTCCTTGTGACGTCTTGCGCTGTCTTGTGACGTCTGGTGCCGCCTTGTGGCCTCGACACCGCACGGCAGGCTTTCCGGCCTGCCGTGCGGTGCTCCCCGTTCCGTGGAAGCGGCTTCTCCATGTCCTGCGTGTCCTGCCCTGCATGTCCTGCGCCCTGCGTGTCGTACGAAGGAGAGACTCATGACCAGCTCCACCCAGGTCCCCCAAGCGGTGACGCCCGGCCGGTTCGGGCGGGCGCCGTCACTCGCCGGGCTTCCGTCGCTGACGGGGCTCCGGTTCTACGCGGCGACGGCCGTGTTCCTGTACCACGTCACCAGTCCCCAGCTCAGCCCCTTCAGCGGGCGGGCCGCGCAGCACGCGGCCCGGCTGTTCGGCGTCGCGGGCGGTCTCGGGGTGTCGTTCTTCTTCATCCTCAGTGGGTTCATCCTCACCTGGTCGGCCCGCCCCGAGGACACCCCGGGCCGGTTCATGCGCAGGCGCCTGGCCAAGCTGTACCCCAACCACCTGGTCACCTTCGCGGTGTCGTTGGTGGTCTTCGCCGGCGCGGCCACCACCGCCTGGCAGCACTGGCTGCCGAACCTGCTGCTCGTGCAGACCTGGTCCTGGGACCCCGCGGTGTCGTTCAGCGTCAACACCCCCAGCTGGTCGCTCGGTTGCGAGCTCCTGTTCTACCTGTGCTTCCCGCTGCTGCACCGCGCGGTGAAGACGATCTCCCCCGGGCGGCTGTGGACGGTGACCGTGCTGTTCCTGGCCGCCGTCGCCGCGGTACCCGCCTTCGCCTACGCCGTGCTGCCCGGCGAGATACGCGTCCCCGGCTGGCAGGCGAGCGAGATCCAGAACTGGTTCGTGTACCAGCTGCCGCCGGTACGGATGCTGGAGTTCGTGCTCGGCATGCTGCTCGCCCGGATCGTGCTGACCGACCGGTGGGTGGGCGTGCGCCTGTGGCAGGCGGTGCCGCTGTGCTTCGTCGCGTACGGCGTGGCACTCGAAGTGCCCTACCTGTACGCCCTGTCCGCGGTCTGGGCGGCTCCGCTCGGTCTGCTCATCGCCGCCGCCGCGGTCGCCGACGTGCGCGGCGAGCGCTCGCCGTTCCGCGGACCGGTCACGAAGTGGCTCGGCGAGGTGTCGTTCGCGTTCTACCTGTTGCAGGCCACCGTGCTGATCGGCGGCGGCACCTACCTCGCCGGACACCGCCCCTACGGATTCGCCGAGACCCTCGGGCTGTGCCTGCTGGCGTGGGCCGTCACCACCGCCCTCGCCTACCTGCTGTACGCGCTGGTCGAGCGGCCGGCGACGAAGCACCTGGGCCGGGCTCGCCCGACGGGCAACGGCAGGGGCACCTCCAGGCGGACGGAGAGCGTCCGTTGACACCGACTCCATGTACATGTCACGCTTTTCCCGGAGCCCTTCTGCCCTGACACAGCACGACCCAGGCGATGTCCACCGGTGATCACCGGTCGGATGTCGCTTTTTCTGTGTGCCGTGCTCCGCTCCACCCGGTCGCGGGCTCCCCGCCCGACATCCCGGCTGGAACTCCCCGACCCCTCACCAAGGACGTGTCGACATGCCCGAGACCCAGACCCCCGCACAGATTCCGCACGCCGCGCGGATCATGGACTACTTCCTGGGAGGTTCCGAGAACCTCCCCGTGGACCGCGCCGCCGCCGACGGCATCGTGAAGCTGCTGCCCGGCGGCCCGCTGGGGGCGCGCGCCAACCGACGCTTCCTCAACCGGGCGGTGCGCACCGCCACCCTGCGCGGCATCGGCCAGTTCCTGGACATCGGCAGCGGCATCCCGGCCGCCGCCGCCACACACGAGGTCGCGCCCGGGGCGAAGGTCGTCTACGTCGACAACGACCCGGTCGTCGGGGACATCGCCCGCCGCATCCTGGGCGAGGTCTCCGACGGCCGCACGGCGTACGTCGACGCGGACTTCCGCGACCTGGAGGCCGTACTGTCCGCCCCGGCCACCAAGGAACTGCTGGACCTCTCCCAGCCGGTCGCGGTGCTGTTCGGCGCGCTGCTGCACTTCGTGGTGGACGCCGACGACCCCTACGGCGCCGTCGAACGCTACAAGCAGGCCCTGGCCCCGGGCAGCCTGGTCGCACTCACCCACTCCAGCCCCGACTACGTCTCCGCACCGGTGCGGGCCGCGGTCGACGAGCTGTACACCAACCTGCGGGTCGACCTGGCCTCCCGTTCCCGCTCGGAGATCGCCCGGTTCGTCGCCACCGAGGGCTGGACGGTACTCGAACCCGGCGTGGTGTCCGTCAACGAGTGGGAGACGGAGGAGGAGCGGGCGGCCGACGCGGACTACCAGACCAACCGGGAGGACACCGCCGGATTCGCCGCGGTCGCCGTGAAGAACTGATCCACCCGGTCGCCCGGGGGTGGATCGGCTTTCACGGCCGTACCGAAGGGCCTGGCCGGTCCGTTCCACCCCGCCACCCGGTACCGCCCCCGCCACGCGCGACCGGCGTTCCACCCCGCCACCCGGTGTCGAGCCCGCGGCCAGTGGTTTTTCGTTTGGATCAGGCTGGATCAGGCACCGGGGCCCGCGATCACGGCCTGATCGGAACGAGAGACCCTAGCGGGTGGCGGCCTCCGGCCGCTCGGTGAACGCCGCTCCGGAGTGGGTCGTACCGAGAAGTTCCAGCAGCAGGGCACGCAGTTCCGGCTCGCCGCCGGGGCCCAGCATGTCCGCCACGTCGGCCGCCAGCCCGTCGACGGCCCGGGCGACGACGGCGAGCGCCTCGCGCCCGGTGTCGGTCATCTCCAGCGCGTACCTGCGGCGGTCGTACGGATCGCGTCCGCGGCGCACCAGCCCCTGCTTGACCAGGTCGTCGACGAGCTGCGAGGCGGCGGGCCCGGAGATCGCGAGGAGTTCCGCGAGGCGCTGCTGGGCGCAGGGGCCCTGTGTCTCCAGCGCCGACAGTGGACCGTAGTGGCGCACCCGCAGCCCGGTGCCGGCCAGCTTGTCGTCGCCGAGCCGGCGCAACCGGAGGTGGGCCTGCGCGACCAGGTACTCGGTGCCCTGGACGAAGGGCTGCGCCGACTCGGGCAGCAGCCGTGCCAGCAGTTCGTCGAGGCGGGCCGTCTTCTCGGGTGTCAGGACGGACGTCAGCCGCGCGTCGCGTTCGGCGACCGCCCGGCGGCTGGCCTCGACGGCGCCGCGGCCCTCGTCGGTGAGGGACAGTACGTACTGGCGGCGGTTGTCCGGGTTGCGGGTGCGGCGCACCTCGCCCCGGGCCTCCAGCCGGTCGATGACGGACACCATGATCGTGCGGTTGATGCCCAGGCGTTCGGCCAGGTCGAGCTGGGACGCCCAGTCCTGCCCGGTGAGGGCGTCGAGGACGAGGAAGTCACGAGAGTCGCTCTCGCCCGAGTCGCCGGAGGCGGAGAACTGCGCGTAGACCCGGCGCAGGAGGTAGCCGATGAAGTGGGTGAGCGACTCGGGCAGCACACCGGGCACCTCGGCGGTCTCCTCGGCCCGTGTCACCGGCGTCACCGCCGCCTCCACCCCCGGGTCACCGTCACCTGCATGCCGCACCACAGCACCTCCGAGGCGAGTATACGATCGCTTCCCGACCGCCCGGCGGGCAGCGGACCGGGGGAACGGCGGGTGCCGGGCGGTGGCGCGGGGCGCTCTGCTCACCGCCGGTGATCACGCGACGACCGCCCCCCTCCTGGGCGTCCCCAGTTTCCTGGCCGCCGGCTTCCTGCCTCCCGAGCTCCCTGACTCCCCGGCCCTCCCTGGCCTCCTGTCCGCCTGTTCTCCTGGCGCGTCGACTGCGCGGCGACTCGTGCCCGGGCCTGCGGGCCTCCGGCCTCACCGACGTGCCCTCTCGCCGCCTGATGTCGGTGGGGTGAATGACGGAACCGGGTTCGTGGCCGGGGCCCGTCTCAGAGGTCGTTCGCCGCGCCAAGGCCCGTCAGCGCGCCGACGGGGTCCAGGTCGGGTGAGCCACGGGGCCACCAGTCGTCGCGGCCCGGCTCGGACTCGTAGGCGTACCACAGGCCGTCGCGGCCCAGGCGGAGTTGGACATGGCCGCGCGGGTGGGTCAGGTGGTTGCGCCACGGGCGGAAGGCGGGGAGGTCGGCGGCCAAGAGAAGCGGGCGCGCCCGGTCGAAGCGTCCGGCCGGCGGGTCCCACGGTTCGTCGAGGACGTCGAGGCCCTCCAGACCGCCCTGCCGCCAGGCGGCGACCGCCCGCGCCAGCTCGGCCGGGGTGCGGCCGGCTGCGGAGGCGAGCGAGGAGTAGAGGGCGCGGGAGCCGGCGGTGAGGCCCGAACCGGGGCGGGCCGCGGCGAGTCGTACCGCGTCCTGCCACAGCGTCAGTTCCCCCACCGGGTCGCGGCCGGTGACGAGCAGGGCGTGGGCACGGGCGGCCGCGTCGGTCGCCAACTGGTCCAGCGCGAAGGGGTCCGGGCCGCCGGGGGCCGCCGGGTACACCGGAGGCTGTCCGGGGTGTACGGGCATGGCCAACGGATTCGGCAGAGGCGGGAGTTGCCGTGGCGCGAGCGCGTCGGTGGCCCGGACGCCGGGGAGCGGGGCGGGTTCCTGCTCCTGGGCGGCGCGGGCCGCACGGGTGGCGCTCCGCCGGGACAGCGCGTCGAGCAGGTCGCGTTCCCCGCGCCCGCGCAGGAGGAGCAGCACGAAGGGATCGGCGTCGAGCAGGCGCGCGGTCTGGTAGCAGAGGGCCGCCGCGTGCTTGCAGGGGTGCCCTGAGTCGGGGCAGCTGCACCGGGGTTCGAGATCGCCCGGGCCGGGGAGCAGCGGTGCCCCGCAGTCGGCCAGGGAGGGCGGCAGCTCCTTGTCGAGGAGCGCGGCGATGTGCCCGGGCCGGTCGGCGGCGGCATCCAGGAAGCGCTCCCAGCCGGCGTCCCCCAGGGTGCGCAGCCGCACCTGCACGCGGTACGGCCTCGGACGGCTGCCCCGTACGTAGGCGAGCACGAGTCCCGGCGTCACCGTGATCGCGTCCACGTGTCCCTGCTCCGCGTACGTCCGGCCGCGCACCAGCCGCTTGACGTCCAGTGCGCCTTCCTCCAACGCCGCCACCCACGCGTTCCCCCACCACGTCTCCGCGAACCGCCCACCCGGCACGGGCCCGCCCGGCAACGCGGCGAAGGTGCGGCGCAGTTCACCGTCCCGGCCGGGGGCGGCCATGGACTGCGGGGCGGGAAGTGGGGTGGGGGCGGCAGCTGTCGATGCGGGGGGCTCAGCGGCGGCAGTCGTCACAGCGCTCACGTGGGGTGCCGTGGCTGTGGGTGTCTCCGGCGCGGCCGGGTCGGCGGCCGGTACGTCATGTCCAGCGTGAGCGGCGTCCACCGCGACGGACGGGGACACGGGCGCGGCAGAGGCGCCGGCCCCGGCCGGGGTGTCCGGTGCGACGGTGGCGCCGGTCCCGGCCGGGGTGGCTGGCGCGGCGGGCGAGTTGGCTCCGACCCGCGCGCCGGTGGCCGTCGGTTCCGGTCCTCCCGGGTCAGGCGTCGCCGAGGCGGACGGACCACGCGTACCGGCAGGCGCGGCAGGCGCCGGCGTGATCGGCGCGCCGGAGCCGGTCGGCTCATCGGTGCCCGGTTCACGGCTCGCGTGTCCGGCGCCACCGGCACCTCCCACCCCCGCGAACCCCTCCCCCGTCTCGCCCTCGTCGTCGGGCATGCGGAACGCGTCCCCGAGCAACTCCCGTACCGCGCGGCCCCGGACGTCGGCCGTACGGCCCCGCGTCCGGCGCGCACCCCCGCGCGGCCGGGCAGCGGGCCGGACCGGACGTTGCTCCCCACCGGCACTCCGGCCGCCGCCATCACGTTCGACGGCCTCGCCGCCCCCTGCCCCAACAGCCCTGGCAGGCACGTCGGCATCCGCCTCCGTCCATGAGCCCGGTCCCCCGCGCGCACTCCCGGTGCCCACCTCCCCCGCGCCCGCGGGGCGCTCCCCGGCCCGTCGTGCCGCCCGGCTCTCGCCGCGTGCCGCGCGCAGAGCCTCGCGGGCCACGTCCGCGGGGCGCTCCCCCGGGCGGCCGACACCGGTGTCCGGTGTGGCTGCTGCGGCCGGAGTGGCGGGTGCGGCCGGAATGGCGGGTGCGGCTGAAGTGGCGGGTGCGGCCGGAATGGCGGCTCCCGGCGTCGCGCCCGACCGGTCCGGCTCGGCGCCGGGAGTACCCGTGGTGACGGCGGGCGCGTCCCGCGCAGGGTCTCCGCTCGCCGCCGCCTCCCGTCTGGCGGTGACGGCCCTCCGCAGCGCGGCACGGGCCGCGTCGCCCGGCCGGGCGGGCTCATGCTCGGTGGGGCGCGGCGGGTCGCCCTCGTGCGGGACGGGAGCGCCGGCCGGGCGGTCGGCGCCGGCGGTGTCCGTGTCCGCGTCCACCGCCCGGTCGCCGCGCTCGCGCGCGGCCTGCAGCGCCCTGCGTGCCTCGTCGGCCGGCCCGGACATCAGGCGTCCCTCCGCAGCGAGACGAGGTCGGTGAGTTCACGGTCGGTGAGTTCGGTGAGGGCGGACTCGCCGGAGCCGAGGATCGCGTCGGCCAGGGCGCGCTTGGCCTCCAGCATCTCGGCGATCCGGTCCTCGACGGTGCCCTCCGTGATGAGCCGGTGGACCTGCACGGGCTGGGTCTGGCCGATGCGGTACGCGCGGTCGGTGGCCTGTTCCTCGACGGCCGGGTTCCACCAGCGGTCGAAGTGGACGACGTGCCCCGCGCGGGTGAGGTTCAGGCCGGTGCCGGCCGCCTTGAGGGAGAGCACCAGCACCGGCGTGGCGCCGGCCTGGAAGCGGTCCACCATGCGTTCGCGTTCCGGTACCGGGGTCCCGCCGTGCAGGAGGTCCACCGGGACCGCCCGGGTGGCGAGGTGGGAGGTGATCAGACGGGCCATCCCGACGTACTGCGTGAAGACGAGTGCCGAGCCGTCCTCCGCCAACAGGGTGTCCAACAGCTCGTCGAGAAGGGCGAGTTTGCCGGAGCGGGCGGCGAGGCTGTCGCCGCGCGCCGCGCTGTCCTCCTCCTTCAGGTACAGCGCGGGATGGTCGCAGATCTGTTTGAGGGACGTGAGGAGCTTCAGCACCAGGCCCCGGCGGCCGATGCCCTGGGCCGTCTCGATGGCCAGCAGCGACTCGCGCACCACCGCCTCGTAGAGCGCGGCCTGTTCGCGGGTGAGCGGGACCGGGTGGTCGGTCTCCGTCTTGGGCGGCAGCTCGGGCACGATGCCGGGGTCGGACTTCTTGCGGCGCAGCAGGAACGGGCGGACGAGGCGGGCCAGCCGGGTGACCGCCTCCTCGTCCTCGCCGTTCTCCACGGCGCGTGCGTGCCGGGCACGGAACGACTTCAGCGGGCCGAGCAGTCCCGGGGTCGTCCAGTCGAGCAGGGCCCAGAGTTCCGAGAGGTTGTTCTCGACGGGTGTGCCGGTGAGGGCCACGCGCGCGGGGGACGGGATGGTGCGCAGCGCCTTCGCGGTCGCCGAGTACGGGTTCTTGACGTGCTGTGCCTCGTCGGCGACGACCATGCCCCAGTCGTGCCCGGCCAGCGTGACCGCCGCCGACCGCATGGTGCCGTAGGTCGTGAGGACGAAGCCTCCGGCGAGGTCCTCCAGGGTGCGGTCCGGGCCGTGGAAGCGGCGGACGGGGACACCGGGCGCGAACCGGGTGATCTCCCGCTGCCAGTTGCCCAGCAGCGAGGCCGGGCAGACCACCAGTGTGGGCTCCCGGCGGGCCCGGCGCAGGTGCAGCGCGATGAGGGTGATCGTCTTGCCGAGTCCCATGTCGTCGGCGAGGCAGCCGCCGAGGCCGAGGGAGGTCATGAGGTCCAGCCAGGCCAGGCCGCGGAGTTGGTAGTCGCGCAGGGTGGCGTTCAGGCCCGGCGGCGGTGCGGCGGGCCGGACGCCGGCCGTGAGCCGGTCGCGCAGGACGGCGAGCGCGCCGACGGGTACCGCCTCCACCGTCTCCCCGTCGACCTCCGCGCTGCCGGTGAGGGCGACGGACAGGGCGTCGACCGGGTCCAGCAGGCCGAGTTCGCGTTTGCGGGCCTTGCGGACGAGGGCGGGGTCGACCAGGACCCACTGGTCCCGCAGCCGGACGACGGGACGGTGGGCCTCGGCGAGTTCGTCCATCTCGCCCTCGGTGAGCGGGTCGCCGCCGAGGGCCAGCTGCCAGCGGAACTGGAGGAGTTCCTCGCTCTCGAAGAATCCCGTGCCGTCGGTCGCGGAGCCCGGCGCGGCCCGCACCACCGCGGTCGCGGTCAGGTCCTGCGCGAGGTCCCGGGGCCAGTGCACGGCGACCCCGGCGGCGGCGAGCCGGGTGGCCGCGACGCCGAGGAGGTCGCCCAACTCCTCCTCGGACAACGCCAGTACGTCGGGTACGTCCAGTTCGCCTAGCCGGTCGAGCGGGGGCCACACGCGGGCCGCGCGGCGCACCGCGAGGGCCGCGTCCACGCGGGCGCGCGGGCCGAACGCGGCGTCGGCCGAGCCGCTCCACAGCGCGGCCGCGTCGGCCACCAGGGTGGGGTCGGCGAGGCTGTGCACCTGGACGATCGCGGCGCCCGCGCTGCGGACGCCCTCGCCGCCGTCGCCGCGGTCCCCGCCGTCGAACAGCTCGTGCGCCGCGAGGTCCAGGCGGAGCGAGATCCGTACGCCCGCGTCCATGCCGGCGGCGACCTCCGCGGCCCAGTCCTGGGCATCGGGCAGGCGCTGCGGTCGGCGGTCCGCGAAGGGCCGGCCGGAGGCGTGCGGCGCGGCGGGGGTGCGGGGCAGGGTGTCCGCGACGGCGTCCAGGAAGGACCGCATCAGCGCGACGGGTTCGGGCAGCCGCAGCGGTCCCGGGCCGGGCAGCGGGACGGCATGGCCCTCGGGGGGCAGCGCGGCGGCGACCGCCCGCAGGTGCGCGATGTCGTCGGGGTCCAGCGGGCCGGCCCGCCAGGCGTCGTGACCGGTGGCCGTCAGTCCGGGCAGCAGCCGGCCGCGCGCGGCGAGCCGCAGCGCGTGCAGGGCGGCCGCGCCCCAGCAGGCGGTGGCGGGGTGGGCGGACCGGTCGCGGCGGGCGCGCACGAGCAGGGGCAGCGCCTCCTCGATGCCGAGCGTGAGGGCGGGCGCCGGCCCGCGCCGGACCGCCGTGCCGTGCCGGCGTACGACGGTGAGCCGCGTGTGCTCCGTGCCGTCACCGGGCAGCGGTCCGCCCTCGGGGTCCCAGAACACCACGCGTCCCTCGCGCGGCAGGGGCGCGGGCAGGAAGACCGCCGCGAGGCGCACGGGAACGGACGTCTCGTCGGCCACCGCCCCGTCGTTCATACGCCCTGTCACCTCCCGCACGCCGATCGCATCAGACGTCTTCGACTCTACGGGCGGGGTCTGACAATCGGCTCCGGCGACGAGCGGGGGCCACCGGTCAGGGGACCGTGCGGGAGACGACGTACACCATCGGGTACGTCGGGTTGGCCAGGTTCAGGATGACGTCCTGGGTGGGTGCCGGGTTCTTCTGGGCGTGGACCAGGCCCCACCACCGGCCGGGGCCGGTGAAGGACCAGCCGCTGACGCTCCGGTCGCGGGCGCCGATGGTGATCTTGTCCCGCCGGAGGTCCGCGCGGCGCGCGCCCATGCCGGTCAGGAAGGCGTCCAGGCCCGCGTTGGTGGTGCGGAACTGGACGTAGAGACGGCTGGTCTTCCAGTTGTTGGTCTCGTAGTAGGCGACCATGTCCGCCGGATGCGGGATCGGCACCTGGTAGAGGCGGCGCTGCACCTTGGAGGGCCAGGCCGGGGTGAGGCCGGTCGCCGCGTACTTGTCCTGCTTGGCCTTGCCGCTGTCCCGGCTCTGTTCGGCGGAGATCAGCAGGTAGCCGGCCGGGACGCCGATCAGCAGCCCGATGATGAGCAGCGTGATCGCCCGACGTCGGATCATGTGCCGGTGGCCCTCCGGCCGGGGCGGCTCGCTCGGGGGCGCCGCCTGGCGGGGCAGCGAGGCCGTCACAGCGACTCCTGGGTGGTGCGGCGGGCCTCCGTGTACCGCTCGTAGCGCTCGGAGCGCTCCACCCGGCGCCGCTTGGCGCGCCGGAAGCGGCGGGCGACCAGCCGGGCCAGGTCCGCGGCGCCGACCATGCCGGCCTCGGGGCCGAGCTGGGCGCGGGCGATGCGGGCCTCGGGGCGGTAGCCGCGGCCGGTGAGCTGGCGCTTGAAGGCGTCACGGGCGGGGCCGATGAGCAGGTCGTCGGCCGCGCTGACGCCGCCACCGATCACGAAGCAGGACGGGTCGAGGGCGGCGGCCAGGTTGGCGATGCCGACGCCGAGCCACTGCCCGATGTCCTGGAGCAGCTCGATGCACATGGCGTCGCCCTCGCGGGCCAGCTCGGTGATCATCGGGCCGGTGATGTCGCCGATGTTGCCCTTGACGTGTTCGATGATCCCGTAGGCGACCGGGGAGTCGGCGGCGGCCAGCTCCCGCGCCTCCCTGACCAGGGCGTTGCCGGAGCTGTACTGCTCCCAGCAGCCGCGGTTGCCGCACGGGCAGCGGTGGCCGCCGGGTACGACCTGCATGTGGCCGAACTCGCCGGCGACGCCGTACTTGCCGCGCTTGACCTGGCCGTCCTCCAGGATCGCGCCGCCGATGCCGGTGCCCAGCGTGATCATGACGAGGTGGTCCTCGCCGCGGCCGGCGCCGAAGCGCCACTCGGCCCAGGCGGCGGTGTTGGCGTCGTTGTCGACGAGCACGGGGACGGCCAGCCGGGCGGAGATGCGGTCCCTCAGCGGCTCGTTGCGCCAGGACAGGTGGGGTGCGAACAGGACGCGGTTGCGGTCGGCGTCGACCCAGCCGGCCGCGCCGATGCCCACGGCGTGCACGTCGTGCCGGTCGGACAGGTCCAGGACCAGTTCGACGATGGTGTCCTCGACGACCTTGGGGCTCTTCGACTTGTCCGGGGTCTCCGCGCGGAGCTTCTCCAGGATGTTCCCGTCGGCGTCGACGACGCCCGCCATCACCTTCGTACCGCCGATGTCGATGCCGACGGTGGGCACGCGGGGTGCCGTCAGGTGGGAGCGGCGTTCCCGGGTGCCGACCGTGCGGAGCGCTGTCGCGCGGCGGGAGCCGATGGGGGCGCTGAAGTTGCCGTAGGTGCTCATCAGGCCCGATTCTGCCTCACGCGCGTGGGGGGTGCCGTGCCGGGGAGCGAAGGCGGGCACGGGATGTCCGTGGGCGGTGGGGGTGTTGTGGCTGGTGGCGCGGTTGCGGGCGCCCCGGCCTGTGGTGTTCAACTCGTGACCGGGGTCGTCCGGCTGGTTTCCGCCCACCGGCCGGGCCCCCCGCCCGGGCGAACCGGCGTGAACCGTGCGCGTCGGCGGCACTTCGGGCGCATTGTCCGGACATTGCGACGAACCCGGTCGGGGCGAATGGTCCTCGCGGCCGTGGAGGCGGAGCGGTCGGGGCCGCACGCGAAGCGGCCAAGGCGGTACGGCGACGCGGTCAGGGGCGTGCGCGCAAGACGCTCAGGGCGGTACGGCGGAGCCGTCGGGGCCGCACGCGCAAGACGCCCCCAGGGCCGCACGGCGACGCGGTCAGGGCCGTACGAGCAGCTGGAACTCGAAGGAGTAGCGCGAGGGACGGTAGGTGTGGGAGCCGAACTCGACCGCGCGGCCGGTGTCGTCGAAGGTCGTGCGCTGCATGGTGAGCAGCGGGGCGCCCTCCTGCTCGGCGAGCCGCTCGGCCTCGGCCGCGGTCGCCGCCCGGGCGCCGATGGACTGGCGGGCGCTGTGCAGTGTGATGCCCGCGCCGCGCATCAGCCGGTACAGGCCGGTCGCCTCCAGCTGCGCGGTGTGCAGGTCGAGCAGTCCGGGCGGCAGGTGGTTGCACAGGTACGCCATCGGCTCGCCGTGCGAGAGCCGCAGCCGCTCCACCCGGTGCACCTCGCTGTCCTCGGCCACACCGAGGGCCGCGGCGATCTCCGCGGTCGCCGCCACCACCGTGTTGACCAGGACCTTCGTCGCGGGACGCTGGCCCGCCGCCTCCAGGTCGTCGAAGAGGCTGCTGAGCTCCAGCGGGCGCTTGACCTGGCTGTGCACGACCTGCGTGCCGACACCGCGGCGGCGTACGAGCAGGCCCTTGTCGACGAGCGACTGGATGGCCTGGCGGACGGTGGGCCGGGACAGACCGAGCCGCGCCGCGAGCTCGATCTCGTTGCCCAGAAGGCTGCCGGGGGTCAGCTTTCCGTGCTCGATCGCGGCCTCCAGCTGCTGGGACAACTGGAAGTACAACGGCACCGGGCTGCTGCGGTCCACAGAGAGTTCGAGCGTCACGGTCGGGTCCACTTGTGGTTTCGGCACGGGCCGAGCGTAGCCGCGCGGTTGGTTGACGGGAAGTCGTGTAGTCCGATTGTCAGGACATACGCATTGACAGCGTGGCGGGTCGGCCCGCACTTTGGTCCCATGCGCATCGGAGTCATCGGAACGGGCCGGATCGGCACCATCCATGCGAACAATCTCAGCCGCAACCGTGAGGTCGGCTCCCTGATCCTCACCGACGCGGCCCCCTCGCGGGCCCAGGAACTCGCCCATCGGCTCGGCGAGACGGCGGCGCCGGGCATCGACGAGATCTTCCGGTGGGGTGTGGACGCGGTGGTGATCACGACGGCCACGTCGGCGCACGCCGAACTGATCGGTCGGGCAGCACGCTCGGGGCTGCCGGTGTTCTGCGAGAAGCCCATCGCGCTGGACCTGCCCGGCACGCTGCAGGCGATCGCCGAGGTCGAGAGCGCGGGAACCGTCCTCCAGATGGGTTTCCAGCGCCGCTTCGACGCCGGGTACACCGGCGCCCGGGAGGCCGTGGCCTCGGGGCGGCTCGGCCGGCTGCACACGCTCCGGGCGATGACCTCGGACCAGGCGCCGCCCCCGGCCCCCTATCTGTCCGCGTCCGGCGGCCTGTACCGGGACACCCTGATCCACGACTTCGACGTGATCCGCTGGGTGACCGGCCGCGAGGTCGTCGACGTGTACGCGGCCGGGTCCGACGCGGGGCCCGCGCTCTTCCGTGAGCTGGGGGACGTCGGCACGGCCGCGGCGGTCCTCACCCTGGACGACGGCACGCTCGCCACCGCGACGGCGACCCGGCTGAACGGCGCGGGCTACGACGTCCGCATGGAGCTGGCCGGGGAGCTGGACCAGATCGTGGTCGGCCTGGACGACCGGACGCCGATCGCGTCCACCGAGCCGACCGGCCCGCCCGCCGCCGACAAGCCGTGGACCGGGTTCCTGGAGCGTTTCGGACCCGCCTACGAGGCCGAACTCGACGCGTTCGTCGAGGTGGTGAGGGGTGAGCGGGCCAACCCCTGCGACGGCCGCGAGGCCCTCCAGGCGCTGCGGATCGCCGAGGCCTGCGAGGTCTCCCGCCGTGAACGCAGACCCGTACGGCCGGCGGAACTCCCGGACGGGAGCTGACGGGCGGCGGGCCCGACTCCCCGACTTCCCTGCTCGCCAGGGAAGTCGCCCCGTGCCGAAGTGCGGTGGACCGGTCCTACGACGGCTCACCCCCGGTCTCCTCCAGCAGTCCCGCGTCGTAGGCCAACAGGGCGATCTGCACCCGGTTGTTGAGGTGGAGCTTGGCCAGGATGCGGGAGACGTGAGTCTTGACGGTGGCGACGCTCATGAAGAGCGTGCCGGCGATCTCCGCGTTGGGCAGCCCCCAGCCGACCGCGACGGCGACCTCGGTCTCGCGGTCGTTGAGGGCGGCGACGCGCTCCCGCGCCCGCGCGCGGCGCGTGTCGGCGGCGGTGCCGGCCGCGTGGTCCATCAGCCGGCGGGTGACGGCCGGCGACAGGACGGGCTCACCGGCCGCGACCCGGCGCACCGCGGCGAGGATCTCGGCGGGCGGGGTGTCCTTGAGGACGAATCCGGCGGCGCCCGCACGCAGCGCCCGCAGCACCTGCTCGTCGGCGTGGAACGTGGTGAGGACGACGACCTGCGGGGCGTCCGGCCGCCCGCGCAGCCGCTCGGTGGCGGTGAGACCGTCGACCGACGGCATACGGATGTCCATGAGGACGACGTCCGGGCGGGCGCGGTCGACGAGCGCCTCGACCTCGGCGCCGTCGGCGGCCTCCCCGACGATCTCGATGTCCTCGGCGCCGCCCAGCATCAGGGACAGGCCGGCTCTCACCAGCGGGTCGTCGTCGACGAGGAGGAGCCTGATCGCAGTCATGGGCCCACGTAATCACGTGCGGGGCACGCGAGTTGGGTGCGCGGCGGGTTCGGCTGGGGCGTGTGGCGCGCTCTCACGGCCCGCTCCCCCCCACGGCAGCCAGGCCGACACGCGGAAGCCCCCGTCCGCGTCCGGGCCGTGCTCCAGCCGGCCGCCGGCCAGCGTGGCCCGCTCGGTCAGGCCGATCAGGCCCTGGCCGGAGCCGGGGACGGGCGGCACCGGGCCGTCCGGCGGAGGGTTCCCCACGGTCATGACGAGCCCGTCGCCCGGGGCGCCGGTGACCCGGACCGTGACCTCCGAGCCGGGGGCGTGTTTGCGGGCGTTGGTGAGACCCTCCTGGGCGATGCGGTAGGCGGTGCGGCCGACGGAGGCCGGGACGCCGGCCGGGTCGGTGACGCGGTTGTCGAGGGTGACCTTCATGCCGGCCTCGCGGGACTCGGCGGCGAGCGCGTCCAGCGCGGCGAGGGTCGGCTGCGGCCGGCCCGCGTCGTCGGCCCCGGCGGCGCGCAGGACGCCGATGATCTCCCGCAGGTCCTGGAGCGCCTCGTGCGCGCTCTCCCGGATGACTCCGGCCGCCCGGGCCACCTCCGCGCGGGGCGCGTCCGGCCGGAACTCCAGGGCGCCCGCGTGCACGCTCAGCAGCGTCAGACGGTGGGCGAGCACGTCGTGCATCTCGCGGGCGATGGCCTCGCGGGCGAGCCGCTGGGCCTGCTCGGCGCGCAGCCGCGCCTCCGTCTCCGCGCGCCGGGCCCGGTCCCGCAGACTCAGCATGAGCTGCCGTTTCGAGCGGGCGAGCATGCCCCAGCCGATGACCGTGAGGGTGAGCAGCACGGTGAGCGCGACGGCCACCACGTACGGCAGGTCGGGTTCGGGGCGCATCCAGTAGAACAGCGGGATCAGGGCGAGGGAGACCCCGCCGATCCAGGCCACGTACCGGAAGGGCCGGTGCACGGCGAGCGTGAACAGGACGACCATGCCGGCGCCGCCCGCGGTGTTCGACACGAGTCCGACCGGGATCATGGCGACGGCGAGGCCGAACGGCCATCTGCGGCGCAGCCAGACCGCGCCGCAGGCCAGGGCGCCGACGAGCTGGTCGGTGACGGCGAGCGCCGGCGACAGTCCGTGCTCGTCGGACAGGGCGTCGGCGGCGACCAGGCCGATGGCGACGGCCAGGAAGAAGCAGGAGAAGTCGACGATCCAGTCCCGCGCGGTGCGCCGGGGCCGTCGCCCGGACCGCGCGGTCTCGGGGTCGAGCGCGTGCACCACGGCGGAGGGCAGCAGCCAGCTGCGCAGCTGCGGCTCGGCGCGCGGCAGGGGCACCGGCGCGTTCGCCGGCACCGGCCGTGACGGTGTGGTCTCGTCTTCCCTCACGGTCGGCAAATCTATGCAGTGGCGGCCCGTGTCACCCCCCTGTGAGCGGGATCCGCGACCGAAGTCGCGGCGCCGTCGACTTTCGGCGTGAGCGCCCCGGCGTCCCGGATACGTCCGTCGGACGTGCCGCACCCTCGGAGTACTGCGTGCGGGGGGACCGTGGGGCGAGGGTCTTGTCCATGAAGCAGCTGCTGGAACTACTCGGATTCATCGCCCTGGTGCAGGGCGTGCTGGGGCTGTTGGACGCGTTCACCCACTGGCATCTGGGTCTCGTGCGGCGGTTCGGGTTCCTCGACGGTCACGAGGTCTACGCGAGCCTCGTCCTCGTGGTGCTGGCGTTCGCGCTGTTCGCCGTCGCCGAGAGCCGCGGGGCCCGCTGACCTCGGATCCGCCCCTGGCCCGACGTGCCGTTCCCGACGGCCTCGGCCCGACCGGCCGCGGCTCAGCCACCGCGGCCGGTCAGGGCGGGCGTGTCGTACGCCTGGGTGGGGAGCCCGGCGCGGCGGACGCCGCCGACGGCCGCCTCCGCCGTGGTGGCGCGAACGGTGCCGCCACCAGCGGGGCGGTCGGCGGACCCACGCCGTACGTCAAGCGGGGCGGTCGGCGGACCCGCGCCGTCCGTCAAGCGGGGCGGTCGGCGGACCCGCGCCGTCCGTCACCCGGAGGACGTCGAGAACAGGCCGCCGGTCGGTCCCTGCTTGTCGCCGCCCTGCGCCTTCCGCAGGGCGTTGGCGAGGCTCTCGATGGTGAGGGACTGGAGGATCACCCTGCCGCTGCCCTCCAGGGTGGCCAGGGAGAGACCCTCGCCGCCGAAGACGGCGTTCATGAGGCCCTGGCGGTTGAGTCCGCCGACGCGCTGGACGCCGTAGCGGATGCCCTCCTCGAAGGCGACGACGCACCCGGTGTCGACCTCGACGCGCCCGCCGAAGTCGGCCGGGTCGAGGTCGATGAAGTTGCCGGCGCCGGCGATGATCACCGTGCCGTGTCCGGTGAACTTCTCCAGGACGAAGCCCTCGCCGCCCTTCATCCCGGTGCGGCCGCCCTGGAAGGCGATCCCGAAGTCGACGGTGGACTCGGCCGCCACGAAGGCGTCCTTCTCCGCGAACCACGCGCGCGTGCCGTCCAGCTCCAGGGCACGCATCTCCCCAGGGAGCACGCCCGCGAAGCCGACGGTGCCCTCGCCGCCCTGCGCGGTGAAGTACTGGAAGGCCAGCGACTCCCCCGCCAGGGCGCGCTGGCCGGCCTGCATGGCCGTGCCCATGGCCTGGCGGAGCATGCCGCCCATGCCGCCGCCCTGCGCCTGCCCGCCGCTGTTCGACGGGCCGGACAGGCGGGTCTCCATGGTCACGTTCGTCGTCTTGAACAGGAACTTGCCGGCCTCGCAGTAGACGGTCTGGCCGGGGTGCAGGTTGACGATCGCCATCTGCATGGCGTTGCCGACGATCTCTTGCCGAAGTGTCACGAGAGGAGAACGTGCGAAGCGGAGGGAAGAGTTCCGGGCGGACGTGCCGGTACCCGAACGGGCGTGGGGAGCGGGGTCGCCCCCCGCCGGCCCTTCCCGTCCCCGGTGCTCCGCCCCCGCGCCCCCGTCGGCGGCCTGGACGGCCGCGCCCTCGGACGCCGGACGGACTGGAGGGCGCCGCCTGCGTTCCCTCAGACGCCCGGCGGGGTGGAAGGCGCTGTCAGCCGCCCAGTTCCCGGTGGCGGGTCCGCAGGTCGGATTCGCCCTGTTCGGTGAGGGAGCCGAAGAGGCGGAGGCGGGAGATGCCGCCGTCGGGGTAGATGTCCAGGCGGGCGTGGGTGCCGGTCGCCGGGGCCGGGAGGACGAAGCGGTGGTTGGTGTCGGGCTGGAGGCGGGTGCGCGGGAGAAGCTCGCTCCAGTCGCCGTCCTCGCCGTCCCGGACCGACACCGAGGCCCAGCCCGCGCTGTTGCCCTTCAGGAACGCCGTGTCGATCTCGACCGCGCGGACCTGTGCCTGCGCGACCAGCCGGTAGGTGATCCAGTCGTTGCCGTGGTCGCGCCGGCGGCGGGTCTCCCAGCCGTCGTCCATCTTGTGGGAACGGCCCGGCTGGATGGTGTGGGAGGCCGGGGAGTAGAAGAGGTTCGAGGCGTCCTCGGCCCGGCCGCCGTTCTCCAAAGCGACCACGTCGAAGGTGCCGAGCGCCGCCAGCCATCGGGGGTCAGGAACGATCTCGCCGTACACCCGCAGGCGGGCGATGCCGCCGTCGGGGTGCTGGTTGACGCGGACGTGCGTGAAGCGCTGCTCCAGCGAGACGGCGAACCCGTTGGCCGCGTGGCCGCCCACGGGGGTGCGCGGCACCAGCGTCGTCCACTTCACCTCGTCCGACAGCAGGTCCTGCGGCGAGGGGAAGCCCGGTACCGAGGTGCCCTCCACGGACACGGCCTGCGGGTAGTTGCCGCGGAAGTGGGCCGTGTCCACGACGATCCCGCGGATCACACCGGGCGCGCCCAGGCGCACCAGCGCCCAGTCGTGGTCCTCGGCCGCGGGCCAGGGGTGTTCGGCCGAGGCCCCGCGGCGGCGCCGGGTCTCCCAGCCGTCCATGATCTTGCCCTTGTGCCCGAAGCGTTCGGGGTCGAACGCGGCCGGTCCGGGCACGAGGAGGTTCTCGCGCTCGGCGAAGAACTCGTCGTTGGCGGCGATGACGCCGGCGCCCAGCCGCCGGTCGGCGAGGTCGGCGTGCCGGGTGAAGGGGAAGTCCGCCGTGCGGTAGTCGGCGTAGGGGTCACCGCCTCCGTAGGGGTGCGCGTCTCCGGTGAAGCTTTCGGTCGCCGTCACGGTGATCAGGTCTGCCTTTCGGGAGTCGGCCGCTGCGGGTGCGGGGGCGGGGCGGATCAGGGGGTACGGGTGAGCAGTCGGCCCTTCGGTTCGGTGAACTCGCCGTCGGCGACGATGCGTTCGCCGCGCAGCCAGGTCGACTTCACGACGCCGTACAGGGTCTTGCCGGCGTACGCCGTGACCCGGTTGCGGTGCTGGAGGGCGGCCGGGTCCACGGTGAACGTCTCGTCGGGTGCGAGGACCGCGAAGTCGGCGTCACGGCCGGCCTCGATGGCGCCCTTGCGGTCCAGTCCGACCAGGTCGGCCGTGCGGGAGGACATCCAGCGGACCACGTCCTCGAGACCGTGGCCCCGTCTGCGGGCCTCGGTCCACACGGCGGACAGGCTGAGTTGGAGCCCGGAGATGCCGCCCCAGGCGGTCGCGAAGTCGTCCGTCTTGAGGTCCGCGGTCGACGGCGAGTGGTCGGTGACCACACAGTCGATGGTGCCGTCCGCGAGCGCCTGCCACAGCAGGTCCTGGTTGGCCGCCTCGCGGATGGGTGGACAGCACTTGAACTCGCTGGCCCCGTCCGGGACTTCCTCGGCGGTGAGGGTGAGGTAGTGGGGGCAGGTCTCGACGGTGACGCGGACGCCCTCCGTCCGGGCGGCGGCGATCAGCGGCAGCGCGTCACTCGACGACAGGTGCAGGACGTGCACCCGCGCGCCCAGCCGCTTCGCCTGCGTGAGGAGGTGCGCGATCGCGGTGTCCTCGGCGTCGCGCGGGCGGCTGGCGAGGAAGTCGGCGTACCGGGGGCCGCCCCGCTGCGGGGCGGCGTCCAGGTGGTGGGGGTCCTCGGCGTGCACGATCAGCAGGCCGCCGAAGGAGGCGATCTCGGCCAGTGAGCGGGCGAGGCCGTCCTGGTCGAGGTGCGGGAACTCGTCCACACCGGACGGCGAGAGGAAGGCCTTGAAGCCGAAGACGCCCGCCTCGTGCAGGGGGCGGAGGTCCTCGACGTTGCCGGGCAGCGCGCCGCCCCAGAAGCCGACGTCGATGTGCGCCTTCTCCTCGGCGACGGCCCTCTTCGTACGGAGGTGGTCGACCGTCGTGGTCGGCGGCAGGGAGTTGAGGGGCATGTCGACGAGGGTGGTGATGCCGCCGGCGGCCGCCGCGCGGGTGGCGGTCCAGAAGCCCTCCCACTCGGTCCGGCCGGGATCGTTGACGTGCACGTGCGTGTCCACCAGGCCGGGCAGCAGGACGTCGTCGCCGAGGTCCTCCAGGCGCGCGCCGGACGGCACTTGGACGTCGTACGGCAGGACGGCCCTGATCGTGCCCCCGGCGACCGCGACCGAGGCGGCCCGCGTTCCCTCCGGGGTGATGACGCGTGTCGAGCGCAGCACCAGTTCTGCGCCGCTGACGTCGGACACCGGGACCCCTCTCTGCCGCCGCCGCGCCGTTACTTCCGGGAAACGGAAGTAACTTCCACGTAACGGAATTCAACTTTCTGTTGAAGGAGTCTTCACTCCCACCCGCACCCCAGTCAAGAGGCACACTTCTCCACAGTGCGCCCGCGGCGGCGACTCTGGACGTTTCCATAAGGCGGAATTAAACTTCCAACAAGCAGAACGCAGGTACGTCCAACCGGGCGTAGACCGGCCGACGGGTAGGCTTCTGCCCTTCCCGCCCGCCCGAAAGGAACGCGCCGTGCCGACGTCCAGCGCCAGCACCACCGACTCCGCCAAGTCCTCCGCCGGCGGGGGCGTCCAGTCCCTGGAGCGCGCCTTCGACCTGCTGGAGCGGATGGCGGACGCGGGCGGCGAGGTCGGGCTGAGTGAGCTCTCGGCGAGCAGCGGGCTGCCGCTGCCCACCATCCATCGCCTCATGCGCACCCTCGTGGCCTGCGGGTACGTCCGCCAGCAGACCAACCGCAGGTACGCGCTGGGCCCCCGTCTCATCCGGCTCGGCGAGTCCGCGGCCCGACTGCTCGGCACCTGGGCCCGCCCCTATCTGGCCCGGCTGGTCGAGGAGACCGGCGAGACGGCGAACATGGCCCTGCTGGACGGCGACGAGATCGTGTACGTGGCGCAGGTGCCGTCCAAGCACTCGATGCGCATGTTCACCGAGGTCGGCCGGCGGGTGCTGCCGCACTCCACGGGCGTCGGCAAGGCCCTGCTGGCCAACACCCCGGACCACGAGGTACGCGCCCTGCTCGCCCGGACCGGCATGCCCGCCGCGACGGACAAGACGATCACCACTCCCGACGGTTTCCTGGCCGCTCTGGAGGAGGTGCGCCGGGCCGGCTACGCGATCGACGACAACGAACAGGAGATCGGCGTCCGCTGCCTGGCCGTCTCGGTGCCCGACTCCCCCACCGCCGCCGCCATCTCGATCTCCGGCCCGGCGGGCCGGGTCACGGAGGCGGCGACGGACAGGATCGTCCCCGTACTGCAGCAGGTGGCCTCGGAACTGTCGGAGGCCCTGGCGAGTTCGGGGCCCGCGGCCTAGGTGGGTGTACGCCTCGACGGGGGCCTGACTCTCCTCCCCCCGCGCGGCTCAGCACGCCGCATGGGCGCTTAGGATCCGCGCATGGACGCACAGCAGCAACAGCACTCGGCACCGGGCGCCTATCTGGCCTTCGTGCAGGGCAGGTTGGCCGAGGACGGATGCGCCACGCGGTGGGAGGACTGGGCCGGGGTGCCCGTGCTCGTCGGGCGGCGGGCCGAGTTCCGGATGCGCTGGATGGCGACGAAACTGCATCTGTTCACCGTGGCCGCGGCGGTGGAGGAGATAACGGTGCCCGTCGTCTCCGCCTTCACCGACCAGGTGATGAAGTACGCCAAGGACACCAAGGGCGGACTGCCCGTCGGCCTGCAGAACGGCGTCGGCGCCTTCCCGCTGCTGGTCAGCGACCGGGTCGATCCGGCGGCCGTGCAGTGGGCGGAGGCGCAGCAGCGGATCAAGTTCGCCTGTATGACACGGCCCGTCGTGGTCGACAGTGCGCGCCAGTACGTGGGGATGTACCGCGGCAAGCCGGCCCTCGGCCGCGTGTACGCCTCGTACTTCCTCGAGAAGGGGACGCGGTACTTCTACAGCCAGTGAGCCGACGGCGCGGTCAGGCCCGGTGGCCCAGCACGTTCACCACCCGCCCGTTCGGATCGCGGACGAGAAACCGTCGTACACCCCACTCCTCGTCCCGCAGATCCCGCAGGACCTCCGCGCCCGATGCGAGCACCCGCGCGTACACGGCGTCGACGTCCTCGACCTCCACGCTCAGGTCGGGGACGACGGGCGCCGTGCGTTCCCCGGTGAGGAAACTGATCTGGGCGGTGGGGTTGGCCGGGGAGGCGAGGGTCATGACCCAGCCCAGGTTCATGACCTCCTCGAGGCCGAGCAGGCCGTAGAAGTCACGGTTGGACGACATGTCCTGCTCGGAGCCGACCTGGATGTCGGGGACGATCCTGCGGACGGTCATGGGCGGTGCCTCCTGGCGGCTCACGGGGGCGGGACGGCGGGGCGGAGTTCGTCACGTGCCGGGAAGGTGAGCAAGCATTCGGAAACCCTCGTCGCCGTCGGTCGGCTCCCTCCAGTGTGTCCTGAACCGCCGGGCCGGCACGAGAACGGGACGTTCGCCGCACTGGACGCGGCTCCATGCGCCGGGCCGGGGCGGTGCTGTGCTGTGCTGTGCTGTGCGGGACACCTTCCCGGCTGCGAGGACCCCGAGGACGACGCCGGGGCACGGTCCAGCAGTCGCTGGTTCGCGTCGATGGCTGCCCGGCCATCGAACCACTGTTGACGGTCCCGGAGATCGCGGACCGTCCGCAGACCTCCCTCCACGTCGGCACGAGGCCTTCGATGGTGCACAGGTGCACCCACGTGCCAGGATCACCTGCACGCATGGATCACGCGGCGGTGAAGTCGGCGGCCTCGGCCTCCAGTGTCGTGTCGCCGTCCTGCGCGGTAGCCAGGACCGCGAGGTGCCACCGGCCGCGCGGGGACCCGTCGGCTTCGGCGCGGGTGACGGCCACCGTGTAGGTGCAGCGCACGGTGTCCTCACCGGACGGCTTGCAGACGTCCGACTCCGCGCCGGCCATGTCCTGCACGCCGTCGCCTCACCTCGAAGCGCGCGTGAACCAGCCGGGGCTGGCCGTGGTGCACATCGCGGCGTGCGACGACCAGACCGCCGTCGCCCCGCGGGTACTGCTCGCCGAAGCGTGACAGCCCCTCTCCAGCCCGGACACCGAGCGGAGACGGCGTCCTGGACCCGCCACACCAGGCCGGATGGCGAAACGCTGCTGGAGTATCACGCGGTTCGGTTTCTCCTTCTCAGCGCAGCTGTTCGGCCAGTCCGACGATGATGCCCTCCGGGCCGCGGACGTAGCAGAGCAGATAGCTGTCCTCGAACCGGGCGAGCTCGCCGACGAGTTCGGCGCCGTGAGGGCGCAGGCGGGCGACGGTGTCCTCGATGTCGTCGACGGCGAACATGACGCGGTGCGTGCCCAGGATGTTGTGCGGCCTGTTGCGCGGCCCGGCGCTGATCGCCGCGGGGCTGCGGTACTTCGACAGCTCGAGCCGGCTGTGACCGTCCGGGGTCCGGACCATCGCGATGTCACAGCGGACGCCGTCGAGTCCGGTGCACTGGTCGGCGACGAGGCCCTCGACCTCCGCCCTGCCCTCCAGCTCCATACCGAGTTCCACGAAGAACGCGATGGCGGCATCCATGTCCTCGACGACGATGCCGACGTTGTCCATCCGCTGAATCGCCATGCTGGCTTCTCCTTCTTCCGCGTGCGGCCGGCGGTGGCCGCTGATGTCCCTGGGACGGAGCCGGTGGCACGCTCTCGACAACCTCAGACCGCCGAACTCCGAGAAATCTGGATCACGCCTCAGCACCGCTGCAGCGGGCCCGCGAGCCAGGCGCCACCACCGAGGGTGAGTGCGCAGGTGGCCGCTCCCAGGAAGACGATCAGCCGCAGCGTGCCGTCCCCGCTCTTCCATGCTTCCTCGACGATTCACAGCGTGCGCGCTTGAGCACTGCGCCTCCCCGACACATTCACGGTGCCGGGTCACCCCTGGCGGGTGGGGTTCCCCGTGCCGCTCGCCCTCGCCGCGCCCGTCCGGGCCCCGCCGCGCGGCACCGGCGCGAGCCGGGGGCCGCGCTGGCCCCCTCCGGTTGGGCTTCGCACCGTCAGTCGGCGCCACCGGCGGTGGGACGTGTCAGCGCGGTCAGGACCAGGATGGCCAGGCCACAGCCGGCGATGATCCACCAGGCCGCCGGGCGTGTCCCAGCGGCGATCGTGGCGCCGATCACCGCGACGCCGAGCGAGGAGCCGACCTGGCGGCTGGTCGCGGCGATGGCGGCGGCCACCCCGGCCTGGGCGCGCGGCAGGCCGGAGACCGCCGTATGGGTGATCGGCGCGTTGACGAAGCCGAAGCCGAGGCCGAACAGCGCGTAGGTCAGGGACAGGAGTGTGTAGGAGGGGTGGGAGGAGCGGGTGGCGAGCACGGCCAGCAGTCCGCTGGCGGTGATGCCCGCCCCTGCGAGCAGCAGCGGGATCCGCGGGCCGCGGCTGCCCACGATCCGCCCGGACAGCGGCGGGCACACCAGGGCCGGCACCGCCATCGGCAGCAGGTGCAGGCCGGCGTCCAGGGCGCTCAGGCCCAGGACTCGTTGCAGGTAGACGGTGTTGGCGAACAGGAAACCGCCGAGTGCGGCGAAGGCGAGGACCGCGGTGGCGGTGGCCCCGCTGAAGGACGCGCTGCGAAACAGGCGGGGGTCGATGAGAGGTTCCGTGCGACGGCTCTCGTAGGGAACGAAGCCGACCAGCGCGCCCGTGGCCGTGATGAGGCACGCCACGATCGGCGGGGAGGTCCAGCCCTGGTCCGGCGCCTCGATGATGGCGTACGTGAGGGTGCAGAGGAAGGTGATGGCCAGCAGTTGGCCCACTGGGTCGGCACGGCGGGCGTGAGGCGCCCGTGACTCGGGGATGTACAGCGTGGCGAGAAGCAGCGCGGCCAGGCCGATCGGCACGTTGAGCCAGAACACCGACCGCCAGCCGGCCGACTGCACCAGCGCGCCGCCGAGGATCGGTCCGGCCGCCATGCTGATGCCGACGACCCCGCCCCATACACCGATCGCGCGCGCTCGCTCGCGGGGCTGGGTGAAGGAGTTGGTGAGGATGGCCATGGCGACCGGTGTGAGCATGCAGCCGCCCAGTGCCTGCACCATCCGGAAGACCACCAGCCACCCAAGCGTCGGCGCCAGGCTGCACAGCAGCGACCCGCCGGTGAAGACGAGGAGTCCGAGCCGGAAGATCCGCCGTCGCCCGACGCGGTCGGCCGTGGAGCCGGCCAGGGTCAGGAGCGAGGCGAGCACGATGGTGTAGGCGTCGAGCGTCCACTGCAGGCCGGAGACCGAGGAGTCGAGGTCGCGCTGTATGGCGGGCAGCGCGACGTTGAGGATGGTGGTGTCGAGGCTGACCAGCAGCACGCTGAGGCAGCACACGGCCAGAACGATCGACTGCCGCCGCCGGAGGGCGGGTTCGGCCGACGCGTGCCCTCCGGTCGGCTCGCGTGGCCCGGATGTCTCCGGCGGTTCAGGCGGTTCTGACGCTTCGGGTGCTTGCAGGGCTACGGACATGTGGTGGCCCCGGATCAGTCGGTGGGCCGGGTGGTGGCGTAGGCGTCCGCGAAGTCCCACACCACGGGCAGGAGTTGTTCGGGGGTCTCCACCTGGGGCATGTGACCGGTGCCGGGCAGCAGTTCGAACCGGGCACCGGGGATGGCTGCCGCGTAGGCCCGTCCGTAGTCCGCGTCCACGACCTGGTCGCTCTCTCCCCAGGCGACCAGGGCGGGCACCGTGGCCTTGGCCAGACGCTCGCGCAGGGTGGGATCGGCCATGCTGTCGGGGCCCGCGTAGATCTGCAGCGCGGTGCGGTTGCCGGCCATGACCGCGCGCTGTTCGTCGGAGAGCGAGCTGGGGTCGAAGCGGAACTTCGAGGGGTCGTGGAAGGAGAGCCGGGACAGCTCGACGGGGGTGAGGGAGAAGGTGTCGGCGACGGGGTGGCCGGGGACGTCGACGCCGACCGCGTTGATGAGGGTGACGCTCGTGATCCGCTCGCTGCCGAGCGCGGCGATCTCGGCGGTGATCCACCCGCCGATGGAGTTGCCGACGACGGCCACGTCCTCCAGGCCGAGCACGTCGAGCAGCCGTATGTACGCCTGGGCCAGGGCGGTGACGTCGGTCAGCCAGTCGGGTCGAGCGGTGGCGCCGAAGCCGGGGTGGACGGGGACGAAGACCCTCGCCGGCCGCTGCTCGGACAGGAACGCGGCGAACGCGGTGACGGTCTGGGGGCCGCCACCGCCGTGCAGGAGCAGGAAGGGGCGCCCCTTCTCGCCGTGGAGGTCGACGGTGATGTCGAGGTCGCCCTCGTCGAGGGTGACGGTGTGCGTGGTGCTGATCACGGAAGTGCTCCTCAAGTGAACTGTTCTGCGCGGAGGTTGGGCGGTCTACGGGTGAAGGCGGCGTAGTCGGCGGGGCGTTACGCGAAGTCGGTGGCGGGGACGGTGGCGTAGCGGCTCATCACCGCGATCGTCGACTCCGGGTTCAGCTCCTGGCCGCCGGCGATCATGTCCCGCAGGTCGCGGAAGTACTGCACGTACAGGTCGGGCGTGAAGGTGTTGAGCATCACCGCCGGCTCGTCGCCGGGATTGGCGAACGTGTGCGGTGCGCCGGGCGGGATCATCGCGAGCGTGCCGGCCGGGGCGACGTGGGTCGCCTCGCCGACGGTGAAGTGCACGGTGCCGGAGACGACGTAGAAGCCCTCGTCGTGCTGGGCGTGCCGATGCTGGGGCGGGCCCTGGGTGTGCGGGGCGATGGTGATCTCACCGATGCCGAGACGGTGCCCGGTGGTGCTGCCGTCCTCCAGGATGCGCATCTGCGTCGGGCCCAGGCGGATCGTCTCGCCGTCGTCGGGACCGACCACCGATACCTCGTTCACTGCGGGCTCCTCGCTCGTGCCGTTCATGGCCATGCCCTTCGTTTGTGAGAGCGGGCTCTCACGAACCCTCGGGAACGAAACTAGAGGGTTGGCCACCGTTATGCAAGTGCACTCTCATAACGAGGGCCGACCGTGCTAAAGTGTGCCGGGATGTTCCGGGATGTGCACAGGCAGGAAATGAGGACGCATCGATGGCGACGACGCAGACCGACACCGGCCGCACCAACCAGAAGAAGCGCACGCGTACGGCGATCGTGCAGACCGCCCGTGAACTCATCGACACGGGCGGCGAGGTGACCATGCCGGAGATCGCCCGCGCGGCCCTGGTCTCGGAGGCCACCGCCTACCGGTACTTCCCCGATCTGCCCTCCCTGATCAGCGAGGCCCTGGCCGGTGTCTGGCCGGCCCCGGCCGAGGCGCTCGCGCCGGTCGCGGACTCCGCCGACCCCGTCGAACGCGTCGCCTTCGCCTGCGAGTTCCTGCTCCGCGGCATACTCGGCCGCCAGGGATCGGTGCGCGCGATGATCTCGGCCACCATCACCCAGCCCGCGACAGCGTCCGCACGCCCCGGGATCCGCTTCGGCCTGATCGACCACGCGCTCGCCCCCCTCGAAGGCACGCTGGGAACGACGGATCCGGAAGGCTTCACCCAGCTCAAGCGGGACCTCGCCGTGGTCGTCAGCGCGGAGGCGCTCTTCACGCTCACCGACCTGTGCGGGCTCGATCCACAGACCGCGGTCGCCAGCGCCGTACACACGGCGACCACCCTGACCGAAGCCGCGGTGCGCGCGACCTCATAGCGGCCCGGAGGCTGCCGCTCCTTTCCGCCGTGCCCGGCGCGGAACCGCCCGCCGCGCAGCTGGGAGCGCCGGCCGCGGAACGACGCGCAGGATGTGGGCGGCCACCACAGCGAGCGGGTGGTCGGCCCGAGCGGCGTGGGCGAGATCACGGGCGGCGATCAGTGCGCTGATGCCGTTGGAGTCGCAGCATTCCGGGCCGGTCAGGGCCAGGACGTGGCGCCGGCCCGGCTGTGAGCGTGGTCAGCCGGTCCCGCGGTTCGGTGGCGGTGGTGCAGTCGATTCCGCCTGTGATCTCCAGGACGGGACCGGTCGTGGCGTCCCGGGCGGTGATCTTCAGCCCGGGCTCATTCGGCGGTTCCGGTCCCGGGGCCGGGGGCGGGAACGCCGAGGGCGAGCAGGGCGGTGTCGTCGTCGAGTCTGTCGCCGAAGTCGTCCAACAGGCCCGTCAGGGCCTCGACGACGGCTTGCGGGGACCGGCCGGCGTGTTCGGCGGTGAAGTCTCGCAGCGCCTCGTCCCCGTACAGGCTGCCGCGGTCCTCGCTGGTGCGGGCCTCGGTGAGGCCGTCGGTGTAGAGCAGCAGGGTGTCGCCGGGTGCGAGGACGGTGGTCGCGGTGGCGAAGCGGGCGTCGGGCAGGGCGCCGACGAGGAAGCCGCCAGGGGTGGGCAGGAAGTCGGCCGTGCCGTCGGCCCGCAGGACGAGGGCCGACGGGTGGCCGCCCGAGGCGATGCGGACGGCGGCCTGCCCGGTCACGGAATCGGGTTCGACGATGCCGAAGACGACCGTGCAATAGCGCGGATCACCACCGGTGTAGCGCGCGTGCAGCACCTTGTTGAGGGTGGAGAGGGCGGAGACGGGGTCAGGGTCGTGCAGGGCTGCGGCACGCAGCGTATAGCGGGTCAGCGAGGTGACGGCGGCGGCCTGGGGGCCCTTGCCGCACACATCGCCCAGGAAGAAGGCGAAGCGTTTGCCGTCGACGGGGAAGAGGTCGTAGAAGTCGCCGCCGAGCCGGTCGGGGGAGGCGGTGCGGTAGTGGACGGCCGTCTCCATTCCGGGCACGACCGGGAGGAAGTCGGGCAGCAGTGACTGCTGGAGCACGGCCAGAGCGTCCTGGAGCCGGGCTCGGTCGGCCTCCGCCTGTCTGCGCGCTTCCTCGGCTTCCTTCCGGGCCCGCAGGAGTTCGGCTTCGTAAGCGCGGCGGTCGCGGGCGTCGAAAAGGGTGGTACGGATCAGCAACGGCTCGCCACTGCCGCTCTGCTTGACCATGGAGGAGACCAGTACCGGCATGCGTCCGCCGTCGGCCCGTCTGATCTCCAGGGCGATGCCGCCGATCTCGCCCTGCATGCGCAGCAGCGGCGCGAAGTGCGTCTCGTGGTAAAGCTTGCCGCCCACGGTCAGCAGGTCGGTGAACCGCATCCTGCCCACCACCGCGTCCCGCTCCCGACCGAGCCAGTGCAGCAGGGTGCCGTTGATCTTCGCTATGGTGCCGTCCATCAGCGTGGACAGGTATCCGCACGGCGCGCTCTCGTACAACTCCTCGGCGCTGTCCTCCAGCAGCGCGGCGAACGCCGCATTCGCCGTCTTGTCGTCGCCGGTGCTCTGCGGGTCGGGTTGCTGCCCGGTCGGGTACATCAGCGCAGGCCGGCCAGGAATCCGGTGATCGCTCCGTTGGTGGCATCGGGCGCGGACAGGTGCGGGCAGTGCCCGGTGGCATCGAGGGTGATCAGCGTCGAGCCGGGGATCGCCTGGTGGACGAAGGCGCCGACCTCCCGGGGCGCGATGGCGTCCTGGGTGCATTCCAGCACGAGCGTCGGCACGCTCACCCGCTTCAGGTCGTCCCTCGAATCCGACAGGAACGTGGCCCGGGCGAAGACCTGCGCCATCTCCGGATCGGTGGCGCAGAAACTGTTCGTCAGCTCGTCACCGAGCTCGGGCCGCTCCGCGTTCCCCATGATCACCGGTGCCATCGCCGCCGACCAGCCCAGATAGTTGGACTCCAGTGAGCCGAGCAGCTCGTCGATGTCCTCCGCACTGAATCCACCCCGGTAGCCCTCGTCGTCGATGTAACGCGGTGACGGAGCGACCATCACCAGCGCCCCGATGCGCTCCGGAGCCAGGCCGGCGGCCAGCACCCCGATCATCGCGCTGACCGAGTGCCCCACGAACACCGCGTCACGCAGGTCCAGCGCTTCACACACCTCGACCACGTCCCGGGCATAGCCGTCGAGAGAGGCGTAACGCTCCGCCGAGAACGCGGCCGGATCCGAACGGCCCGATCCCACGTAGTCGAACATCACCACCCGGTAGTCCTCGGCCAGCGCCGGCACCGTGAGCCGCCACATGTTCTGATCACAGCCGAACCCGTGCGCCAGCACCACCGTCCGCCCCTGCGGATTGCCGGTGACGGTGACGTTGTTCCTGCGATCGATGTCCATACCCACCACCCTCTCAGACGCCACCCACCACTCCCGCACAGCAGCGGATAACCTCTTGCCGTACCCGCCTCCTTCACACCCTGCACACAAACGCTACGTCCCCGACGCCGTCCGACCTGTGCGCGGCCCGCGGGTGACGCACACCAGCGGGGCAACGATCGCACCTGCGACGAGCGGGTCCCCCTCCACCCGGCAGTGCGCGGGGCGGGCATCCGCCAACGGCGCGGCGACATGTGCCGAAGCATCGTCAAGCGTCCCGCCCCAACTCGGCGACCCGCTGCGCGTACTCTCCAGCGATCGCCCTGCTCGGGGCGATCGTCGCCGCCGCCCGGTACGCCTCCGCCGCCTCGCGGACGCGGCCGAGGCGGCGCAGCGCGTCCGCGCGGACGGCGGCCACCGCGTGGTTCCCGGCCAGCTGTTTAGGCGTGCCGAGGGCTTCGACGGCGTCCAGCTGCGCCTGCGGGCCGTCGCGCATCCCGACAGCGACCGCGCGGTTGAGCGCCACGACCGGGTTGCTTCGCAGAGCGAGGAGACGGTCGTACAACGCCACGATCGCCACCCAGTCGGTCGCGGCCGCGACCGGGGCGATTGCGTGCTGCGCGGCGATCGCGGCCTGGAGCGCGTACGGGCCGCCCGCCGTGACCGCCTCACCGGCGAGGGCCACGCCCTCGGCGATGAGCGCGTGGTCCCAGCGCATCCGGTCCTGGCGTTCCAGCGTGACCAGCCCGCCGTCCGCGTCGAGCCGGGCGGCGCGCCTCGAATGCTGGAGCAACAGCAGCGCCAGCAGCCCCCGCGCCTCCGGCTCCTGTGGCGCCTCGGCGGCGACGAGCCGGGCGAGCCGGACGGCCTCCTCGGCGAGCACGTCGCGGACGGTCGTGCCGTCGCTCGGTGCGTACCCCTCGGTGAACACGAGGTAGATGACGGCGAGAACCCCTTCCAGCCGTTCGGCGCGCGCCCCGGGCGGCGGCACCCGGTAGGGGATCCCGGCCGTCGCGATCTTGCGTTTCGCCCGCAGGATCCGCTGCGACACGGTGTCCTCGCCGACCAGGAAGGCGCGGGCGATCTCGCGCGTGGTGAGGCCGCTGACCGCGCGAAGGGTCAGTGCCACCCGGGATTCGAGAGGGAGCGCCGGGTGGCAGCAGGTGAACACCAGCCGCAGCCGCTCGTCCCCGGGCGGCTGCGGCTCGCGGACCGCCTCGATCGCGGCGACCTGTGCAAGCTTGCCGCGCTCGGCCGTCCGGCGGCGCAGCACGTCCAGGGCGCGGTGCCTCGCGGCGGTCACCAGCCATGCCCCCGGCCGGTGCGGTACGCCGTCCCGCTCCCAGGCCGGCAGGGCGCGGGCGAACGCGTCCTGCGCGCAGTCCTCAGCCAGCTCCCAGTCCCCGGTCATGCCCACGACCGTGCCGAACACGACGCCCCACTCGCCGCGGTACGCCTCGGCGAGCGCCGCCCGCACCTCCGCCGGCCCGGTTTTCACGAGAAGTCCGTCCAGAACTCACGCAACTCGGCGATCCCGGACCGCGCCATCGGGGAGCGGGAGAGGTAGTCGATCGCCTCCTCCCACTCGCCGTCGACGAACACGATCCCGGACACCCACTCCCGCACGTCCGTGTACGCGCCATCGGTGATCAGCAGTTCCCCCGCGCGGCGGCGCACGAGGGTGGCGTCCTCGACGGGATGCAGGTGCCGCCCGCCGAGACAGTGGCCGGACGCGAGGCCCTCGCGGACCCACTCGGCCACCGCGGCGGGGTCGGGGGCATCGGACAGCGCACTCGGGTCCGTCCGGAAGATCCCGAGGAAGCGAGAGGCGGGCGCGTCGCCCTCATGCGGGACGTTCTCGGTGCCCGGTCCGAGGTCGAGCGGTTCGACCGGCCGGATCTCGATGCGTCCGCCGGTCGCCATCGGATGCGACGCAGCGACCTCGATCGCCTCGTCGAGGTCGGCGGCCTCAATGAGGTCGTATCCGGCGATCCACTCGGCTGTCTCGGCGAACGGGCCGTCGGTGACCAGCATCCGGTCGCCGCGGACGCGGACCGTCCTGGTCTCGGTGACCGGCTTGAGAGGCATTCCCTCGACACGGATGCCGCGGTCGTTCCACTGCTCGACCCACGCCTGGGGGTTCTCGTCGGTCGGTTCCCCGGCGGGGTCGGTGGCGACGAACAACACGTACTCCATGACCGTTCTCCTTTCGGGTGTTTCACGAGGACGACGAAGGGCCTCCGCGGAATCCGACAGGTGACGAGGATTCCGTCGACGATATCTCCGTCCGGACGTCAAGACCGTGGCCGGCCGGCGGCGCGCATAGGCTGCGCGTGCCCAGGTGACCACCGCCGCCTCTCCACACAGAGGGGGCGGGCGGTACCAACAGGGGTGTGTGGCTCGGCTGCAAGGGGGGCTTTGGGCCACGCGCCGCGACTGGTGCGCGGACCCGGCATCCGACCCGTGCGCGCCGCAGTGCTGGACAAGGCCGGCCCGGGCACTTCCGGTACTACCTGGCGCTCGCCGCCCGGACCGAGGCGTGGGCGCGGCAGGATCGGGTCAACCGCGACGCCGCGTCGGTGGTGTTGACGGGGCGGAAGAAGGGATCAGCCCACCCGGCGCGCTGCCCGGGTGAAGGCGTGCGAGGGCTTCGGGTCCGTCGAAGGAGCTGGCTCGTGCCGACGATCGACAGCCGTGCAGGGCCGCTCGCGGATGTCGGTGGAGAGCCGTAGCCTCCGTCCGTGAGTGGGAGCAAGACACTCACGACGGTGCTGCCTGTGGTCACCCTGCCGCCCGCTAGTCGAAGTCGTAGTCGATGAAAGCGAGGCAGACAACGGTTCCGTCCGGCTCCACTGCCGAGTAGCCGTCCCTCTCCTCCCCCTCGACAGGAAAGAACAGGGCGTTGCCTCCGCGGTCCGGATCGGTGATGATCTCGGCGTAGTTGGCTTGGCGACCCTCCCTGTCGCCGGCCGCGATGACGCACTTGGCGTCGCGGAGATGGGCCTCGGCGCCTTCCTCGCCGGCCCGCTTCGGGTCGAACGGGTCGCTGCACAGGACGGCGTATCCGTCCAGCGGGGCCGGTTCGTAGCCGTTGTATCCATCCCCCCAGTCGGCCGCCGCGATACGGGCGGCGTCCGCCAGCGGCACGACGACGATGTCGGCCCGGGCGACTGGAGGCTTGTCGTCCTCCCGGCACCAGTGGAAGCCCGCGTACACCGGAGCCTTGCTCAGTCCTGCGGGCAGTCCGTCGTGATACCAGCCGCCGCGCCCCATCCCGAACCAGGTAACCGTCCCATCCAGCGTCAACTCCCCTATGTAGGCGAACCATTCTGCTTTGACCGTGCACACCTCGCGATTGCGGTTGATGTGATCCACACATCGCCGTAACAGGGTGTCAACGGGGTCCGTGACACCCACAAAGTCTTCTGGATCCTTGACTGAGGTCATGACACGCAGAGTGGCACAGGGGTCTGACAGCGCCGCCTCCCCACCACTAGTGCCGTGGCAGGCAACGTTTGCCCGTGAAGGAGCGGCGTCCGGTGCGTGCTCTGGGGGTCCCCCCGGCCGGAGGCTGGGGGAGTGCCGGCCAGGGCCCTCGTACTGGACGTACTCGGGTCTTCGGCTGGTGCGGCGAGTGGGGGCACCTCCCACGCCCTTACGGCAGTGGGGGAGCGTGCCGGGCGTCGCGACGGGGCGAACGTTGCCTGTCGCGGCACTAGGCGGTGGGGGCCCTCAAGTCGGCGCCCACTGCCGACGAACCTTCGACAGCCTCGCGCCTTCACGAGTGAGCAGCCCGCGACCAACGCGGGCGATCAGCTCATCCCGCTGACTGACAACGCGTCAGCCGTGCCCCTCGACCGCTGCCCTGCGGGCCGATTGTAGGAGGATTGGCACAGCGCCCACATGAACCACGGCGACGTCCGCACGGAACACGAGCACCGCGGGATGGATGGCGTCGAAACAACGCCGTGGGGGGATCGGAGAGTGATGAACGGTACGCGAGCGGAGGACGACGACGCGCGCGGGGTGTTCTCGGTGGACTCGACCGCCCCGGGCGCCGCACCGCGGGGACACGACGCCTTCCGGCGCGGGTGGGAGACGCAGGTCGGCGACGATGTCTTCCAACTGCCGGCCTTCACCCCGGACACGGTCGGTGACTTCCGGGTCAAGGGCCGCGTGGCCAAGGTGCACGGCGCGGCGATCGCCGATCTTCACGCCGCGTCGGCGACCCGGACCGCGGACGCCCCGGGCGGCGATCAGGATCTGGTGGCAATGTACGTGGTGCGGCGCGGCGCATGGACTCTGGGCGGCCCGCCCGGTTACGGCGAGCAGACCGTACCGGCCGGGCAGTTCCTCGTCCGGCACGTCGGGCGCCTGACGGCCTTCGAGACGACGGCGCACCTCACGGCGAAGTTCTTCGTCCTGCCCCCCGGCGAGCTCAAACCCCTGCTCGGGAACCGGGCCGTCACCGGCCCGGCGGACTCGGCCGAGATACGCCTGCTGACGGCCTTCGCCAGCATGATCCAGACAACTGTGGCCGACCTCGGCCGGGTCGGTGTGGAAGCCGCCCACGGCGCGCTGATCGAGCTGGCCAAGGCGGTGGCGAAGGGCCGGTTCGACGATGTGGAACCCCGGCTGGCCCCCGCGCTCACCCAGGCGGCCAAGGACCTCGCGGACCGTCGGCTCGCTGATCCCGAACTTTCTCCTGCGATGCTCGCTCGTGAACTCAATGTCTCCGTCCGTACGCTGCACCGGGCATTCGCCGCCGTGGGAGAGCAGGTGACCACCTACATCCGCCACCGGCGACTGCACGAGGCCCGGCTCGCCCTCACCGCGCCGTCAGGTCGCCTGAGTATCTCGGAACTCGCCGCACACTGGCAGTTCGCGGACAGCAGCCACTTCACCCGGACCTTCAAGAAGCACTACGGTCAGACTCCCACCGAGTACGCCCGCTCGACCGCAGCGGCCTCACTCTCGTCGGACGGGCATCCGACGGGCCACGGGCCGACCGAGGGCAAGTGACCAAATGTGCGACCGCAGTTCAGCGGATGCCGCCTGCTCGTGTCCCGAGCAGGGCAGGGGGCGCTGTGGGCGGCCCGGGCATGTGACCGTGGCGGGATGTTGTCGATGAGGGCGCGGGTCTGGGTCACCTCGCCGGCTCTTCCCGCGGGGCCCTCGGTCGTTGCGGGAACTCGGCGGTTCCCGGCGAGCTGAGAGGTGATCCACCGCCCCGTGGCTCACTTGTGTTCGCTGCCCGCCTTCCACCGGCCGACCGACGACGGACCCGCGTCAGCTCCCCTCTTTCGCGCGCATGTGGCAGCCGTCCCCACAGACCTTGGACCCGTCGAGCCCGCCGGCCGCCTTGGGTTCGGCGAGCGGACCGGGGGGGGGGGGGGGGGGGGAAGAGACCCACCGCACCCGGTCCGGGGGGGGGGGGGGGGGGGGGGGGGGGGGGC